>DATDGP010000132.1:0-17739 GCA_036522035.1 Terriglobales bacterium
GGGTTCGATAAAGTGCAGGTAATAATGCGTCGACACGGCCGAGCCGTGCCCCAAATAGGTCGCCAGCAAGGGCAGCTTGGCCTCGACATCGGCACCGGCTCGGTACCAGCGCAGCAAGGCGTTCAGGGCGAAGCTGTGGCGCTTATGCCGCGCGCGGCATAAGCGTCATACGTTCGGCAGTCTGCTTATTGAGGCGGGCGCACCTTTGCCCTATGTTCGCGATCAGATGGGGCACAGCTCGATTCAGATCACGGCTGACAAGTACGTCCACCTGATCCCGCACCGAAATGTGCACTTCATTGACCGGCTGGACTCGAAAACAAGTCCGCAACCATCCGCAACCCAGGCGCAACCTGGCGGTCACTGTGCGACTCGAGCGTCAACCCGTCGTAAGCGGCAACGCGTTGAAAAGAAAGGCTGGTGCGAAAGGGGGGACTCGAACCCCCACCCCTTGCGGGACCAGATCCTAAGTCTGGCGCGTCTGCCAATTCCGCCACTTTCGCGTTTCGATATCTCCATTTTACTCAATAATTTGTATTCGCAGCTCTGTCCAGTCTCCTTTCTATTGTGCTTTGGTGTGCCCGAAAGTGTGCCCGTCGAGTCCTCAGGGTGTGCCGGGGTTGTCGCGCCGGGAGCCCCTTGGTTCGCATGGTGCTCCTTCATCGAGTCAACGTAGGCGGCGAGCTTGGCGGCAGCGTCCACAAGGTCTCGATCACTGGTTATATTATACCGGTCGAACACAGACCGGGTTTTATGCCCTGAGATCCTCATGGCGACGCTTTCAGGCACGCCAGAGCGAACGAGGTTGCGCACCCCGGTTCGACGTAGATCATGGAAGATGCGTGTCGGCTCGCCCTGTGCATTGGCCAGTTCCGCAGCAACACAGGCAGAAGCCCACGCCCCCCGGAAGTCGCGGATCTGATTGCCAGTATCGTGTCTGAAAAACGCGTAGGGGCAAGCTGGATATTTCTCATCACGGATGGCCCTTTGGGTCGCAATCGATGAACACAGATCGGGAACCATGACGAAGTGCCGCGCGTCCCCGTTCTTCGTTTCGCCAGGCTCCAGGCGAACGATACGATGAGCGAGGTCCACCTGTGTCCAGGCCAGTGACAGAATCTCGCCTAGCCGGCACCCGGAGTAATAGGCAAACAAAAGAATGGGGCGGATATCATCGGGGAGCGCTTCGCTCAATGCAACAAACTGGCCGTATTCCAGAAAACCTTTGCGAACGTTGTTCTCAGCGAGCCTCGGAATATAAGGGACGAACTTGATTCTCGGCGGAGTTTGGCGCCGGGCGAGATTAAGAGCCGCCTTGAGAAGAGCACACTCGCGGTTAATGGTTCCTTGGCGGCACCCTCCGCCTGCCTCTGGTACGCCTGGACGTTGGGGGTCTGGAGATCGCGTGCGCGGATTTCGCCAAACCAGGGCCGCAGATGAAGGGTAACAGCGGGCTTGGCAAAATCACGATACGACCTATTGTTCAACTGGTAGTGCAACAGAAGACCGTCCAGGAGTTCTCCGATTCGGAGCCGGTCTGCTTTCGGGCCGGCAAATGTCCCCTCTTCGATCTCTCGAATGCGGCCTTTCAGTTTGTTGAGGGCGAGAGAATAGCTTGTCGTGCCGGTTGGTTCTCGGACCGGTCGCCCGTGGCGGTAGTATTTGATCCACCACTTTGGAAGTTCGACTGTGTTGCCATCGGGTCTTCGCTTCTTCCGGCGGTAAACGCTTCCAAGACCTCTTAGCTTTGCACTCATCGCTGCGCTCCTCAGAGAATCCGTAAGGCTCAGGTATACACTTCGGCCCGGCAACACGCTCAAACGGCATTGATGTCTTCCTTGTTTGTCGCAATCCATTCGTCCAGGTCTCGAACGTCTATGGATATTCTCCTGTCGCCTCGGACGGGACGTATTTTGCCGCTTCCTATCATGTGACGTATCGCATCCTCGCTGCGCCCCAAGTACGTGGCAGCTTGGGCGACGGTGAATAGTCTCTGTTTAAGACCGTCTGCGTTGGGGGCCTGGCGACGACAGACCTCGTCGGCCACCCGGCTCGCCAGCAAGCCAATGATATCTATCTCGGAAGACTTCAGGTTTCCAGAACGTTCATCTGAATCGAAGCGGTGAGCAACGTGCATAGGTCTTTCTCCTAGAAAAGACGTCTGTCGTTAAGAGTCGTGTTTGAGGCTCGCTTCCAGCTCTTCCACGCTTGGGAGACTCGCGCGGAGGCGCTTGGGAAGGGCCTCGGTCAAACGGTACTCGGAGACACCAACAGGTTTTCTGAGGTCACGTAGTGCGTATTCCGCGACGATTTTGTTCTTCGATTTGCACAAAATAATCCCGATACTCGGCTGATCGTCCGGATGCCGCAGGAGGTCATCGATGGCTGAAAGGTAGAAGTTCATCTTTCCGCCGAACTCAGGTTGGAAGTCCTGCATCTTGAGGTCGATCACAACGTAAGCACGAAGCCGCAAGTGATAGAAAAGAAGGTCGATTCGAAATTCTTGGCCACCCACCTCCAGGGGATATTGGCTGCCGACGAACGCGAAGCCCACGCCGAGTTCTAACAAAAAGTTCCGGATGTGCTCAATCAGCCCTCGTTCAAGCTCCCGTTCCCGGGCATCGGCCGCAAGGGTAAGAAAGTCGAAGTTGTACGGGTCTTTGATGAGTTGCTGCGCCAAGTCAGACTGCGGCGCCGGCAGCGTGGTGGGAAAGTTTGTGACGGCCTTCCCTTGACGCTTGTAGAAGCCAGTTTCGATCTGGTGGACGAGAATATTGCGGCTCCAGCCGTTCTCAACTGACTGGCGTGCGTACCAGAGGCGTTCCTCGGCGCTGCTGAGCTTTTCCAGAAGAGCGATGTTGTGATACCACGTAATTTGTGCAAGCGGCGCTTGCACAATTGACTCGTCAGACCAGGCTTCCGCAAAGGCGCGCATGTACTTGAGATTGCGAGGAGAAAACCCGGCCATTTCAGGGAACGCCTTGCGTAGATCAGCAGCGAGCCGATCGACGACCCTGGCGCCCCAGCCGTGTTGTTTTTGGCGGGCCAGGATGTCTCGGCCAATACCCCAATACAGCAACACCAACTCACGGTTGACGGCGACGGCCGCGCGAACCTGAGCGGTTCGAATTCTCTCCTTAAGTTCCCCGAGAAAAGCCTCGTAGCCCTCCGGGGTTGGAACTCGCAGAGAAGGCATTAGGCTTCTCCTTCAGACGGCTCGACCGGTTTCATCACGACAGCCGCGCCGTGATAAGTGGTGTCAACGCCCAGTTCATCGTCGAAGCATGTGTTCAGAACTGCATTCGCTCCGAGGGCCTCGGCATCACCCAACAGGGCAAGATATATTTCACCCTGGGCGATGCCCTTGTAGGCCGTAATGCAATAGCCATCAAGATGGGTCTGTGTTGTGGCAAGGGCGATCAAGCTGCCTCCTGCTGTTCGAAGGGCCGAAAGATGCTTCCGCAGCGATCGCACATAAACGAGCTCTCCCAAAGGCGCAAGCGCTGCGGGCGGACCTGGTGGTTGTACCACCCGAGGGAAGCCAAAACGATGAGGGCCAAGCCCGAATACGCGTGAGCGTATTGTGGAAAGAGGGTGACGGAGCGAATGGCTGAGAGCTGATGGATCCACACCAACTCCCCAAACAGCCAGTACATGATGGCTAGGCCGAGACCCCACCACAGAATGACGTGGCGGTAACGAAGCTTGCGCGGAGGCCCGGCGAGCTTCGACAAGCGGGTTTGGAATGTCCCCCGGCCTCGAGACCTGAAGCTGAATGCGCCGGCCGTTTCGCCGAAATCGAAGCCTCGGCCGCGCGATCTCGTCTTGATGTCGGAGATTCCGTTCGAGTAGACCAATGAGAGCTTGGTACATTCGTCCGATGTACACTTGGGGCATCGCATAAGAACCTCACCGCAAGCCGGGGACGATCCGAGAGCGAACCATCCCGGCGTATTCCGCGTAGCCCTCCAACATGTTCCGCAAGAAGCCATCTTCCCTCACCATGCGATTCAAAATCAAAAAGTCGTAGCCCACTGCTGGGAGCAACGCGGCAACTGAACCAAGGGCAACAGCGGTAACCGGCACGGTGACCAGCATCGCCAAGTATCCCGGATGCCGGACGAAGCGATACGGCCCACGGGAAACAAGCCGGTGGTCGAGTTGGACACACAGATTGGGCGAGAAGTAGGGATTGACCGCCACCGCCCAGACCTGCAGTGACCCGGAGAGAGCGAGCAGCGCAAGACTGGTAATTCGGACCGCAGCGGGCAACACGGGGCTCCAATGAAATCGCCCGGAGTCGAACGCGGCGACGGTGACAGTGACGACAAAGAGGAAGCTCGCGAGCACAGGCAGTCCGGGATCGACCCGGTTCGAGTTCTGGATTTCCAAGCCTGGAAGCCTTTTACACGTGACCAGACCTGTCGCCGCTCCCAGCAAACCAAAGAGCGCGAGATAGGCTTGAGTGATCGGGTCGCGGCCCGTGGCCGCGGCGGTAATCACCAGCACCAGGATGCCAGTCGAAATCACCGGACGAATAAGGACGAGCATCGTTTTCACCGGGCCACCGCCAAGACCAGCTGCTGAGTATGCTGGTATGCCTGGGCCGCACTCGAAACCTCATGCCCTTTCGACCTGTTGAGCTTGGCCAGAGTCTCCTCCACGACGGCGCGGGCATACTGTTCGCCGTTGTCGTAGGGCCTGGGAGGATGTGTACTGATGGCGCGCATCACCTCCTGGGGATCCTCTCCCCGAGAGAGCGCGACATGGGCGTAGGCGCGGGTGACGGTGCGCCGGGCATAATAGCCGGGATTGGGCTTGTCATCGCGATAGTCGGTCAGCTTTTGGACGAGGGTCTCAATCGATTCGCCCCGATCGAGCCTCCGCGTCGCCCAGTTCCAATCGTGCTCAGACGCGCTCCTCTGCCCCCGGCCCGAGGCTGTCTGGGCGCGAGGGGCAGGGCTCTCACGTGGGGGCACTGGGGATTGGTCCTGCGAAAGCTTGAAGTCGCCGAGCTGATAAGTCACGGAAGCCTTCGCCTCGGCTGAAACGCGGAAGGGCTGTTCATACTTCTTGTTAAAGAAACCCGGAAGCCGAAGGACTCGGGCAGAGTCGGTCGCGGCAGGGTCGGCGCCAAACTCCTGCACCATCCGTCGCTGCAGGGACTCAGCCTGCTCCTGGTTGATGCCGTTCACCTTCCAAATGACTTGGTATTTGCCGGGGGAACTGGAAATGATATAGCTCGGTTTTGGCACCTGGGGCTGCTTTCGATGGCAGCCAGGGCTTTTGGCCCGTCGTTGTCGAGGTCCAGATAGACATGACGGATGGCCGCAATCTCAGCCTTGGTGCGGCCCGTTGCACTCTCGCGAAGTGAATTCTGAGAGATATAGATTATGTGGAATCGAGCCGTTTTGTTACCTACTTCGGGTATCGATTTCATGGCGATGGCTCCTTAGGATTGAGCTAATTTCTCCTGACGCCAGTTGGTCTGGCTGTACTCCCTTCGACAGGCGGAGGGGAGTGATCGGCATCTTCGGCTTGAGTTGGTCGAGGATTGTCTCCGTGCCACGCTGTCCGGCTTCATCTGCATCGAGCATAAGAACGACGTGATCGAAGTGACTTGTCAGAAGGTGGGCTTGTCGCTTCGAGAGCGACGATCCCATGAGCGCGACGACGGACGGATAACCAGCCTGATGGACCTTGAGGGCATCGAAGAAGCCTTCGACGACGATAACGCTGCGGTCGCCCGTGCGGGCGGCGCGGTGGAGGTTGAACAGCGCATCGGATTTCCTGAAGCCGGCCGGAAGGCGATATTTCGGCTGCTGGTGATCAACCGCGCGACCCGCGTACGCGACGAGTTGCCCGTGTTCGTTGTGGATCGGAATGACGATGCGACCGTGCAGGAATCCGCTGCCGTCGTACATGCCGACCCCGAAGGTGTCGGCCGTTTCTGGATGGATGTCGCGGCCCCGGAGATAAACGTGGCGCCGGTCGATGTGGTGCAGTGTGAAACTCAGCGGACGATTGGCCGAGTTCGCCGTCTCGCCTGGTTCTGCGCGGTGGGAACGCTGCCCGACGTTGGGTGATGCTGAGCCGAACCAATCCTGCAAGTGAAGCGCGGCCTCCCGCAATGAGCAGCGCTCCAGGAGGGCGACAAGATCGAGCACGTTGCCTCCCACGCGGCCCGAGCAAGCCGCCACACAGGAGGCGGATTGGCACGACCAAGCATTGCGGGAGAGACTGATGGAGAAGCTGTCGACGCTGTTCCGCGAGGAATGCATCGGCAGCGGGCATTTTCCGCGAAGGCCATCGGGCCCGACGCGCCGGAGCTTTACGCCGTACCGCGCCACGACGTCAATGATCGCGACGCGCTCTTTGATTTCTCGGAAGTCGACCCAATCGGTGGACATTTACTTCCTGCTTCCGTTGGCGGGTTCGAGTTGAACAAGCCCAGCTTTGAGCTCCCGCGAGGTCGGTCCCGCCGGTGTGGGAGTATCGGCAAGCTGCGCCAGAAGCTTCTCGAAGGCATTCACACCGTCTTCGATCGCATTCGCCTCAGCTTCGGTGAGAGGGATCTGTTGCTGGAGGCGTAGCAAGTTCTGTTTTCCTTCCAGGAAGAACGCCGCGGCGCTCCCCTTCGGGCGATAGAAGGCGCACCGGGCACACGCCATCCGATGGGGGCATTGATCGAAGAAGTCGTAAGTGCAGAAGCCATGCCCCAGGTCGTAGAAGCGCCAGGGCTCGTTCGACGCGGTTCCGGCACGGACCACCTCCTGATCGATGAGAATGTCGATGGTGCGGAGGTTGCGCTGAAAGTATTGGGCATCGGCATAGGAACGCGCGAGTTTTGTAGGGCTGATCCGGGCATAGTGCTGCGTGGAGTTGGGATGCCGGTGCCCGAGCCATTCCTGGAGTTCGAACAGCGAAAGCGGCTGACGTGCATTGAAGAGCTGGGTGGCGATCGTCGAGCGCGCCCGATGACTGGTGATGCGACCGCGTGCATCTTCGAGAGGAATGCCGGCCTTGCGACAGAGGACCGGGATGAGTGTCTTGTTGAGGTATCTCAGGGAGAAGCGGCCACAGCGAAACGAAAAAAGGAAGTGAACGACTTCGCCGGTTTTCTCGTCCAGCGCGGCGGGCTGCCCTGGCCGGTCTTTCTCCCACGCGACGATGGCGTCGCCGACGGCGCGGTCCACGGGCTTCGTGAAGGCCGTCATCGTCTTGTTGACCGGGATATCCAGCAAGCAGATATTCTCGTTGGGCTTTGTGGCGGAGTCCGCAGGTGCCGGGTCGAATCGCACGCAACCCACTCTCAGACGCCGGATCTCGGCTTGCCGTAATCCTGCGAAGAGCCAAACGATCGTAACCGCGCGGATCATCAGCAGAGGATAGTGGCGACTGTTGGGCAGGTCATCCTGAACAAGGTTGAGGCCAGCCCAGAGCAGTTTGGCCCATACATCATCACTCAGGACTCGTGGGTGGGGCCGCACCAGTGCGCGCAGATGCCGGGGTTGAGCGAAGGCCCGCGAGGCATCCAGCCGGCGCGGAATCCACTCCCATTCCTGGGAATCGCGGAAGAAGGTGGAAAGCGCGATCAGGAAGAGGAGCTGAGTGCGAGGGGTTATCGGCTTGCCCATATTGTTGGTGTTCCTCATGCAGCTCTTGTCCACCCAATCGCCGATACGCTTGCGACAGACCATGGCGACACAGTCGGCGGCCATTTCGCGTCCCCAGAGTTCCGGAGAAGCGGCGTCGGGGTGTGTGAGCGTGGCCCAGCGCCCGACCGTGAGCAGCTTCAGGTAATAACCCTTTCTGGCTTTGGGCGAGAGGGTGCTGGTCGCGTACCAACGCCCGACGTAGCTCGTCCACTGAGGAGAGACGCCGGTGGTAGCCCACCCCTGGACTCCGTTCCAGCCGCCGCCCCACAGGGAAAGTTCCCTGGGGATGATGCCCAGACCCACCAGCGCGCGCGATATGCGGTGTATGCAACTTCGGATCCGCTGGAAGTGCTCGCCCGCGGCGCGCATGCGGTCCAGTAATTCGTAGGTGATGTCCTCGAGTCGCGGGCTGCGATTCTCGATAAACACTTCGCACAGGGCCATGCGCAGGCCGGAACGGGAGAGCCTGGAGTAGCCCCACTTCAGCAGCGTGGTGACGACCCTGTCCAATTCGACATCGACGCGATCGCGTCCGAAGACGCGATAGGCGAGAGTGACGCGTTCATACTTCCCGAGGGCGTGAAGGTGAGAATAGTTGGCCAGGAGATAGGCCACCCCGAGCAGAGCGTTGCGGGATGGGACGCGCGATCCCGCCCCTCCCCCGACGTAGGAGGAACGCGATGAGCCGACGATTCCATGCCATTGATCCGAACTCCAGGCCCAATAGGAGCTCCGATGTCCGTGTATCTCGCGGACGAGGATGCACTGGACGGCATTGCGGACACGCCCGTTGACACTCAAATAGTCGAGGGCATCAATGACGGGCATCGCCAGACGGCCGAGTTCCTCCAGAAACAGCGGAGTCCAGTGACCGAACCGATGGGGAAAACGGGCGCGCCGATCCAGGGCCGCCAACTCGCGCGGGTTCAGGACGGGATTCCGATCATAGCGAGAGAGGTCCAAAGGCCATTTCCAGGTCGTCGAGGCACGCCCGGATTCCGCCAGGATTTCGGGGGCAGTGTTCATGGCTGCACCTCGCCAAGTTGTCGCACGCGCCAAGCGTGGATCTGATCCATTCCTGCGGCAAGCTTTGCAGATAGTTCTCGTCCGCTGAGATGGATATACAGTAGCGTACTTGCGAAGGTTCTATGCCCGGCGAAAGCAGCGATTTCATGAATGTCCCACCCGACGCGCGCCAGATCGGTGAGACAGAGGTGACGCAGCGTGTGCGTGGAAAAGCTCACCACTCCCGAGGCGCGCGAGATACCTTCGATGGTCTTGGACCACGTCCAGATGGTCAGCGGCTTGCAAACGTTGCGATTCGACTCGGAAAGGAACAGAGGACCACGGTCCCGGCTCAGAGTGCGCCGGTGTTGGAGATAAGCATGGAAGAGGCAGCTGGTGGGTTCGGAATAGGGAACGACACGCTCCGTGTAATTCTTAGAGGTCTCCGCTTTGATGCGGATCAGCCGGTGTGCGGGATCTATATCGCTCGTTTCCAGTCCCACCAACTCCTGACGGCGCAGGGCCGCATCGTAGGCCATGGTAAACATCAGCCGATTTCGCAGTGGCTCCCGGAGGACCACTTTGAGAACCGCCTGCCACTGCTCCTCGTTGGGTATCCAGGGTAGTTTCCGATGTCGGCGAAACAGCGGCCCCTGCCGACCTTCCGCTCCCGGTCGCCGGGAACGGAAGCTGCGACCGACGGGATTGCTGCGCCGAATGCCTTCCACGACGAAATGATCAAAAAATAACCGCGCCACGGTCAGGCGAAGCTGAATCGTGGCGTTCGACAGGCCACCGCCCGAGTCGAGTCGAATCAGCTTCGGATGATGCGGGTTCTCGCGGCACGTCAACTCACGAACGTATCCAGCCAGATGCTCCCGAGTTACCGTCTCCGGCGCGAACCCCTGCCCCTCAACAAAACCGAAGCATGTCGTCGAGCGACCGCCCATAGCTGTCAATCGTGTTCTTCGACAACATCCGCATGGCCTGGATGTCGAGCCACGTTCGCGCCTCTCCGAACCGGACCACGTGGGGATATAGCTCCCACCGAACCTCATGCTTATTCATGGAACCCTCCTTCCCCGAGGATCCCAACAAAACCCCCCAAGCGCCAAAAGCTAACTGGCGTCAGAAGGAACGAGATTCCGGCCCTCCGATTCCACGTAATATAGATGTCCGAGCCCTGGGCGTTCTGGTGGCGAAGCCAGGATTGATTAACTTTGGACCGGCGATCGTCTCCGCCGTTTCGACCCGTTGCAGGACTTTGCCTTCTTTGCGGTCAATCACCACCACCGCGAGGCGATCGGTCGGCTCAAAGTTCTGGCGGATGTACTCCTCCGGTGTGATGGCGTGTTGGCCATCGGGCTTCTGCTCTATTGTGGGCATGGCTCCTCCTTGCTGGCATAGAGCGAGTCGAACTCGTACCGGTCCCGGTCAGGGTCGTAGCCGCTGACTTCGAGGACCTCGGAAACGGATCGTTTTCCCGGCCGTCTTTCAAGCTGAATGATCAGGTTGAGCGAGTCGGCGACGTTGCTCTTGATGGCCCGGTAGGGCAGCTCGATACCACTCTGCAGAACGCAGCTCGTAAACCGAGACAGCCCCTGCTCGGCTGAGGTGGCGTGGACCGTCGAGAGGGTCCCGGAATGTCCGGTGTTCAAAAGCTGTAGCAGATCGAAAGCCTCCCCGCCTCGAATCTCACCGAGAATGATCCGGTCGGGACGGTGACGGAGGGTCGCCTTTAGCAGATCCCGGATGGTGACGGCCGGCAGACCGTTCTGCTCGCGGCGGGCCTCGAGTCGCACCAGATTGTCTTTGCGCACCTGAATTTCAGCCGTGTCCTCAATGATGACCAGTCGTTCCTCGTTTGGAATGAATGCGGCAAGGATGTTGAGCAGGGTGGTCTTGCCAGTTCCCGTTCCGCCGCTAATCAGAACGTTCTTCCTGGTCAGTACTTGACGTTCAAGCTGCGCGGCCAAATCTCGCGTCAAAGTGCCGGTCGCGACCAGATCGTTCATGGTGAAGTTACGGGCAGTGAACTTGCGGATGGTGAGAGTGATGCCATTGACGCTGCAGGGCGGGATGACGGCAGCCACGCGGCTGCCGTCTGGGAGGCGGGAATCGAGGATGGGCTTGGACTCAGAGATGTCGTCTCCCAGCCGGCGTGCGATGTTCTTGACGGCAATGAGGAGAGACTTTTCGGTTAGACCGGTTACGGGGACGGGTTCCAGGTACCCCTGGCGTTCCATGAAGACACGCTGTGATCCGTTCACCATCACTTCGCTGACGCTCGGGTCAAGAATCAGCGACTCGATGGGCCGTAGGAACGGCAGGATGAGCTCGAATCCGGTCATGCGATGCTCTGCTCCAGAGGCTGCTCGTGCTGCTCGATGGCGCTTGGTTTGACTTGCTCATTGGCAGCGGGTACGACCTCGATGGCCGCCCGCTTGGAAGTGTCACGACTGAGCCGTTGAGCCAAATCTGCAGCGTTGTTGGTGTAAATCTCCCCTTGGTAGCGAGCTCGGGACAAAGCAACGTAGGCGAAGCGGCGATTGACGAGCTGCCGGTTCTCAACCTCGTATCCTGGCACATGAACGATAACCCGATCCGCCGTCTGCCCTTGGCTGCTGTGGCTGGTCATGGCGTAGCCATAGTCAAGGTGCGGGTGCTGGTCGAGGTTGAATTCGACCGTGCGCCCGGAGTCGAGGCGGACCCGCAGATTGCCAGCAGAGTCGATCTTCTCCACGAAGCCGGTTTGGCGGTTGGCGATGTGACGCTGCCTCAAAGGAGCGGTGAATTGAATGCGATCTCCGACTGCCACGTCGCGTTCTTCGCGGCGATAGACGTTCACTCCTCGGATGCGGTTCGGGTCGTAAGTCACCAGCGCACCGTCTTTGAGCTGCACCGTAATCTGGTTCTTCGAGAGATCAACGTCGGTGACCGAGGCATACTCGCGGCGAGGGAGGCCGAGTCCTTTGCTGCCTCGCGGGTAGCGAACCACGTCGCCTATCTCGTACCGGGCCGCCCACTCACGGTCGGCGCCGGTAAGCTCCTGCCGATTAGTCAGGACCGTTACGCGATGGTCGTGCCCAGCGAACTTTCCTTCGTCGCGAAGGCCCTGGGGGACGAGGCGATTGATCTCCTGGCGAGAGCCATTGTGCGGTGCCACGATGAGGGCTCCTTCAGGGTGGCGAAGGTAGCTTTGAGTGACCGCGTTCAGGCGCTCCCGCGGGTCCCCGATCTCATGAATCCTTCCCTGTTCGGCAAGCCCTTGCACCGCTTCGCTGATACGATTCTGGGCCAGCAATTCGACGGCGCTTCTCAGTTCCGGGTCCTTCTGACGAATGACCTCGTCCAGGTGGGAAGTGCGCATTCCGGCGGCTTGCATCTGCTCGAAGGGCTTGCCGGCTTCGACGGCCTGATGCTGGCGGATATCGCCCACGAGCAGGACCCGGTCTGCCGGATCCAGACGAGCCAAGAACTCATGGATCTGCTTCGTGCTTGCCAGACTCGATTCGTCGAGCACGTAAAGGTGCTTCGGACTCGAGGCGTCGCGCCGTCCCTGAGTGAGAAAGTACTGCAGGGTTGTAGCGGGGATTCCCGCCTCCTCGAGTTGCTGAGCCGCGCGTGAAGTCGGTGCGAAACCCTCGACCTCGTACCCGTCCCCTTCTGCCGCTCTACGGATGGTAGTGAGCGTTGTCGTTTTCCCCGCACCGGCGACGCCGTGAAGGCCCGTAATCCGGTCGTGGCTTTCAAGCACGAACCTTGCCGCCTCACGCTGGGCGTGACTCAGGCTCTTGTACGCCTCTTCTGCCTCCGTAAAGTGAGCAGGTCTGACAAGAGGCGTACCGAGATCCCGGCCATTGGCAACGGTGGCCAAGTTCTCGCGTTCCAAGTTCCGCATTTGAGCCGTAGTGAGTTGCCGGCCCGCGGCCTTTGAATCTGCAACGGGAATAAATTCGCCGGAACGGATGCGGGACTCCAGGTTCTCTCGGATTTCGCCTAATCCGGCATGGCCTTGCGCGCGGTTGAGGGCGTCCTTGAGAAGGGTTCGCTCATCGACGACAGCTTCGCGCTCGATGTTGCGGTCTCGGGCGAACGTGACGGCGGCCTGGGCGATACTGGCTTCCGTGGCGGCATCGCGAGTTCCTAGTTTGGCGCTCCCCATGTGGTTCACGGTCTGGTGCCGTGCCCAAGCCTGGGCAACAACCTGTCGCGGCCGGTCGCCGTATTCGGCGGCCAGGGTCAAGTTGAGGCGCTTCATCTCCTCGGGCTTCAAATGACGCTTGGCTTCCCGGGTCCGGTGGGCGGCGATTTCAGCGGCTTCGGCCCCGGCCACGCCATGCTTTTCCAGATACTCTTTGATCTGGCGGCGGCGCGGACTGCTCGCCTGAAGGTATTCTGCCGTGTAGCCCTTGATCTCAAATTCCCCCTTGCGCTTGCGCTCCAGTTCGTAGCCCAGTGACCGGAGCCGCCCGGCCAATTCCGAACGATAAACGGCGGTCGCAAAGCCCTGAGCCCGGTACAGCTCCTGCGGCTGAAGGGCGTGGGGCTTGCCGTCCGGCGTCTCGGTCACGTTGAAGATGACGGCGTGGGCATGAAGGTGAGGCGCAGCATACCCATTGACCGGACGGGCACTGTCATGTTCAAAAGTGGCGGCGATCATCTTGCCGGTGGTTTCGGGGGGATGATTGCCGCCGATCCGAGCCTGGACATAGCGTTCGAGTTCGGTCAGGGCAACGCGTACACTTTCGCGATGAGCCTGGCGAACCCTGTTGTCTTCGCCGACCAGAGCCGTGATGGATACGCTCTTGGGAGCCTTAAAGGTCGCATCCCAGCCGGCCCGGTGCTCTGCGGCGGAAACCGTTTTGCCATGCTCGTCTTTGTACTCTGTGGCCATGCGATGGCGCACGAGCTGCTCGCCGGTGATCGGGTGCTGCCCTTCGGCAAGGCGGTGAAACTGCTCATCCCGGACTGCCCCGGCGAGGCCCCATTCGGCGGCGAGCCGTCCGAACCATTCGCCTCCCACCGTGTTGCCTTCGGAGTAGTAGCGCTGCTCGCTACTGGCAAACTCCCGCTCGTGATAGGCGTGGGCTTGGCTCGCGTTCAACGGTTTTGAAAGGTCCATCATGGCGTTACATTCCCAGCGCCGACAGGGTGTCACCGGAGGACGATTTCAACTGCTGCCATTTCGGCTCATTGTCGTCAGCGGGAGGTGAAGTATCCTCTGGTGGTTCGGGTAGCAACTGGATGCCTGGAACCTCGGTTCTGATGAGCGCGGCCTGACGTTGCTCTGCGGCGCAATGCGGAAACTGCAGCCTGAGGGTGAAACCGGGTGTCTGGAAGTAGCCTTCCAGGTCCGGAAGGTTGGCAATCTCGGAAGGCAGCACGGCGGCTTCAATTCGCCGATCGAAGGTGTCATTCTGCGATCGCCGGATGCCGAACTCTCCCGTGCTCCTGCCCTCGCGGACGTGCTCAGTTTCCACTTCACCGATGGACTTGCTGACCCATTCGGCGGCGCGCGCCTCAGTGGTTCGCAGGAAGATCTTGGTTCGCGGTTGCGAGAGCATCGCCTCCGATTCTTTGCCGTAACGTGTCTCAAGCTGGCTCTTCCCCTGAAGCCCGAGCACTAGCCGGGTGTTGGCCTTACGGCTCTCGGCGAGCGCCAGCGGCAAAGTGGGCAGATTCTCGAGGCTCGCGACCTCATCGATTACTACCCACACAGGATGAAGGCAGCCGGAGGTCTGGCCCGTGAGCCGAAGAATCATGAGGTCGAGCCACAGGCTGATGAGCGGTTTCAGGGCTTCGCGGGTCTCGTGGGTAGAAATCAGAAAGACCCAGCCATGCCGGTGCTCCACCCATTGGGTTGCGGACCATTGGCGGCCAGTCTTGGTGGTAGCGGGAATCAGGGCGAGCACCCTCGCGGCTCGCTCCAGAACACCCAAAACACCTTCGCGTTGCTGAGGCGCGCTCTTCGAAATGATGGCTTGCATGGGCGTCCCAGCAACTCGCTTGTCGATCTCGGGGTCGGCCTTGGCAATCCAGTCGCAAAGCTGCTCGGGTCTGGGCCGATAGCGCAGCAGGTGCGCGAAAATACGGCGTGGGCTGTCGATGAAAAAGAAGTTCTCGTGCTGCCGGTCTGGGAAGAGGGCTTTGGCGATGGCATCGGCTTCGGTCGGATGAAGCAGTTCGTCAGAAGGGTTCCAATAGGGCATCCGGGCGTCAAGGGGATTCAAAACCAGGTCGCCCCTATCAGGGTCCAGCAGGTGGGGAATATACTCCCGCGCGGGGTCGTAGACGATGGCTGTTTCTCCTCGGTCGCGAATCTGAATCAGAAGCTGCCGGATGAGACTCGACTTGCCTGAGCCGGAGTCGCCCACCAGCAGGATGTGCTCCTGCTCGTGCTGTCGTGCGATCCGAACAACCTGCTGCTCTTCTGCCGGAATGAACACTTTCTCCCAGAGGCTCGCTACGGCTTTGGTGCGCCAGCCGACACCGGTATGGTGGGGGGTGCGACGGTGAAATTGCGCACGCGTGGTGAGATTGGCACCCTTCAGCGGTCGCCCGAGACGGCGTTTGCGGGACTCACGGATGTCCTGGCGAATAGCCAGGGGCAGTAGCAGCACGAGGGTCAGCAAGCCTGAATACCAGGCATCACGACAAAGAGCTGTACGGGAGCCCCCGCTATAGACCCATTGAGTCAGCCAGGCGTGAAGCCACTGGTCATCGAGGCGGAGTGATGCCCAGCGAAGCTGCCGGGCTTCATCGCGGATGGCCGCAGGGGACAGTCGAAAATCGCTGCCTACGCGCGCCTGGAGCAGTCCATCCATTAGTACAATCTCACTATCCAGGGCTATGCGGGTCGCACGCGGATAATCAATCAGCAGGACTCTGTAGGTACCGCTGGGATGCACATAAGGGTTTCGCGAGGACGCGAGCTGAGCCGTTCGCAGATAGGTGGACAGGTAGTATTGCTGCAATAGCGACCAGCGAGTCTTGAACTGAATTGTGAAGGCCCCGGTCGCTACCAGCGCGGCAAACGCGATAGCCAGAAGGCTGAAAACGGGCCGGTGCCGGGGCCAGCTGCGGTCTCTGCCGGAGGGATTAGTCGGAATGGGAATGGCAGCGTTCACGATCGAAACCTCGTTTTGGATTCGGGAGCAGCGTTGGCCTGCGACTCGCTCGTCCCGGCCGCGACCGAGGCCTGCCGGAGAAGGTCCGCGGCCTGGGTGAATTTGTCTTTGCGAGCCCGGTCGAGAATCTCCCTCACCTTGGTTTCGGGCAGCTTGCCGTCACGCGCAAAGGCGAATAGCAGACTGATGGTGATGGACTGGGTAGCTGCGATCTCCGCGAGGAGGGCATGTCCTGCCGGGCTGGCGCTGGGCAGCGCCAGGAATCCTAACAGCCGGTCCCGGCACCAGTCGTTGACGACCTTACCGTCTAACTCGGCAAGCTGCTCGATGTCGGCGAACGCGGATTCCTTCACTCGGAACCCGATATGCTTCGTGAGGAGTGTCTTTTTCTTGGTCATTGGGCTACTTTGCCGAAGCTCTTGCGGGACAAGCAGTTGACGGCTGTGAACATTTGTCAACGCCTGTGCACGCCGTCGTATTCAAGTCGGTCGATTTCAACACGTTGACGAATGTCAACATTTGTTGACAAACGTGACCCTGCCCAGGGGTGGCCTGTCAGGGTCCGGCCTGGCCGGACCCTCCCTCCTCCGCTGCGCAGCAGCGTGTCGGGGCCTCCACGACCTTGGGTTCTGCCAGCCATGCTCGCCCCTATGCCTCGGGCGCCTGCATGGCCCCCGCAGCCAGCGGCGACGACGCGCCTGGGAGAGCAGAGCCGGCCGGGTGGTGGTTCGACCCCGGGTTCCAGCCGGCCCTGGTCTCAGTCACCGAATCAGGATGAGACTTGAGCCAGGTCTTGTACTCCTTGTCGGCATGGAAGACCTTCTCCAGGCTGCCCGTCACCACATGCGAGAGGTCGCGGGTGCCGAGGAAGGCCGCGTAGCGCTTCAGGGCCTCGAGGGTGGAGACTTCGAGCCGCAGAGCGATGGTCTGTTTCCGCGGTGGCGTCGGTTTCGGCGGAATGAGAGGCATGGTTCTTCTCCTCAGGTTGAGTGAGTTCACTTGAAAGCTTCGTCCTCGCGAAAATAGGTGATAGTCAGGCCCAGCGGATTGATCGGAATCAGCGCGCTCGGAACATAGGAGCGGAACATGAAGACGAAGGTGGCCGTGTAGAGCGTCTTCTTGAGCACCGAGTGGTCCACCGGTGAGTACTGAATCAAGTAGAGGTCGACGCTCGCCTTGTAGGGGGGCTGGTCCATCGCTTCCAGGGCCACCTGCTGGACATCGATGTCGATCTCCGGTGAGGAAGGATTGTCGAGAAAGCTTTTGATGACGTCGCTCTTCTTGTAGGCCGCCATGATGTCGTTGGCCAGCTTGCCGTCGAGGAAGTAGAGCGCCTTGGTGAAGTCGTCGTTCACCGTGTAGCGGTTACGGCGGTAGTAGAGCTCGCAGAACTGGGTGAGGAAGTACTTGGCCTCTTTGTCCTCAGGCTTGTAAGCGAAGGCGTCGTAACCGACCGCTTGCGCCCTGCCCACCGCGTCGATACGAATCACCAGCGGCTTGAAGTTCTGGAAGGTGCGCACGGTCCGCAGATTCACCATCACCAGGCCGGCAACCACCAGCGCCAGCACCAGCAGGGTCACCTTGAGGTAGTTGGAGGTGACGATGGCCTCGCCGTATTGCTCCATGTAGAGCTGCCTGGCTTCGTTGAAGGTGCTGTCCTTCGCCATCGATCCTTCTTCTAGTGCCCGCCGAGCGGGTTCAGAGAACTGAGCATGCCGGCAGCGGAGCTCCCGGAGCCGCCGCTGAACAAGTGACTGGTGAGCATCGGGACCTTAATGAGGGCATAGACGGAAGCCACCACCACTATGAAGATGGCCGGCACCATGGAGGCCTGCTGGATGGCCGTCATCTTCTGGTCGCCGAACATCTCGATGAAACCGATCAGAACATTGCCGATGATGTAGACCACAGCGGCGGCGATGACCTGATAGAAGGCATATTGCAGA
>DATDGP010000133.1:0-2048 GCA_036522035.1 Terriglobales bacterium
CAACGCGTTAGGGTCGACGTCCCTTCATTATACTGTTTTCCTTTCTCTCCGCGCCATGGCTGGCCGCGTTTTGCAGCAGTTTCGGAACGTCCGCCGAGGCAGGGGTCGGCGCAGTGAAGTGGATTTGACTTGATGGTGGGGGCAGCGTTCCTGCTGGCCGTTGAGCGACGGCGGGCTCCGGCGGGGTCATCCCTCCACGGAAGGCGTCGAGTTTTCAAAGAGCAACGGAGCGATGCAGCCGTCCGCACGGCACCGGGTTCAGCCGGAATCGGGCGGACTGCGGGAGCCCAGGGTGAGCCAGAGATAGGTGAATAAGTCCATGGCGGAGCGAACGCCGTGGTCTCCGCGGTGCAAGTAGCGCAAGCGGTAAAGGCGTTCGATCACTATGGCCAGCGCGATCAACAGCCAGACGATGAGGATACTGTTGGGCTCGTGGTGGCAGATGTGCTCCATGCCATAACGATTCTTACCATCGTTGAAGCCGTGATTCTCGATCTCCCAGCGGCTCTTGGCCATGCGGTAGAAACTCAGGCTGCGCAATTTAGCGATGGGAAAGTCGGTCAGCCATTCGGCTTGGATTACGGTGCCATCGGGTTTGTGCTGGCGGTAGCGGAGCACGCGGACCTCGGGCCAGTTGAGGGTTTCCCAAGAATCGAAATGATCGTAATCCCAGATCTCGACCCGGTCCTTGCCCTCCGGGAATACGGCATGGGGTGATTGGCCATCAAAGCGTGCGCGCACGGTGGCGGCCAGCGAGGGCAGGTTTTCTTTGAGACGCGCTACCACCGGAAGTCCGACCTCGTCGGTGGTGTGCAGAAAGGGAGCGGTGGCGTATTCGCCATCTCCCACTATGTAATCGGCAAAGCGCGGTCCCAAGTGCCTGACGGCGCGCCGCAGCAAACGTTGTGCGGCAGCATATTCGCTGTCGCCGGGCCCGTAAGGCTCGATATCCACCGGCAGCGTCAAACCAGCGCCCACAATACTGATCAGCACAAAATGGTGCAGCGCACCATGCACCTCGCCCTTGCTGTCCTTGATGGGATCACATAGTGAGCACGGTTCTTTGTAGGTGCGTCCAGCGCCGGTGCCGTCCAGGGCCAAGCCGATGAAGCGGCTGTTTTCGAAAGCCTTGTTGCGCTTGGCCTGGTGCAGCGCGGCCGCCAGCGCCACCCGTGTGGTCTCCGGGTCCATCCGCTCGGTGCAGTAGGCCAAGGCATCATCTCCGAATTCTGTTTTGATCCCCAACTCCGCGCGCACCGGAGAGTGCATCAGCCACTCCAGGCGCAAAAAGCTGGTCACGCGTAAAATGTGGCCTATGACCACGGCCCAGACCAGATCCCGCGCGGGAATCTGGGGATAGGGCCGACCATCGCCGGGGTGCTCAAAGTAAGACTTCAGGCCCACATGATGGCAGGTATAGTTTTGGATTTGACGGACGTGCGGCCCCTTCAACGGGGTTTCTGTTTTCGCCGCAGCACCAGCAACTCCGCGTTGGCGGTGAGGACCTCGCGCAGAGCGTCCTGAAAGGCGCGGCCGGCATCGACGCGCCGGCGGACGTCGTCCACCCAGTCTTTCGGAATACGCTCCACCCGCTTCTTACCGGCGGCCATGAAGGTCAGCGACCAGGCGGCGTGGCCCTCGCCTGAAGCGCAATGGCAAGTAGGCTTTCCGCAGCGAGTATGACTCACGGAGAGAGAGCCAGGGAGCAAATCCTGGGGGAACTGGAATTGGCGGAGCAGTGCAAATTTGCGCTGGCGGAGCCGGGAAGCTTCCTGTCCTTTAGGCTCATTCTCCATCTTGATGTAATAATACTACAAGAACAGGGTCAACGCCAGCACAATCTACGAACGCGAAAATAGACGGCAACTGAGGGCGGCTACCGCTGGCGGATCCCGCTCTGTCCTTTCATGGGGTTATCCGAATCTGCATTATTGGGGTTCCGAGACTGCTGGCAGCAGCGGCCTAAGGCGCCGTGGTGTAACCTGAGGGCTAGCCGAAGGCATGCCCAGGGTGATGATCGACGCAACTTCGCTTCTGCTGCGGAGCGC
>DATDGP010000134.1:0-1905 GCA_036522035.1 Terriglobales bacterium
TGGCGACTGGGCTTGGCGGAGCTGCCGTGTTGACGCGTGTACTGCGCGGCCTACTTTACGAAGTCGCGCCGATAGATGCGGTAACCTACAGCGCAGTGGCTGCGGTGTTGGGTGGTGTGGCTCTGGACGCTTGTCTGGCACCAGCACGCCGCGCGGCTCGCGTGAATCCATCGGACGCGCTGCATTCCGAGTAGCGTTCTTCTCCAAATGTGATGTCGTCGCGCAAGATTCTTCTGCCGCGAAAGAATCCTGGGCAATGAACATGAGCGAGAAGTCCTAGGGCTGTATCGAAAGGGAGCCGGCGCGACGATGCTCGGGGAGGATGGAGTGTTACCCCGCCGGTTCCCTTTCGATACAGCGACTTGAAGGAAGCCGTTTGGAATGGTCGTGCTATGGGTTTTGAATGCTGGCGGGGATGAGGAAAGCTGGGGAAAACGAGAAGGTATTGCCCGCAGGCATCGCAATCATTGTTCGCGATAGGGTTTTGTACCACAGACGAGCCATGCGGCAGGTGACGCACGCACACGTCTCGTGTGGGTATTGGAATCCGCAGCTAAGTCGTGATGAGAAAGATCGGATCATAGTTGTCGCGGGTTGAGGATTGGTGGAGACCGCAATCGAAGTTGAGCGGGGCTGAGCCGTTCGATCAGAACCATTGGGCCGCCGCATTGCGGGCACGTCCAAAGCGGGCGTGGGGAAGAGACGGCGTCTTCTTCAAATCGGGTTTCGGTCGGAACCGGGCCTGCTTGGGCAAGCAGTTGTAAGCAGAGCGGCAGCGAGGCGTTGCGCCGACGATGAGCCATCAGCCCGAAGTGGCGGATGCGGACGAATCCAGGCGGCAGCACATGCAGCAGGAATCGGCGCAGGAACTCGTTGACCGGCAGCGTCATCAGTCGTTTTTTGTTGTTGTGAGCGGAATCGCGCCAGCGAAAAGTAACCATGCCATCGTCAAGGGCAACGAGTCGATGGTTTGAAATCGCTACACGATGGGTATACTGGCCGAGATAACGAAGGGCGTGTTGCACACCGCCGAACGGGCGTTTGGCGTAAACCACCCATTTGGAGCGAAACAGTGGGCGGAGCCACGCGGCGAAGGCTTTCGGATTCTGAAGTAGGGCGAGTGTTCCATGGAAGGCGAGTTTGTGTTCTGCATGCAACGTTTTCAGACCACCCACGAACTTTCCCCGAAACACTTCTTTGAGCACATCCACCGGCAGGAAGAACTTCCGCTGCGAGTCGATCCAGCGCGAGCGATCCAGAGCCAGACCGCCGGCTGGAACAACACAGTGAACGTGCGGATGATGCTGGAGTTGCTGGTTCCAGGTATGAAGGACGCTGAAGAATCCGATCTCCGCGCCGAGGTGCTTCGGATCGCGGGCGACCTCAAGCAGCGTCTCGGCGCTGGCCCGAAACAGCAGGGCATAGATCTCCCGTTTGTTCTGCAGCGCCAGCGGCGAAAGGCGCCGCGGCAAGGTAAAGACCACGTGGACGTAGCGCGTGGGCAGTAGTTCTTTCTCCCGAGCTTGGAGCCAGCGATCGCGTGCATTGGCCTGACATTTTGGGCAATGCCGGTTTCTGCAGGAGTTGTATGAGATGGCCTCATGTCCGCATTTTGAACACGCATCCGCATGTCCGCCGAGCGCGGCGGTGCGGCAGCGCAGGATCGCGTTCAACACTTTCAGGTGCAGCCAGGTAAACCACCGCTGGCTGCTCTCGAAGAAGCTTTCCCCGGCGGTGCGGATCACATCGGCCACCTCGATAGGTGGCCGCGGCATCTACTTTGTGCCGCCGTCTGGATCGCACTTCCGCGCAAGGGGCAGAGAGTCCAGCGGGCTCGCGGTGGCGTTCAGGTGTTGCTGCGAAAGATGGAGGTAGATGGTCGTTTCTTCCAGGTCGCGATGACCC
>DATDGP010000135.1:0-4528 GCA_036522035.1 Terriglobales bacterium
GCTTCCCTCCGCCCTTGGAAATCCGGCCCAAAAGCCAAAGCGCCGGATTTCCACATTTCGCACAGCGCCTACGGCTACGGGTAACATTTCCAAATTGCAGGACGATAGGGCGAAAGTAACATTCTTAAATTGCGTGACAGGCGTTAGCGATTCTGACACGTTAGCGATTCTGACGCGTTGGCAATTCTTACTATGGCTCCAATTGGAGTACTGACTGCATTCACGCAGGTCCCTCCATCAGGTTACGCAAATACCTCGCGGACTCGCGAATCTCCTCAAGCCCGTTCATCCCGTCCTCAATCGAAATCCAGCCGCTGAATCCCGCTTCACGCAGCAAAGTGAAGATTCGCGGGTAGTCGTTGAGCCCGAGCCCCGTGACGCCGTGGACCAGGATGGAGGCGTAGCCCGGCCCCTCTTCGGCCTTGGCCAGATCATCGAGGGTGTGGCCCGGCTTCAGAAAGCGATCGCTGGCGTGCATGGTGACCACCCGGTGTTTCACCTGCTTGAGCAACTGTATGGGATCTTCGCCGGCGACTATCGCATTGGAGGGGTCGAACTGGACGCCGAACCAAGGCGACTGGATTCGCTCCACGATCTCCAGGAAAATGTCGCTCTTCTGGGCGAACTCCGGATATTTCCAGTAGCCGTCCTTGTAATGGTTTTCAAGCGTGAGCACCACGCCTTGCGACTCGGCGTACGGCAGTAACTCCTCGATGGCATTCAGCACGCGGCGAATGCCTTCCTGGCGCGAGACTCCAGGCCTCCTTTGGCCGGAAAGCACGCGGCAGTAACGGCCGCCCAGCCGCGCCGCGACATCAATCATCTTGCGCTCGCGCTCGATTTCCTCGCGCCACACCTTCGAATCAGGGTTAGTGAAATCCGGTGAACAGCACATCATCGGCATAGCGAAGCTATGCCGCTCCAGCGCCACCCGCACGCGGTCCAGATAATCGTTCTCGAAGCTCGTCAGGAAGCCCCAGTAAAGTTCCAGACCGTCCACATCCAACTCCGCTGCCATGTTGATCCATTCAATGAGGCTTATGGTCCGGTCAACACAGATCGCGTCCATGAAGCACTTGGGGAAGGCAGCGAGTTTCATCAGGACCTCACGTTGAGGATTATGCCGGTCCAAACTGCCGGAACTCAGGGTTTGACGATCAGGAAGTTGCCTAACACCAGGGCGTCGATCCCTGAGCAGTAGAAGCTGCGAATAGCATCGCGGGCGTCACACACCAGGGGTTCGCCGAAAAGATTGAACGAGGTATTGAGCAGCACGGGAGCTGGAGATCTTTCGCCAAATTTCTGGAGCAGGCTCCAGAATCGAGGATTCGCCTGGCGCTCCACCGTGTGCACGCGCGCTGCCCCGCCGTTGAAGGCGAATCGGTCGAGCTCTCTGGGCGCGGTTTCCCCGAGGCTCCCGATCGAGGACATGAACCGGCAGTTGGGCGTGCAGTCAAAAAGACGCGAGGCGTCTTGGGCCGGAACCGACAAGCCGAAGGGGTGGAAGTCCTCGCGGTGCTTCACGTAACGATTCAGGTTCTCCATCACGTAAGGAGAAAACGGAGAGGCCACGATGCTACGGTTGCCGAGGGCTCGATGCCCGAACTCGAGCCGCCCCTGGCACCAGGCGACGATCTTGTCATCCTGCAGCAGGCGGACGGTCTCGTCGATCAAGTGCTTTTCGCTCGGCAGGTAGCGATAGATAGCCTTGCAGTTATCGAGAACCGCCTTGATCTCCCCTTCCTCAAGGCGAGGCCCGAGGTAGAGATGCTCCATCGCCTGGCGCGGCAGGTCAGGTTTGAGCCGGTGCCGTCCAAGGTAAGCTGCACCGAGCGCTGAGCCCGGGTTCCCGGCCACCGGCTGCACAAAAACTCGCTCGAAGCCCGTGTTTTTCTCGAGCGCGCGCGCCAGGAGGACATTCAGAAAAACACCGCCGGCCACAGCCAACTTCTCGATCCCGGTCTTCCGCCGCCAGGCTTCTGCCATCCCGGTAATTGTCTCCTGCAGGAATTCCTGAGCGCTGCGGGCGATGTTGGCGCGAACGCAGGCGTCGCGGGGCACGACTGCGTCTTCAACGCCAAGCTCGCGCATGATGCCGGCCGCGAACGTGGTGCGGCCGCTCGGTCGGCTAACGACGCATTGCAGATTGAGTGTCGGCAGTCCCTCGGCGATGCGCGAAAAGAGCTTGCGAAACACGGGCAGGAATTCGGGCGCACCTTCTTTGCTCATCCACTGAACCTTGTGTTCGTCCCGGCCAGGCCTGAATCCGAGCAACTCCGTCACGCGCGAATAGAACCAGCCGAGGGAGTTTGGGAAGCGCATGGGCCTGACGGGTTTCAGGCGCGTGTCCTCGCCCACGGCCACCAAGCCGGACCACATGTCGCCGCACTGGTCGAGGGTGAGGACCAGCGCGCGGTCAAAGTCGCTGGGGAAGAACGCGCTGGCCGCGTGGCAGAGGTGATGTTCGAAGTTGATGACCGGCGTCTCCGGGCCGAGGGAGCGGCGCAGCATTCGGAGCTGATTCAGCTTCCAGAAAAGCCCTTCCTGGAAGTCGCGCAGATCCGGGCCTGTCGCGGGCGAGACAAAGGTAGTGCGCTGGCCGCCCTCGTCACGCAGCCAGGCTCGCTTCGGCCTGCAGGCGACGCCGACCAAGATGAGTTCGGAAGCATGAGCGCCCGCGGCCGCGAGGCAGCGTTCGATGGCCAACTGCGGGATGCCCGCGGCCGAGGAGCGGCTTAGCTTCTCCTCTTCGATGGCCGCCAACGGCCCGTCGACACCGAGCAAGGCCGCCGCGGTATCGTGTCCAAGATCGGAGATGCCCAGAACGAGCATGGTTAGTTGCCGATTGAGGATTGACGAAGATTGAAGAGCCTATTGCAGAACGCCCAGATTGACATTCCGAGCGTTCACAGCCTCTCGGCTTGACATCTTCAATCTCTCAGTTCCCCAGTACCTTGGGCAGGAACTGGGCCAGCGCCGCGGCCACCTTCTGCGTACCTTGCTCGCTCATGTGCGCGTGATCGATAAAGTACTGGTGGAGGTCAGACCCCTGCGGTTCGCCCTGCGCCAGGGCCTCGGCCGTCCGGAACAGCGGGATGCTGTTCTTCTCGGCATAATGCGCGAACTCCTGCTGAAACGCTCCCTGGTCATCGTAGCGGCCGGTGCGGCCGTCGAAGCCCGCAAACAGCACAAAGACCGGCTTCACGCTGTGAGCCCGCAGGTCTGAAGCGGCCCGCTCTAAGAACTCATCATACATGCCAGCGGCCTCGGTCTCGGAGAGCTGCGTGAAATTGGTCCCGGGTACCAGGCGGCCTTTGATACGGTCGTAATAGTGCCGGGCCCAGTTTTCCACCACCAGCGTGTAGAGCGCGATACTGCGGAGTTTGTTTTTGGCCTTTACGCGCGCTTCGATCTGATCTTTGATCCTGGCATCGCCGCTAGCCGCTTGAAGTCCGATGCCGCCTTCATTGAAGCTGTAACCCACCAGCACCGTCTCGGGCCGCAGACCGCGGTTCCACAGATAGAGAAATTTCTGCTCCTCGAGTGCGATGGGGTAAGCATCAACGCCGCCGTTCAGAACCGTGTAGCGGCCCGGGAAGGCCTGGTCGAGGTCACGCTGAAGGTCGGCGGGATAGGTCTCGTCATCGTTCACGCCGTAGCCGTAGGTTACGGAATCCCCGAGGCAAAGGATGTTCGGCTTGCCTGCCTGGGTGGCACTCTCGGGCACCGGTCCACCTCGCAGGCCGTAGCTGTTGATCACTGAAGACGTCAAGGAGATCTTCTCGACGTATTGCTGGTTCGGAACGGGTGTAAACAGAAGGTCGCCCTGACGCTCGTACAGCAGCGCGCGATGGTAACTGAAGCAACGCAAGCCAAACTCGGCCACCAACAGGAAGATGAAGATGAGCAGAATCGAGCGGAACCAAGGGGAAAAAAGGAACGCTCCTGCCGGCTTCGGAACCTTGGGGTCATCGGAGAGGCAGCGCCCCACGTAGCCGGCGGACCCAACGATCTTCTTAAGTGCGACCAGACAATAACCGAGATAGAGGGCCGCAAGCAGGGGGATTACGTTCAACCAGTCCCATCTCATCGTGGGTGCCAAGCGACGATTGAAGATGATCGCCAGGACCGCTAGGACCGAGACGATTTTAAGTTCCGTGCCACCTCCGGAGTCGGGAGCGACCGATTCTTGCGTGCTGCTCGGTGATGTTGCGGGCATCAATGAGCCTCTCATTACAGCGCGAATTTAAGGGTCAGTCACCATTCCGAAGCGATCGAAAAGAGTTCAGGTGCCTAAAAAAGGGCAAGGCTAGACCCCTTGCTCTACGAGCGATCAGGCTCGAGGCGCACCAAGGCGATCCTGCCACCGGCGCCACCAGCGCCGCTTAGTGATGCCGCAAGAATAACACGTCATTGCTGAGCTGAACTCGCACATTTCTGCGCCGCGTGCGATGAGGCGCTCGTCGTCGCGGGCAGCCTCTCGATCCCAATAGCAGCAAGCACGAGAAGCTCTTCGGCGTCCCGGAGA
>DATDGP010000136.1:0-2568 GCA_036522035.1 Terriglobales bacterium
GACGTCGATGTCCACCGATACTTCGAAGGCTTGGCTCTGATCCGATTCATCCCAGATGATCAGAGATACGCCTCCCGGCGTTCTGCCATTCACGAGAACCTGCGTTGGGCTAACGACGATCGCTTCCGCGATGTTGGGATCGGCGAGAGACACCCTTTTGATGCGAGCAGGAGACGAAATCACGATGGAGCGTCCCACGAGCAAGTGCAGCGTTTGCGGCGCTTCGGAGTCACTGGGCTGTCCAGCGGGAACGGGCGTCGGCGCGGCCGTCTGAGCGGCAGGCGTAGCTGGCTGCGGTTCGGCGGGCTGCTGAGCTACCGCGCCGGCGGCGGCGATCAGGAGACTTGCCAGTAGGGCAAATGCAGCCAACAGGTGGCTCGAGTTTGGCCGTGATGCCTTCGAACTATTCAATCCCGTTTGGTTGGCGAACATTCGTTGTCCTTGTGGCCTTCTCATTGATTCGGAAAGCTCTTGTTCTCTCGCTTGTTCCCGGTGATGACTTCAATGACATACGGCGCAGCCGGGGTCGGGGCCGGAGCGGCAACTTTGACAGGCCCGGTGTGCTTGGGCGCGGCAGGTGCCGCGCCAGAAAACAGGTTGGCCTCCAGGATGGCGGGCGGCCCGACTTTCCTGGTGTCGACTGTATTACGCAGGGCCAATTGGATCTTTCCTTCGGTGCTGGCCATGGCCAGCCTTCCTGCGTCTTCGGGTGAAACGAGCAATGTGATGACGGGAACGGTTTGCGGCTTGCCGTCGCGATCCTGTTCAATCTTCTGGCCAGCGGCGAGCACGCGAACATTTTCGAGGATGGTGCGCGTGACGGTGTCCTCGGTGCCACGATTTCCGCTGCTCATTTTTCCAGTTACGAGCACATCCACCACCGTTCCAGGCATCACGAATCCCGCGACGCCCACGACGTCATTGACGGCGACCGAAAGCGCGCGCATTCCCTCCGGAATCACAGCGGGCAAACCGGCGCCGGACTCTTTGGGTGCTAGCTTGGTGTCGAGGATAAGTTCATTGGCTGCGACATCCGCGATGAGCGCCCGGTCCGCGCAGTCCTCGATGCGGGTGAACATGCCGGCAACCGGTTCTCCGGCGGGCCAGGGAATGAGGCGAAGATTGCTGGCGCTAACACGCGTGCCAAGCGGCAGCGCGGTGGCCGCGACGACGATGTGCTGAGTCACAATCGGCTTGACGTTGCTCGCCTGCTTGAATTGACGGTAGACGAAGGTGCTTAGCAGGAAAGCGACGACAAGCGCCACGGCCAACCCGAGGATCATCCGGTTCTGATTCATGAAATCAATCTCCTCGCCTCAAACCACCAAATAGCAGCAAACGCCCCGAGTTCCGGGGTTTGATCAAACACCCCAGCGGGCGGCGCAAAAGCAAGCCAACGTAGAGATCGCAACGGCGACCCCGAACGGGAGTTTGAGCAACGCGGGATTGTCCAGGGAAATCTCGGGGTTGGCGCGTAGTCCGAAGGAAAAAAAGCCTTGTACGAGCACGAAAAGATTGTTGAACGTTTCTCTCACTCGCTGCGTGCGCATCATCTCAACGATCGCCATAAGGCCAGACACCAGGATGCTGCCGAGCAGAACGAACAAAAACATTGCCGGGCCAACGAAAGCGGCTACCGCGCCCATCAATTTCCAGTCGCCTGCGCCGAGCGCTCGCATCAGAACGAGCGGTAGCAGGAGAAGCAGAGCCAGCCCCGTGCCTTCCAGCGACGCCTTCGCGCCAGACCAGCCGGAGATTACAGTGCGCAAAACAAGCCCGAGAAAGAACGCCGGCACGGTGAGCCAATTGGGTATTTTGTGCGTGCGAAAATCCACAAATGCGGCGAGCAGCGTAACGCCGATCGTGAAGGCCCAGATTGTTTCTTGCACCCTCATGGGATTAAGGACGATCCTGTAGGTTCTGCAGTCTCGAGCAAGGTCGGGTCAGGATCCTCGCCCACGGCGCGCAAGATGAGCGCTCCGCCACCCTGCATGTTTACGTTGGGTTGTTCAGATTCGTCGATACGCTGCTGAATACGCCGTTAATCGCGGTTGCCAGGGTGCTGAGCGAGCCGATCGCCGCGAGCGTGAGCAGCACCAGCAACAACGCGTATTCCGTGAGATCTTGCCCTTCTTCTTCCTTCCACAATCGCCTGAAAACCTGCCTCATTGATTCCTCCAAGAATCTAGGGATGCGCTGGCCCAGCGAACGCTGACCCGTTACACAACCGCTGCTCTGGGCGGTTGGGCCACCTCCCAGCAGCTGGGATTTTTGTGCAACCGTCACCGGCCGAACTCGAACGCCGAATTAGGTGGCGTTCAGGTTCGTTACGGCTTTCGAGAACACGCCATTGATCGCTGTCGCCAAGGTACTGAGTGAGCCGATGGCGGCCAAGGTCAACAGAACCAACAAGAGCGCGTACTCCGTCAGATCCTGGCCTTCTTCGTTCTTCCAAAGCCTCAACAGTAGGTTCTTCATGTTTAACCGTTCCTTTCCGATCTTTTGGGTAGAGACTTCCAGATTCACCCACACAATTCTTGTCGTGCTTATGCATCTGTGGAGCCAATC
>DATDGP010000137.1:0-18939 GCA_036522035.1 Terriglobales bacterium
CGCCGTATCAAGTCCGGGAAGCAATCGACCGCTTCCTGGAGGCTTACAACGCCCAAGCGGCACCGTTCGAATGGCGGAAGCGAGTGGTGCATAGCGTCGGGCTCAAGAACTATTACGGTGACTTACGTCACTAAGTACTAGGTAAGAAGCTTTTGGACTTGCCGGTCGACGAGCAGGTGGCCAGTGAGCGGCTGCGAATGCGCGGAGGGATCTGATGGGTGCGGGCGAGAAGTGGTTCGGCCGGATCGTTTGGATCGGAATCCTTGTAAATTTGTGTTTCGCCATTCCGGCTATCTTCGCGCCGGACATGTTGCTCGCTGGCCTCGGCCTGCCGCCCCAGACGTCTCTGCTCTGGCTTCGGAACGCAGGCGACTTGCTGCTGACGCTTTGCATCTTCTATGTCCCTTCAGCTATCGCGCCGGGACGATATCCGACCCACACCAAGTTGGTGGTGCTGTCGCGGTGGATCGCCTCCGCCTTCTGGTTCATGTTGTTACGGCAATCCATCGACGTTGGAGTCGTCCGGCAGCTGCTGCTCACAGATTTTACATTTGCCGTGCTGCTCCTTCTGTTCTTGAATCCCGCCCTGCCGCCGGAGAATCGGGTGAGCCTGCACGGTGTTCTGCGGGCACCCTCCGAATTTCTTGCCTGGCTCAGAAGCGTCTGGCAAACCACTTGGGTGAAGGCGGTGCTGGCACTCCTCTTGGTGGTGGTAGCGCTTGGTGGTTACGGGATGTGGTACTACTTGCTCCGGGCCGAACCCGACTACCAGGGGGCAACGCCGCAGGATCACTTCAAGCACGGCGCCATCGGCTTGAGTACGCAAAGCCGGATGCCCTATTACATCTGGCAGGTGCTGCCCACCATGTTCCCGGAAAAACTGCCCGGACCGGGCGGCTGGGCGTCCTTCGGATTCATTTTCGAACCGGGTCAGGAAATCCCGATCGGATTCTCGCTACGCAAGATCGGCTATCCAGCTCTGGAAGCCAACTGCTCGCTGTGTCATACGGGCACTTATCGCACCGCACCGGGCGATACGCCCAAGGTGATTCTGGGAGCGCCCGCCCATACGCTCGACCTCGAGGCCTTTCAGCACTTCTTGTGGGATTGCGCCAGCGATCCGCGATTCACACCAGGGAATGTCCTCGATGCCATCAATCAGGTCCATCAGACATCCTGGTTTGAGGGACTGGTCTACCGGTTGCTCATCATCCCCGTGGCCAAGCACGGGCTCTTACAGCAGAAAATCGATTATGCCTGGGAGGACAGCCGGCCACCGCAAGGCCGCGGTCGCGTCGATACTTTCAATCCCACCAAGTTCAACGTCTTCCATATGCCCGACGACGGCACCATCGGCACCGTGGACCTGCCCCAGATCTGGAATCAGCGGCCGCGCGAGAACCTCTATCTGCATTGGGACGGAAACAATAACAATCTTCATGAGCGCAATTACGCAGCGGCCATGGCGGTGGGCGCCACGCCCCAGTCCGTCATCCCGGCGAGCTTTCAGGAAGTCACCGACTTTCTTCTTGACCTCCAGCCTCCGGCCTTCCCGTTCCCGATTGATCAGGCCAAGGCAGGGCGCGGCCAGGCGATCTACGAACGCGAGTGCGCCTCCTGCCATGCTTTCGGTCAGCCCCAAACCGGCCAGGTCACGGCGATCGACACCATCGGCACTGATCGCCATCGCCTCGACTCCTTCACCGAGGGCCTGGTGGACAGGTTTCACGCCATCAACTCTCCGCCGTTCAAGTTCGACTCCTACCGCAAGACGAACGGCTACAGCGATACGCCGCTGGACGGCGTTTGGGCGCGCGCACCTTATCTTCACAACGGCTCCGTACCGACCCTTTGGGACTTGCTGCAACCCGTCGACAAACGGCCGGCGACGTTCTACACGGGCTATGACGTTTATGACCCCAAGAACATGGGGTTCGTCAGCTCCGGCTCCGACGCCGAACGCGTAGGGTTCAAGTATGAGGTCTGTATTCCGGGAAACTCGAACGTGGGGCACGCCTACGGCACCGATCTCAAGGACGACGAGAAGTGGGACCTGATCGAGTATATGAAGACGCTTTAGGCTGGCGGGGCCACCGTTCCTTATTGAGGAGCGGAAATTCAACTTTCGCGCATCAGCAGGCCCTTGATGTAGTCTTCGCGTTTGAAGTCGTGCTCGAAGGCGTTCTGAACCTGGTCAAGCGCGTGGTAGCGGTGGGTGATGAAGGGAAGCACCTCCACCTTGCCGCTGTGAACCAGTTCCAGCGCCCGGCGATAGGTCCGGGGGCGGCCATCCGGATCGAAGCCGCCCGACGCGCCCACGCTGGCCACCAATGTCGGCTCCAGAAACAGGATGGGATCGAGCAGACCGGTGTCGCGACCGTTGTGTCCGGCGCCGTAGAACAGCACCGTGCCCTGCTTGGCCAGGACGCCTGGAATGTCGGCGAGCACCTGGGGGTTGCCGCAGGCATCGATCAGGTACTGCACGCGCTCGTCCGAGGTTGCGTCCTGGACCACCTGGCGCAGGTCTTGGGTGGCAATGTTCACGGGCGTGCCACCGAAGCGGCGGACGAGATCCAAGTTCTTCTCCCGCCGGTCGCTCACCAGGATCCTCCCTTCAAACAGCTTCACGTTGCGCAGGTATTGCAGAAACAGCAGGCCCGCCGGGCCCGCGCCGCAGATGAGAACGTGCCTGATGCGTTCCTCTCCGTTCAGGGTGAACCGGCTGCGAGACTTCTCAGCCCATTCGCTGGCGTGCAAGATGCATCCGAGCGGTTCCACCAGCGCACCCTGTTCCGTGGCCAGATCGTCGGGCAGCCGCAAACAGTTCACTCCCGGCATGGCGATGTAGTCGGCCATCGCGCCCTGCAGACCCGTGATGCCGTGTTCGCCGTAGAAGGCGCATTGATGCGAGTCGCCCGAGGCGCAGTACCGGCACAGAGGAATGCGCCCCTGGCTCCAGCAGTTCCGGCCTTGATCGCACAGCACGCGATCGCCGGAGTCCAGATCACGGACCCCGCGTCCCACCTCCACGATTTCACCGCTGAATTCGTGCCCGAGCACCTGGGGCTGCACGGTAAGGGGCACCTGCCGGCCCTGCGCGTCGAAATTGTAGTTTCCGTCGCCCCGGTAGATGTGGAAGTCGGTTCCGCACACGCCCACGGCCTTTACGCGGATGAGCACTTCGCGTGGCTGCAATCGGGGATCGGGCACCTGCCGCACTGCCAGTTTGCGAGCATCTTCGAGCAGAACTGCCTTCATAATCAGCGACCTCTTCAGCCGGGCGGCAAAGTCTCAAACGCGGCGATCCGCCCGCCATCATAAACCAATCCGACAAAGCCAATCCGATAAAGTTGCGCGACGCAAAGTAGACCGGTACAATGACGCCCACTGTCGACGCGCCGACGGAGCATGAACGGGAAGCTCGGGCAATTGTCGAAGTCTTGCCGGCATGATACAGCAGGCACGTGGATTCTCGCGCGCCGGCCAGCGTGTCGAAAAAGAGCCGACCTTGAAACTTCGCCTCGCAATTACGGGGAGCAGCGGTTATCTCGCCCAGCAACTGATCACGCGTCTCGGCGCCGATCCGGAAGTTGAGTTCATTCTCGGCCTGGACATCCGGCGTCGCCAAACAACCCCCGGCTGCCCGGCGGAGTTTCTCGAATATGATCTCACGCGCCCGTGGAGCGAGCTTTGCGAACTGTTCCGCTCGCACCGGATCAACACCGGCTTGCATCTCGCCTGGCAATTCAACCCCACTCACGACACGCAACGGCATCGCCAGGTGGACGTGGAGGGCTCGCGCGGCTTCTTCCAGGCTGCCGCCGAGGCCGGCTTGACGCGCGTGGTCTACACCAGCAGCGCCACCGCTTACGCGGACGCCCGCAACCCTGAAACTCCCCTCCCGGAAGAAACTCCGGTAACCGGATCACCGCTCTACCTCTATTCCAAGCACAAAGGAGAGGTGGACCGGATGGCCCAGGATTTCTCGCGGGCCCACCCCGAGATTCAGGTGTTGATCCTTCGGCCCTCCATCATTATCGGCCCGCATACCAGGAACGTTGTGTCCACCATGACGAATTGGCCCTGGCGTAGTTTTCCGTGGCTGGTGCAAGTGCGCGGATTTGATCCCCCGATGCAGTATCTCTCGGAAGAAGACATCGCTGAGATCCTCTATCGCAGTGTGAAGTCGGAGGCCACGGGCGTCATCAACTGCGCCGGAGATGGTATAGTTCGGCTGACGGAGTTGGCGCGTCTGCTCGGCAAGAGACCGCTGCCGCTGCCGGCGGGGTTCGTCTACCCGTGGGCCGAGTTACTGTGGAAGCTCCGCCTGGCGCCGTTCCCGTCCGGCATCCTGGACATGATCCGTTACCCATGGGTGGCCGACAATACGCGAATGAAGCAGGCGCTCGATTACCACCCGCGCCTAACCTCGATGCAGGCGCTCGAAACGTTTGCGGCCGCGCGGCGCCGGCCCGACAATCGCTGAGAAAGGGAGCATACCGATGCTGACGACCAAAGACGCTGAGACAAGGGCCATGGATCGGCGGCAGTTTCTCAAGGCTTCAGGCGAAACCGCCATGGCCTCGCTGGTCCTTCAAACAAGTCAATCGATCCGTGGTGCCTCTGCTGAAGATCCTGAGGTCGCTCATGAGCCCAGGCTCCTCGCCGGCTGCTGCGCCTATTCTTTCCGCAAATACTTGCAGGCCGGCCAGATGACGATGGAGGATTTCATCCGCCAGGGCGTGGAGCTCCGCTGTATTGCGGTAGACATGACCGCTTACTGGTGGAAGTCGACGGAGCCGGCCTACGTGGCCGGTCTTCGCCATCTTGCCTTCAAGAACGCTGTGGCGTTTTCGGGCGCGGCCTGCGGATCGAGCATGGTCCAGGCAGACGCCGGCAAGCGCGCCGAGATTCTGGCGGAGATCCGCAAGTGGACGGACGCCACCGAGGCGCTGGGCGCACCGCATCTGCGGATCTTTGCGGGCAAGCTGCCGCCCGGGGCTACGGTGGCGCAGGGCCTCGACTGGTGCGTCGAGATCATGAAGCCCGCCTGCGACTATGCGGCGGGGAAGGGCATCACGCTCGGAGTCGAAAATCACGACGGGGTCACGCAGCACGCCGATGTTTGCCTGGAACTGATGCACCGTGTGGATTCGCCCTACGCCGGCATTAATCTCGATATCACGAATTTCATCGCCACCTCGGACGAGGATCAGTACCGCCAGATCGAGGCATGCATTCCCTACGCCACCCACACGCACATTCGCGACCGCTTCGGAGACAGCCATCATCTGATCGATCTGGACCGCGTCTGGAAGCTCTTTGCCAAAGCGGGATACAAGGGCTATATGTCCGCGGAGTACGAAGGCAACGAAGACCCCATGACCGGAGTCCCCAAGCTGATCGATCAAATCCGTTCGCTGTGCCAGAAGTATTCGAGCGTGTGAGAGGAAGGCTGCGTTTTCTATACGGCTTTCTGAAAAACGAGGTGTCCGAATGAAAAGACTCGCTTGGTTGCTTCTGATCGCTACCTTCGCATTCCTCGTTGCGGCGGCGGCCGGGATCCGGCACCCCGAAACGGCCGCAGCATCGCCCCAACCGGCCTCGACCACCTTCTCTGCCCACGAGCTCCGAGCCTTCACCGCGCTCGAACCCATCGATACCCACACCCACGTCTTCCAGAGCGATCCCGCGTTCTTCATCCTGCTACAACGCCTGCATCTCCACATTCTCGATATCTGTGTTGTCGACCGCCACTCCAAGTTCCAGGCGCACTTGCAGCCGCAGCTTGACGCGGCGCTCGGAGTGGTGCACTCGAGCGGAGGCCAAGCTGCGCTTTGCACCACCTTTGACCCCTATCCCTTCAGCCAACCCGGCTTCGCAGCGGCGGTGATTCGCCAGATCAACGGGAATTTCGAGCAAGGGGCCATCGCCTTAAAGATCTGGAAGAATATTGGCATGGAACTACAAGATGCGAAAGGGAATTACGTGCTGCCCGACAACCCGGTCTTCAGCTCGATCTATCAAGACATCGCCGCGCACCACAAGACGCTGATCGCTCACGTGGCGGACCCGGACAGCCTCTGGAACCCGCCCGATCCGGCGTCTCCCGACTATTCCTACTACATGGAGCACCCTGAGTGGTACATGTACAAGAAGCCCCATCCGGCTTCCAAGGAGGCGATTCTTCAGGCTCGCGACCATCTGCTGGAGGAGAATCCGAATCTGCGCGTGGTGGGAGCGCACCTGGGCAGCATGGAATCCGACTTCGACGAGCTCAGCCGCCACCTCGACCATTACTCGAACTTTGCCGTCGATCTGGCTGCGCGCATGCCTTACGTCATGAAGGCGCCGCGCGCCAAAATGATCGCCTTCATCACCAAGTACCAGGACCGCCTGCTCTACGCCACCGACCTCGGATTCTCGCCCGGCCAGGACCCGGCGAAAGTCGTGAAAGAGTGGGAGGAGACCTACGCGCGCGACTGGAGGTTTTTCGCCACCGGCGAGTCGGTGGACGAGAATAATCACAATGTGGAAGGGCTAAGCCTGCCCGAATCGGTGCTGCGCAAGCTTTATCACGACAACGCTATCCGCTGGTTTCCGGGGATCGTAGCGAGTGCCGACTGAACCCCGCGGTCCCCGGGATGCCCCAGAGTCCCTGTCGTCGTACACTGTGAATTCTGATCGAACTGCAAGGGAGACGAGCGTGTCCGGCAGATGGTACAATACCAACGGAATTATCCATGCGTCACGGGTGAGACGCAAGGAGATTCGCGATGAAATATCGCGTTCGGGTAGTTTTGTTGGTGGCTGTGGCTATCAGTCTGTCCAACTTCACGGTTTTGGGATCACAGCAAGACAAACACGAGTAATCTTCCAGTGGTGCTGATTCGAAAAATGGTACGCAGGCAATTCCGCCCTATCACAAGAGCGCCCAAGACGCGAAGCCGCTGCCACTATTGTTGCCAGCGAGTACTTTTGGCGACCGGCCGCCGGTTGCCAGGGCCTATGAGATCGCGAGTGAAATCCCCTTCGTGCTCGCGCAGCAACCGTGTTACTGCCACTGTGACAAGGCTTTCGGGCATGGCAGCTTGTTGGACTGTTTCGTTTCCTCACATACGGCGGGGTGGGGCACTTGCATGGGGGAGACCTTTTTTGCTTCCCGCATGACAAAGCTAAGGGAAAACACCGGCCGAAATCCGTGACGCGATCATTCGCGGAGAATGGAAAAACACAGACGTCAATGCGAAATGAGCCAGGAGCCTTCCCAAGGCGCAGATGTGGCAGACCTTGGTCTCACCGGGGACCACACAGAGGGGCTATTTAGGAACAAAGCCACGATGTGTTTTAGAGTCACCCAGATCGATAAATTATGTCTTCCGGTCAATGAGATTTCGGCCCCACCGCGCGATGGGGCTCGGGTCAAGGGCTGAGGCGGCCCGGTCAACTGCCGGTCAACCGACGGTTTCCCGAAGATCGACAGCAGGATCGTTGCCAGCAAGGCACCCAAGCGGCCAGAAGCGGCATCCCACAGGGGACGGTGGGATCGGAAAGCCTCCCACGAAGCAGCTCATGTCATTGAAAACAGATAACTTAATCGGAAGAATTCTGTATCTGATTGATAAATAAAGGGATAGTTCGAGCTGGTCAGCCCCCCAAGGGCAGGGAATTGGCGATGGGATCCGCAGTCGCAGGCCCACCCCATACGCCACCAACGCGATCACGATTGCGCGCGGTTCTGCTGGCGCTCCTCCTTCTGCCTTCGCTCGCCTCGGGGCGCGTCAACCTGCCCCATACCAAGATTAATCAGACGGTCCTGCCGAATGGCCTGCGAGTGCTCATGGTGGAAGACCGCCAGGCACCGGTAGTCAACGTCGGCGTGTGGTATCACGTGGGGTCCAAGGACGAGCGTCCAGGCCAGACGGGGTTCGCGCACCTGTTCGAGCACCTCATGTTTGACGGCACCACCAACCTGGGCCCGGACGAGTTCTCCAACTACATCGTGCGCTCGGGCGGGATCGACAACGCTTTCACCACCGAAGACACCACCGTTTTCTGGGAGACGGTCCCTTCTTCGAACTTGCCGGTGGCTTTGTGGCTGGAGGCGGACCGCATGCGCAACCTCGACATCAGCGACCGCAGCTTCAAGAACGAACGGCAAGTGGTGGAAGAGGAGAGGCGGCAGCGATTCGATAATCAGGCCTACGGCAATGTCGTCGAGACCCTCTATCAGCACGCCTTCAACGTGCACCCTTACCGCCACGTGCCCATCGGCAGCATGGAAGACCTGGATCGGGCCGGCCTCAGCGACGTACGCGGTTTCTACGACACCTACTATGTGCCGAACAACGCCACCCTGGTAATCGTGGGCGATTTCTCGAGCGACCAGGCGCGGTCCCAGATCGAGCAGTACTTCGGATCCATTCCGCAGGGAGCTCCCGTCCGGCGCGACATTCCGCCCGAGCCCCCGCAGACAGCCATGCGCAGCCTGAAACTTTCGCAGAACGTCGCCTTGCCCGCCGTGGTGGAGGGCTTTCACATGCCGGCCGACGGCACGCCGGACGCTTATCCGCTCCGCTTGGCTGCCAAGATTCTCTCAACTGGGGAGAGTTCGCGCATCTACCGGCGGTTGGTGTACGACAAGCAGATGGCGCTCGAGGCCGATAGCGAGGGCAACTTCACCGAAGACCCCAACCTGTTCTTCGTGTTCGCGGTGCTCGACGGCGACTACACCCCCGCGCGGGCCGAGGCCGAGCTGGAGAGCCTGCTCGAGGACCTGCGCAATCATCCGGTCTCCGAGCAGGAGCTCGACAAGGCCAAGAACGAGATCCTTAACGAGTTCATCGTCGACCGGCAGAGCGTGCAGACCCGCGCCGAGGAGCTAGGCTATGACGCGGTGGTGTTGAAGGATCCGGAACTTGTCAATACGGAAGTCGAGCGGTTCCTGGCGGTCACGTCGGCTGACATCCAGCACGTGGCGCGAACCTACTTTGTCCCGCAGAATATGACGCGCATCGAAGTTTATCCTGAGAGCAAGTCAGGGCAGGGAAGCGGGCGATGAGCAGGGAAGGACGGTTGCGGAATCCTCAGGGCCCGTCGCCGCTTCGCGGCTCAATCGTGATCGCAGCGCTCCTCTTCATCGCTTCGGGACCAGCACCCCGCGCTTCGGAGCGCACCTTCCCGCCCAGTGTCGCTCCCCCCGAGCCCGTTGCGCTGCCCACACCAAGCGTCCGCACGCTGCCGAACGGTCTTCGTGTTCTGGTGGTTGAACGCCACTCGCTGCCGGTGGTGACGCTCCGGCTGGTGGTGGAGGCCGGCCCCGAGACCGACCCGGCGGGGCTGCCCGGCACGGCCCAGTTCGCGGCTTCCATGCTCAACGAGGGCACGAAGCGCCGCTCGCCGATCGACATCGCCGAGGCTGTGGACGGTGCCGGCGGCACCTTCGACAGCAACGCCGACTGGGATAGCACGTTTGCCGTCCTCACCGTGCTGGCCGACCAGACTGATCTGGCCTTCGACCTGATGGCCGACATCGCTTTGCACCCGGCCTTCGCACCGTCGGAGGTGGAACGGACCCGCAAACAGACCATTTCAGCTCTTGACGTGCTGCACAACGATCCTGGCTACCTGGCCGACGCCATCATCGATCAGACCATCCTGGCGGGCACGCCCTACGGGCATCCCGCCGACGGCACCCTGGAGTCTGTGAAGCGACTCAGCCCGCAGGATCTTGCCGCCTTTCACGCCCGGCGCTACCTGCCGGCGAAGAGCGTGCTGGCAGTCGTGGGAGACATCGCCCCCGAGACGGCTTTCGAGCAGGCGGGACGCTATTTCGGCGGGTGGCAGGCGGAATTGTCGGCCGCCGCCTCGGGGCCGTCGTCACCGGGTTGTCACGAGTCCCACGACACGTCGGCGGAACGTCATTCTGAGGAGCCGAAGGCGGCGAAGAATCTGTTGTTCTTGTCGAAAAGTGGATCCTTCGCTGGCCTCAGGATGACATCTCTGGAGGCTTCTCGGGAGCCGGACGCCGCACCCCGCGTCTTGATCATCGACAAGGCGGACGCAGTGCAGACCGAGATTCGCGTTGGCGACGCGGGCATTCCCCGGTCGAGCCCCGACTACTTGGCGCTCACTGTCGCCAACCAGATCCTCGGCGGGCCCGCCTCCAACCGGCTTTTCAGCGACCTGCGCGGCGAGCACGGCCTTACTTACAGCGCCTCCAGCGACCTCGGCTGCTACCGGACCGCCGGAACCTGGGTGGCCAAGACGTCCACCCGTACCGCAGAGACGGCAAAGGCGGTCCACCGCGTGCTCGATCAGATGAAGCGTATGCGCGACCGGCCCATCACCAAGGAGGAGTTGCAACAAGCCGTCGATTACCTGATTGGGCACCAGGCGCTCGACTTCGAGACCTCAGCCGGGATCGCCGATCAGTTTCTGGATCTGATGAACTACCGCCTGAGACTCGACACCTGGAACGACCTGCCGACCGCGCTGCGCCAACTGACGGTGGACGATGTGTGGCAGGCCACGCGCCGCTACCTCGATCCGGACCAAGCCACGATTGTCCTGGTGGGAAATGCGTCAGCCTTTGCGAAAGACATGAAGAAGCTCGGTCCGGAACGCGTGATCCCGATCGGTGCGCTGGACCTTAGCGCGCCTGGATTTGAGGGGCGGACCGGAAGCGGCCAGGGTCAAGTAATCAGCGGCCTGCAAACCAAGAAAGCGTTGAAACCCACGGCAAACGAATAGCCTTATGAGAGGACCGGCTGCCTCTGTGGGGGCCCTGCGGTGCAGCACAAGAGTCTGATAAGGCATATTATGTTAACTTACTACCGATCAGCTAGCCAAGGGCACCGAATCTCTGCTGCTCTTGTCGCTTTCGGCTAGGCCTGCCGAGTCGGGCTTACTTGGACTGTTTGGCTTGAGGTGCGTCGGTGCTCTTCTTGCCGTCCCACTTTCCCTTGTCGCCACCTTCCATCGACCAGTCTCCGCTCAGTTGGCCGTTCTCGAGTTTGGCCGTCAGCACATAGTTGCCGCCGTCAGTGTTGATGTGAATTTCGAGCGTGTTGTTAGTAAACGTGGCTGAGCTGAGCTCCGTGTCGCCAAGCGGCGAGGACACGGATCCGGTGACGACGTCTTTGTTCTGGGTCAAGTAAAGCGTGAAGGGTGTGTCACCGTTGGAGCCCCCGTGGGCCGCGCATTGCCAGGTGCCCGTGATGGGTCCATCGGCGTTGGACTTGGAGTCCTGGGCAAGCGACCAGGCGGTCAAGGCGAGAATGGCGAAGCACAGAGCTAAAGCGATACGAGCGCGTTTCATCGAGATCTCCTTGTAGCGGCCGTGGCCACGCCGGCACGTGGTCTGCGCCGCAGGGTTTATCGAGGCGAACGATTCTACAACGCCCGGGCTGCGGCCGTCTACTGCAAACAGGCCGGCGCCGGTCCTTTCAGAGTCGACAGCCTGGCTCAGAACCAGAAGTGCCAGAGCGTGTCCACTAGAGCGTGGGTGAGCGCGGACGACGAGATCCGCCGCCGGGTCCGGTAGGCGGTACCATAGAAGATTCCGGCCAGCGTGGCCATGATGCAATACCGCCAGTTGGGCACCGGAGGATGATGGAAGTGGGAGGCGCCGAAGATCACCGAGGCGATCAGCAGCCCCCACCTCCCGCCCGAACCTCCCCCGATCGTCTTTTCAAGTAAATTCTGAAGAATTCCCCGGAACATTAACTCTTCAGGGATCGCTACGGTCAGGTAGATCCCAATGAACTGGAAGCCCAACGTCGACCAAGCCACCGCATGGGGATGGAAGTGGATGAAGTGTAGCGCGTAGCCTAGCGGGATAGCCAGGATGGTGAACAGGGCCCAGTTGCCCACGCCGGTGACCACGTCCGCCTTGCGCCACAGCAGGCGATAACCCACGTCTTCGAGATTCCGCACCACCACGAAAGCATAGACCCCCGCACACACCGCCGTGAGAGGCAGAAAGAAGTACAACTCCTCCGGCCACGTCCAGATGTCCGCGAGCCACCGGGCCGGCACAGGCACCACGACCGCTGCCATAGCTATGAAATCACGCCAGTTAGCGGACTCCCGACGCCGGTGACGATCCGGCAGCAGTAGGATCACCGGGGCCAGAACGTAAGCGGTAAGCTTGAGGAGCCCCAGCCATGAGAAGGTCCGGGTGCCGCCGGCGTAGATCAGGTACGGCACCAGCATGAGCAGCGGCAGCGCCAGCGCCGATAGACTCGACTTCCCTGCCCAGCGCCGCAAGGTCCGGATACAAGCGCCGTCTGTCAAAGCTACAAAAGCGCCCAGCACCAGGGCCGTGGCCGCCAGAAGCGCCCCAACCTCAATGGGATCCACCGGGGCCCGCGCGATCACCAGCCAGTCGGCAAGGGCGGCCAGGACGAGGAGCAAAATGGTGGCTAACACGAGCCTTTTCACGCCGGCTTCACTCCAACCGTATCTTATTTAGAATCAGTATTATTACTTAATAGGAATTCTGTGTCAACCAATAACTAAAGTGAGCAAAATATGCACACAGTCATTTAGTTTGCGTTCATAAGGGCACTAGTACCCACAGGACTTGGACCCGACTTGCATTCAAAGGCACACTAGCCACCCGCTGGGTGATGGTTGGACTTTCGGCCTGGGTCACTGGGGTTGAATCGGAAAGCACGAGAGAAAAGGGCCTAACGTCTGATAACGTGACCGGTGTTAACCGTTCTCAGGAAGCTGGCCCAAGCCCCGGGGCAGCGAGAACCCCATTCAGTTGGCGGCGTCGGTTCCCTGTCCCAAGCGTGCACCCGCTCCACTTCCATACCTCGTACTTCGTCCCGGTTGCCTGGAATTACGAACGGAGGCCAGAGCTGGCTGTAAATGGGGCGTGATGACAAGGTGCTCAGTAACTTCCACTAGAAGGCCGAACGACAAGACCCAAGCCTCGGTCTCTCCGCTGTGTTGAAGACGAGATTAACAATGGCCCGATGGATAGGCATTCGTTGCAAAACCGAACGCTGCAAAGCCTGATTTTCGATTCGAGAGATAAGCGAAGATCAGCCTCAGATCTTGCCCCGCCTGACCCTCTCAAAAGCCGGCCAAGCCGCCAGTTGGAAGACGGCCCGGCGGGTGGTCGCCAAGGTGGAGCATCACGCCGGGGAGTTGTTCCCTCGGGTGAGGTTCATCGTCGCCAACCTAACGCTGCCCAGCCGGGCGGTGGTGCGGTTTGCAACAAGCGCGGCACCTCGGAGCAGTGGATCAAAGAGGGGAAGCAGGCCGTGAAGATGACGCGACTGAGCTGCCACCGGTTCCGGTCGAACGAGGTTCGGCTGTGGCTGAGCGTGATCGCCTACAACCTGGGGAACCTGTGGCGGCGGCTGGCACTGCCGAAGAGAATCGACAAGTGGTCGCTGACCAGCTTGCAGCAGCGGCTGGTGAAGACGGGCGGGCGGCTGGTGAAGCACGCCCGTTACTACTGGCTGCTGTTGGCGGAGAGCCACCTGACACGCCGTCTGTTCGCGTCGATGGTACGCCGGATCGAGTTGCTGGCCTTGCCAGCCGGGTAGACGAGCCAGCGAACGGGCGGACTTCAGGGAGGAGAGCGGAGGGAGAAGGAAACGTGTCGGAGGAATCGCTCGGGAAAGGGTTAAGATTCGGCCCTGGGCAAGCTCAAAGAGGCCAGACGAACGTGTTCGGTGGCGCGTTCACTATCCGACCCAGCTTGCGGTTGCATTGGGGCCGGTCAAGTGGTAGGTTGTCGGTCGGGCCGGAGGTCCATAACGGAAATTCCGGGTTAAAGCAATCGACACCAGAGAACTGGTCTTCGGAGAAAATCGTCGTGACATAGTTTGCGCCCACTTCGGCAGCTCGAAATTAACGTTGGTGGAGGTCAACATGAAAAAGGATTTCGACACGCGAATCATCAAGTGTGTTGCCGTAGCCGTGTTGCTGACCTTCTCGCGCAGCGCTTCAAGTTGGGCGCAAAACGCGTTTCCTGATCCCAGCAAGTGGTATTACATAACGTCTTACATCAGTGGCTTGAACCTCGACGTGTACAGCGCAAACTGCAACATTGGCGGACGGATTACCCAAGCAAACCTGGACCCAAACCAAGTCTGGCAGTTGACACCCGCGCCGGGTCATCCTAATTTAGCCTCGTCGGGGAAATTCGTGGGTAATTGGCGGGTTAAGACGGCTGTCGACTGAGGAAGCGCCGGAGTTTGCGGCAGGTGGAGTCGAGTGATCGCTGCTCTTCCTCGGAATCGCCGCCACGAATCAGCGGGCCACCCTCATCGTCAATGACGTCAGAGATTAACCGCTCTATAGGGACTTTTCTTTGAGAAGGGTCTTCGTTGAGGTCGCGAATGATCTCCCCGCCTAAAACCCACAAGTTGTCGAGATGGTTGCGAATGGTCTTCCGGGAGAGACCGGATGCCACGAGATGCTCCAGGAACGGGCGGAAACAGGCCACGAGTTTTTCTCCCGGGGGCAGGTCTTTTTCGAATCCCATCCAGGAGCGGGGCCACTCTGTCAGCACCCGGGTAAAAGGGAGCCAAAATCATCACTCTGACGGGAGCCACGCCTTGAGAGCCTCATCGGCGGGGACGCGGTAAAACTCTATAGGAGACTCTACAGATTCCTGAAAGGTGGCGCGCTTCGAATTGAACCGGAAGCCGTGCGCTCACGGACAGCGGTTAATCGACTTTACCCTTGTGCCCTCACAATGGATGAGCCCCGCCGGACTCGTTAACGCGGTTGGAACTTTCTCGGGAGCGCCGAATTCTGCTGAACGATATCGTCCCAGCTTAGCGTGGAGGGAATTGGCACGCAGCATCGCGCCCGCCGCTGCATCTCCTTGAAGTAATTAAGATCGAGATAGATGCTCGGCTCCCAGGGCGACTCCGTCAGACTGGCCGGCGGGCCGAGGTAAAGGAGCGCATCGGACTTCACGCCGGATCGCGTTTCGGTCGCAGAGGACATCATGTCGGGAGGCTTGCCCGGGCCGAGCCACTGGATGGAGGCAAACATCCTTTTCATCTGCTCAATCTCCTCCGGCGAGAGATAGGTGCAGCCCGGGAGCTGCAGCTCCGATTCCAAAGATGTACCCGTAATCGGCCCGGCAACCGAGGGCACTGGCCAAGCCTTTGCCCAGGCGACGACCTTCGCGTTGCATTCGGGCTCGACATACCCAGTGAACGGCGCGACCACAGCCAGAGAATTCGGGTAAGCCTCGCCCACAAGCGTGGCGACGAGAGGAGGAGCAGGAAAGGCGGCTGAGCCGGACTCCCTCACCAGATGACCGGTGCCGATGATCAGCAGCGTCTTTTTGTGTTGCTTTAGAATCTCGTCAACGATTATCCTCGCGATGTTCTCGTCCCGCTGCGCCAGGATAGACTGAAGATCCTGGAAGGAATTGATCCTGGTCCAGTCTATCTTGGGATCGCCCAACCAAACCTTGATGCGATGCTCGGCGGGCAACCTCAGATTCGCCGCGCGAACGTTGGCGAAAAAATTGACGTAGCCCAAGGCAAACGGACCGGGTATCCAGCCCACCACATCGGTCCACACGTGACGAAGCTCGGTGAAGGGCACGTCCGCGCCGCTGATGTAACGGTCGATAACATCCTGGGCGGCTGATCCGCCGAATTCCACCACCACATTGCCAACTTGCTCGGCGAAGCGCGGGTCGCCAACCAGCTCGCTGTAGAGAGCTTCCTCTTGCTGCAGTCCGTGATAGTCGCCCAGTGCCACGACTGGCTTAAGCTTAAAGAGATTGAGCACGCCGTCGACTGTGGGCTTAACCTGCGGCGCCGGCTGGGAGCCCGATGCTCGTCCGAGAGAGCGCGCATGCACGACACCATTCATAGAGAACGAGATCGCAGCCGAAGCCACCATGAGTGACAACGCGCTACGCACCTGTCGAGTTCTCCTGGAGACTGGCGGCTGGTTTGGATTCATCGGATGGAGACTCCTTTGGGTCGAGCTTGGGCGACCTTGTTCTGCATAACGAGGCGGCGCACATCGCTACGAGGAGAGGTATGATTCCAACGGGTGCCTGCGATCCTTGCAGTATGTCATACCACCGCAGCCAGAGCGTCACGTTCCAGTGCTTCGCGAGCGCGTAGGCGAAGAAATAGCTCAAAGGCGTGTACAAGTGAGGTTGAACCAATGGGAATAGGAAAATTGTGAGCACACCTACGCCCACCCCAACCGCGAGGGACCGCAGGCTCAAGTTTCGCGCCAGAGCAAGATAGACGGTAACCGGTCCTGCAAGATAGAAGGCGATCCCCTCCGCAACCCAGATTGTTTTTCCGTAGGATTCGCGATCCAGCCAATTTCCGAAAGCTGCTTGGAACCGGAAGTGAGCCATCAGCGAGCTGATCGTGTGAAGGCCGGAGACCCAGACTGCTGCGAAGATGGCGGCCCAGAATGTTAGCCACGCAATCCGCGACGCGTTGGGAAAGGCCAGGATGGCCAAGAGGACCTGACGCCAGTACCAACTTGCTGAGCGCCGTCGCTGGAACTCTTCAAGCAGATCCCCTTCCAGCTCCTCGTTCCCCTCAGCCGACGCCAGATGTTTCAGCATCCAAGTCGCGGTCGTGGGCGGGATGGCCTTCATGCCTCGCCTCCCTCCAACTGCCGAAGCCCCTGCCATAAGCGGATGAGCGTCCGCTGCGTCTTGCGTACCCGTCGCAATCCCAGGGCGGTCACCCGAAAGAATCGCTTTGCTCTCCCGCCACGTTCCGGCGTTGGTTCACCCCTCCTCGAAGCAACGAACCCTTTGCGCTCAAGCCGCTCCAGTGCAGCATAAACGCTAGCAATGCCAACCTCGCGATTAGCGCTCGCTTCGATTTCCCTTGCTATCGGAACGCCGTAGGCCTCCTCGCCCAGCCGCAGCAGCGCGAGTATCACCGTCAGTTCGAACTCACCGAGATTCTCACCCTTCCCCATTTCATCAATGATAGTGAATAAATGTGCCGGGAGCAACCTAAGGTCCTCAGGACAACTGTGACTACACCGTTTCCTCGCGCGTCGCTCTGGATTTATCGATCATGCTTGCCGGCGGATGGATAGGGGCGCCCAGTTGACCTTGAACGGCGGCGCGGAAGGGCCTGTCGTTCAAAAGGCAAGCTCTCAATGCTTCACTCCGCATTTAGTGAAGGCCAGGCTGACAGCCCAAACTGACCCAAAGATTCTTGTTGCCGTTTGACCATCATCTGCGGAAAATCACCGAGGCGCCAATTTCTGCCTGTGCTTCTGCTGAGGGAACGCGGCGAGAATGCTGGTGGCTATTCGCCCGGATTCACCGGCCGATTGGACTCGGGTTCGCTGCGCGCGACCGCGGCCCGGCCATGGGATTGACCCGCGAGAGCCACTGCATCCGCCGTGTTTCAACATTGCCTCTCCTGTTGAGTGCGCCGGAGGGTAGTTGCTTGTTCTGAATCGGACTGAGCCGCGTGTCGGGGTAGAACTCGTTAACCAGAGGCTGCGCCTGTCAAGGTGGGAGGGCGGTGTGTCGCTGCTTGGCGAATTTCGGCTGACTTGGACCCCATCAAACCGGCGAAAATGGGTCACTTTTAAACCGGTGCTAACACCACTCGGCTAGATCGCAGCCGTAGCGGGAAAGATCCAGATGCGCACCAGGCGTGGGACGGTTTATGGTGGAGGTTTTCGGTGCCGACTTCGCCATGGAACTGATCACGATTCTAAACCAATGTCATCGTTTTCGGGGATTCGTCTATCACCACGATCGTTTCAGCCCCGACAAGAAAGTCATCGAAATCGGCGTCCGGCCGAGGGCGGGGTCCGCGGCGGTGTGCTCGGGTTGCCACCAGCCGGCGCCCGGCTATGATCATCTCCCGGAGCGCCGCTTTGAATTTATCCCTTTCTGGGGACTTCTGGTTTTCTTGCTGTACCGCATGCGGCGCGTTAATTGCCGAGACTGTGGCGTGGTGGTCGAGGAAGTCCCGTGGGGCGACGGCAAGCATCAGTTGACGAGAGCCTACATGTTGTTCCTGGCTCGCTGGGCGCGCCGGCTGTCGTGGACAGAAACGGCCGAGGCGTTCCACACCTCATGGGAAAAGGTTTGTGATGCTGTCGAGTACGTGGTCACCTGGGGTCTGCAACATCGGGCGCTGGCTCCGATCTGGGCGATCGGCGTGGATGAGATCCAGTATGCCAAAGGGCACAAATATCTCACCCTCGTCTATCAGATCGATGCCGTCCTCACCCGCCTGCTCTGGGTCGGCAAAGAGCGGACCGTGGAAACCTTCCAAGGATTCTTCGCCATGATCGGGAAGGATCTCACCTCCAAAATCGAATTCGTCTGCTCGGACATGTGGAAGCCCTACCTCCGCGTGATCAGGCAGACCTGCTCCCAGGCGCTCCACATCCTGGATCGCTTTCATATCGTCGCCAAAATGAACCAGGCCCTGGACGATGTGCGCGCCGCCGAAACCCGCAGGCTGGCCCAGGCCGGCCACGAACCGCTGCTGAAAAAATCCCGCTGGTGCGTCCTCAAGCGCAGAGAGAATCTTACTTCTCAGCAGAAGTTCCGCCTGCGCGATCTGCTCCGCTACAACCTGCAAACCGTCCGCGCTTATCTTCTCAAAGAAAACTTCCAGCAGTTCTGGGACTACAACTCGCCCACCTGGGCGGGCCTGTTCCTGGACTTCTGGTGCTATCAAACCATGCGCTCCCGTATCGAGCCCATGAAAAAGATCGCTCGAATGCTACGCGCCCACCGGCAACTTCTACTCAACTACTTCAAGGCCAAAAGCAGGTTTCCAGCGGGCGCGTCGAGGGCCTGAACAACAAAGCCAAACTCACCATGAGAAAATCGTATGGCTTCCGCACCTTCCGCGTTCTTGAACTCGCGCTCTATCACTCACTTGGCAAGCTACCTGAGCCGGAGCTTACCCATGAATTCTTCTGACGAGT
>DATDGP010000138.1:0-21089 GCA_036522035.1 Terriglobales bacterium
TAACTTCGGCTACGCAGTCGTTCGATGCCGGTCGAAGGTCCGGACGGCGCACGCGTGCCTCTGTTGCGCGCGGGTTTCCGTCCGACGGGAGCGTACGAAGTCTCGTTCGTCTTCCTCCATTCCGGTGCGCCATTCGCGAGGAAGGGCGGCTCGGAGCTGTCATTGCCCCCGATGGACGTGCCCATCAGCGTGCTCGAGTGGGAAGTCTATCTGCCCGAACAGTACAAGGTGAAAGACTTCGGCGGCGACGCCATCTCCTCGAGCCTGTTTGGGCCTTCCGGCTATAAGAAATGGCTGGACGAAGATGTGCGCTCGATCGTCGGCGATGAGGAATCGGGAGATGCGTCTAATCACGTGCCAGGCCCTGGCCTCAGCGCCCTCGATGTAATCACCAAGGGCGGAACCAACGCGCTTGCCGGGAAACCCAATCCGTCAACCTTGCTTCCCGGCCAACTGGGCGGCGTGGTCGTCGATCCGCAAGGCGCCATCATCTCGGGCGCCCTGGTAAAGGTGACCAGCCTGGAGAAGGGAATCGTGCGAATCGCCACAACGGATTCCAACGGACGGTGGGTAGTTTTTGGCATTCCTTCGGGAACCGTCAAGATAGAAGCCAGCGCACGGGGTTTCCAGAGCGCTGTCTATGGCGCGACGCCCTATGATGCGAGTCATCCCCAGGAATACGGCACCCGCCTGAATATCGGTACAACCACCGAGACTATCGAAGTCGAGGCCGCGGCACCCTTAGCCGGCGCACTGGAGTACGGCAAAAACGCTGTCGGCATGGGTAACTCAATAGAGGGCAAGAGAAAGGACCAGCAGCAAGCCTCGGCGAACGTCTTCAACCTGCAGAAGAAAGTTGCCGGCGTGCTTCCGGTGCGGGTGGATGTGCCGCGGGCCGGCAGCTCGTATCGCTTTGCCCGAGCCCTGGTGCTCGATGAGGAGACCAAGCTGACGTTCAGCTATCGGACGAAATAATGAGCTGGATCGAGCCGAATGGCCGCGAATCAACACGAATCGGATTGAATCCGCGGGGGGGCGCGTGTATTCGCGGCTAGGCTTCTCTACTTCACGTATTTCGGTTGCTGGCCCTTGCTCCAAGGATCGTACGCATGGGCGAAGCGCACGCGGTCGCCAATTGTCGGATGGCTTCCGTACCAGAACGTCACCAACTTGTTGGGATAGGGATAGTCGAGCGATAGCTCTCCCAGCACCTGGAAGGCATGCGCGGCGGCCTCCTGAGGGTCGGGGTTGATACCGTGAGTGACTTCGAGGCCGTAGATGTCGGCATCGTGTTCTATCGTCCGGCTGATGCTGTTCCCGATGGGCGAAGTGAAGAAGCTGAAGATACCGAGGATCAGGAAGATCATGGGCAGCGACGCCCAGTCACCAAGTCCCGGAATCTGCCAGCGCGCCCCGAATCGGCGCAGCATCCAGGCAGAAACCAGGTAAATGAGGTATAGCGCGATAAACATCCCGGCTGAGGTCAAAACCAAACCGTAGATGACGTGGTTGAGCACGTAATGCCCCATCTCATGGCCAAACACAAAAAGCGTTTCGGGAGTTGAAGTCTTCTGGATGGTGGTATCCCATACCACTACGCGTTTGGAGGGACCGAAGCCGGTGACGTAAGCGTTGAGCTCATTGGTTTTTTCGCTGGCTTTCATCAGAAACATGCGGTCGCGGGGGATCGTCAGCCCGCCGCGCTGGGTAACTCTCTCGATGGCGTCAACGAGTTGCGGATGGTTTCTGTCCAGCGGCTCAAACCGGAAAAAGAGGGGATCGATGATGAGGGGTTCGGCGATAAAGGCGAGCACCAGGATGGGTTGCGCGATCAGCCAGAAGTAGAACCACCAGCGACGCGGGCTCTTGCGGATGATGAAGATCATCAGCCACAACAGGAGTGCACCAAACACTGCGGCAACCAGGAAGCCCTTGCCGGCGTCGCCGAACCAGGAGCCCCATCCTTGGACCGAGAGTCCATATTTGAGGCTGATGTGGTGCTCGAAGGCGTTGAGAGGCAAATCCAGCACGGTGAGCGTCAGGAGGAGCAAGGGCACCACCAGCCAGGCTTGGAGGAAGCTGTACCTCGAAAACCTTTCCCCCCAATCGCGATAGCGCGCCATCACGCCAAGATAGAGAATGCCCAGCAAGACCACTAGGGACCACACCGTGCCGATCACCGCCAGCCAGCCGTGCAGGTGATAGAGTGCTTTGGCCTTTTCGAGCTTGTCGGGCGGCAAGGTGTAGGTCGTGGTCGGGCCAGTCGCCAGCGTCTCCGAGGCACTGGGAGCCGGGGAGGAAGCCGGTGACGGTGAGGCGCTCTGAGCACGAGCTCCGGTGAGCATCAGGCAGAGCAACGCGACGGCGAGGACGAGTCTCATGACAGTAAGCTCCAAGTTCAGTGTCGCAGGTAGATAGCAGAAAAGGAAAGAGCAGAATCGTCCACGTTGCCGTCCAAGGCTATAGAATCAGAAAGGACCAGCTGCTCCCAAGTGCTGGGGTCATCCTATGGCCCGTCTTACCAAGTCGCTGTTGCTGATTGCTGCCATCTTGCTTACGTTATCGTTTAACGCGGTCGTGGCCCAACAGCATCCCAAACGGCTCATCCTCAAGGACGGTTCTTACCAGACGGTAACCAAGTGGGAGATCGCGGGCGATCGAGTTCGCTACTACAGCTCCGAGCGGTACGACTGGGAGGAAGTTCCTAACGTTCTCGTAGACTGGCAGGCCACGGACAAATACAACAACCAGATGGACGCCCAGCGTGCGGCCGACGCCCTCGAGGCCGCCAGCATCAAATCAGCCGGCGAGGTGGAAGCTCCGGTGGTAGCGCCGGGGCTGCGCCTTCCGAGCGGGGGCGGTGTCTTCCTGCTCGATACCTACCAGAACCAACAGGTGCTTGCCGAGCTGGTCCAGAATGGCGGCGAACTCAACAAACATACGAGTCGGAACGTTCTGCGCGCGGCCATCAATCCGCTGGCCCTATCATCCGAGCAAACGGTGGAACTCGAAGGAGAGCACGCCAAGGTGCAGTCGCACGTGACCAAGCCCGACATCTACGTCAACATCGATCCGGCCACCGCTTCCGGCTCCCAACCCTCAGCAACCTCGGAATCCGGGAGCGAGCCTCACGACCGGTTTCAAATTGCGCGGCTGGATATAAAGAAGAAGGGTGTTCGCGTAGTCGCCAACTTGAACGTCGCCGTCTCGGGAAAGATCTCGGAGAAGGGAAGCTGGATACATGCCGTGGCCACTCCCCTGGGTGACTGGGTGAAGGTTAGCCCGCTAGAGCCGCTCCCACCCGGTGAGTACGCAGTCGTGGAATTGCTCGATAAAGGGCAGGTCAATCTCAACGTCTGGGACTTCGGAGTGAATCCTTCAGCGCCGGCCAATTCGTTCGTGTGGACGGCGCGCCCCGCCGCCTCCGACAATCCTGGCATAGATTCGGGGCCGGGGCTGGAGAAGAGGCCCAAGTAGCAAGGCTAATGAGCAAAAATGGCCGGGCTGAAACCGCTCCTTGAGAGCATCACGGGCCTGGGTCTTGGCTGAGCTAATTACTATCTGGCAATGGCTATTTGCCTTTGAGCAGCTCCCCCATGATTCCCCGAAACCAACTGGCGGCCGGCGCTGCTGGCGACGGAGCGGGCTGCACTTTTGAATACGGCTTCCATCAACGTTTCGCGCTGAGGGCCTTTGCGCGCGGTGCGCTTCGGGAATGCCCCAAGGCGAGGGGTTCTACGGTCGCGGGTTTCTCTTGTTCCAAAAAAAACGGTCGGCAAGCTGATCCAGCAAATCCACGCTCTCGGAGAAGACTTTGTAACCGCCGAACAAAATGCTGCCGCCGCCAATCCAGGCGAGGACCGACAGGCCTTTGTTGTCGTTGTTGTGGAGGACGAAGCTGAGCAGCAGGAGAGAAAGCGCGGCGCCAGAACTTCTTTTTAGGTTGGGATGAAGCGCCATTTCCTAGGTGCCTACTTCAAGATCCCTTGCTGAGCCACGGCGATGTTGTCACGGGTGGAGTTTTTAACCATGTACATCATCTCGTCAGCCTGACGGATGATCTCATGCGAACTCTTGGCATCTTCCGGATAGGTAGCCAGGCCCATGCTGCAGCGGACATTGAGGTTCAACCCGTCTTCAGCGAGGAACACGGTGCTGCGCATCATGTCCTGGATACGCTTGGCCACCACCAGCGCCGAACTCTTGTCGGTCTGGGGAAGCAAGATCACGAACTCGTCGCCGCCGTAGCGGAACGCGTAGTCAATCAACCGCAGTTGCGACTTGATCTTGAAGCCGATCTCCTGCAGAAGCTTGCTGCCGACGAGGTGGCCGTATGTGTCGTTGACGTTCTTGAAGTGGTCGAGGTCCAGGAAGATCACACTGAATTCATAGCCGAAGCGGGCTGAGCGGTAGACCTCCGACTCCAGGGTCTTGTAGAGGTGTCGCGCGTTATACAGGCCAGTGCAATCGTCGGTAATAGTGAGTTCCTGAATCTTCTCGACGGCCCGCGCATTGTCAATCGCGATAGCGGCGTAGTCGCACAGTGCGTGCAGGAAGAACATTTCCTGCTCGCCGAAACTCTCCATAGCGCAGTTGATAAGCTGGATCACGCCCAACACCCGGTGCTTGGACTGTAACGGCACGCAGATGATTGAGCGTGTCTTCCACTTGGTCATCTCGTCGACGCGGCGGGCGAAACGCGGATCGTTGTAGACGTCAGGGACGATCAGAGACTCCCCGTGGCGGGCCACCCAGCCGGCAATGCCTTCGCCCAGCTTCATGCGCACGGTCTTAAGGGTTTCGGCTGCATCGCCTACGGCGATCGCGAAGTAGAGCTCGTCGCGCTGCTCATCGACCATCAACAGAGACCACGTGTCTGGGCGGAAGAATTCCGCCATTTTGTCCATAATGGTCTGCAGGATGGAGTCTAGGTTTAACGACGAGGTAAGGGCTTTCGCCACATCATTAAAGATGGCGACTTCCTGCAATTGCCGTTTGCTTTTGCGCTCCGGTCCCACTGCTTCGTTCATTGGGAAGGTCAGGTTCCTCGTGGCCCGTCTTGGGTTGCCGAACTTGGGCGTATTATCGCCCGATTCGTGAAAATCAGCAACCGAGGAATCGCCTAGAAACCCCTGGGTAATAGCACTTCAGTACCGTGAAAGTTATTGGCTGCTGGGCGTTTAGACGGGTATTAGATTTGACAGGCCGGAGGCCGGCTTCCTATGATGGCGCCCTGAATGGCTTAAACTAAACAAGGGCGACAAGCTGGCTATGGGCTCATTCGGCGAACGGCTGCGGCGCGAACGCGAGATGCGGGGCATTACTCTGGACGAGATTGCCGAATCCACTAAAATCTCGCGCCGGCATTTGGAATCACTGGAAAAAGAAGACTTTGACGCACTCCCCGGGGGGATTTTCAACCGCGGATTTGTCCGCTCCTACGCGCGTTACCTAGGCATCGACGAAGATCAGGCGGCGGCCGACTATGCCGCGGCCGCTGCCGAGCCGGCGGAGACGGGGGAGAAGTTTCCTTTGGCCGTCCCCGAACCTGATCCCGAGCTTAATCCGAGGCGTTCAACCTTGCCACTGATTCTGGCTTTGATCGCGCTGGTGGCCGTACTGGCGATCTTCTGGGCTCGCAACCGAAGCCGCAGCGGCGAAAGCCAGGAACCAGCGGCCGGCACGGCCGCAGCCGGCACGAATACGGCGCGATCACCCGCGCCCATGTCTCCAACCGAAACTCCACCCGCCGCGCTAGTAGTCCCCGAGCCGGAGTTTAGGAACTCGCCGGCGCCCGTCAGGGCCGGCTCTGTGACTCCACCCCAGCAAGGGGAAGCGAACGTTCGGCCTTCCGCATTGCCCGGCGGCGCGTCACCCCCGGAACGGGTGTTCCTAGTGGTGGTCAAAGCCAAGGAAGACGCATGGGTGAATTTGACGGCCGACGGCAAGACCGTAATTTCCAGAGTCTTAGCCGCCGGCGAGCAGCAGTCATTTCACGCCGGCAAAAGGATCGTCTTTACCACCGGTAATGCGGGCGGGGTGGACGTAAGCTTTAACGGCAAGGATCTAGGGGCCATCGGCAACGAGAGTGAAAAACGCATTCTCACTTTTACGCCCTCAGGTTTAGTACAATAAACGACGACGAATCAGGCCCGCTGTCTGCCTTAGTGAATCGGGTTCAGGCTCTTTTCGCAGCCGAAAACCGCCCGTTCGGGTGCGTTTCTATGCTGCGTGACGGCAAATCATTGTCGCCGGAGGCGGGCGGCGATTAGTCTCGTTCGAGTGATCTTAGGTGGACCCGAAAGCAGAAACCTGAAATTAGGAGGAACTTCCCTTGTCTCCACGGGAACGATTTTTGTTCACATCCGAGTCCGTTACCGAAGGCCATCCCGACAAGATTGCCGACCAGATTTCTGACGCCATTCTCGACGCGTGTCTGGAAAAAGATCCTTACAGCCGCGTTGCTTGCGAGACCCTGACCACTACTGGCCTGGTGGTTATCGCCGGCGAGATCACCACGGAAGCCTACGTGGATTTCCCGTCGATCGTTCGCGGGACGGTCTCGGCGGTTGGTTACACGGACGCGCTCTACGGCTTCGATTCCAATACCTGCGCTGTGGTTTCGTCGATTCATTCGCAATCGCCCGATATCGCCATGGGGGTCGACAACGGCGGCGCCGGGGACCAAGGCATGATGTTCGGTTACGCCACCAACGAGAACGACGATTACATGCCCACCCCGATCGCCCTGGCCCACAAACTCACGCAGCGCCTTTCTGAAGTCCGCAAGTCCGGCCAGCTTTCTTACCTTCGCCCCGACGGCAAATCACAAGTCACAGTCGAATACGGTCCTGACCACAAGCCCATCCGCGTGGACGCGGTGGTCATCTCCACGCAGCATTCCGAGACCGTCGACAACCGCACTCTCCGCCAGGACATTCTCAAGCACGTAATCCAAGCCGCGATTCCGGCGCATCTGCTCGATGCCGACACCAAGTACCACATCAACCCCACAGGACGTTTCGTGGTCGGCGGGCCCATGGGCGACACCGGCCTCACCGGCCGCAAGATCATCGTAGACAGCTATGGCGGCATGGGGCGTCACGGCGGTGGTGCATTCAGCGGCAAAGATCCGACCAAGGTGGACCGTTCCGCCTGCTACATGTCTCGCTATATAGCCAAGAACATCGTGGCCGCGGGCCTGGCCGATCGCTGCGAAGTGCAGTTGGCGTATGCCATCGGCGTCGCCGATCCGGTGAGTGTACTGGTGGACACTTTTGGCACCGGCAAGATCGCCGAGAATAAACTGGTGCACTTGGTGCGCGAGAACTTCCAGCTAACACCCAAGGGCATCATCGAGTCCCTCAAGCTACGCCGTCCGATCTACAAAAAGACCGCGGCCTACGGGCACTTTGGCCGCAAAGATCCCGACTTTACCTGGGAAGCTACCGACAAAGCCATTAAGCTGCGTGAACAAGGCTTGGGACAGACCGCAAGTGGCACCAAAGTGGGCGCCCGATAGGCGGACTGGATCATCGTTTGGGCATCGATAGACAAGAAAAGCGCGTCCTCATGGGCAGAGCTCGGACGAGACTTTGACGGATCGTTCACGCCATCGGTTCAGGCTTGCTCCACCCGAAACAGCGCGATTGCAAGCAACATGTTGTGGTAAGCACAGAGACAGGAGATTATGGCAACTTCAGTTGCAACTTCGTTTGATATCAAGAACGCGGAACTGGCTGATCTGGGCAAGCGTCGCATCGAGTGGGCCAACCAGTCGATGCCGGTGCTGCAGAACATCCGCAAAGAATTCATCAAGAATCAACCGCTCAAGGGTATCCGCATCTCCGCGTGCCTGCACGTGACCACCGAGACCGCCAATTTGGCGGTCACGCTACGCGATGGTGGCGCGGACGTAGTGCTCTGCGCTTCCAACCCGCTTTCCACCCAGGATGACGTGGCCGCGTCCCTGGTACGCGATTTCAGCATCTCCGTGCACGCCATCAAGGGCGAGGACAACGAGACCTACTACAAGCACATCATCTCGGCCCTCGACCACAAGCCGCACCTGACCATGGACGACGGCGCCGACCTGGTCTCCACTGCGCTCACCAAACGCCAGGACGTAGTGGAGGGCATCATCGCCGGCACCGAAGAGACGACCACCGGCGTGATCCGGCTGCGCGCCATGGCCAAGGAAGGCGCGCTGCGCTATCCCATCATCGCGGTGAACGACGCGCTGACCAAGCACATGTTCGACAATCGCTACGGTACCGGCCAATCCACCATGGACGGAGTGATACGCTGCACCAACGCGCTGATCGCCGGCTCCAAGTTCGTAATCGCCGGTTATGGCTGGTGCGGGCGCGGCTTGGCTTTGCGCGCTCGCGGCATGGGCGCCGACGTGATCGTCACTGAGATCGACCCCACCAAGGCCATCGAGGCGGTCATGGACGGTTACCGCGTTATGTCGATGCCCGAAGCCGCCAAAATCGGCGACATCTTCGTCACCGTCACCGGGAACAAGAACGTGATCGGCCGCGAGCACTTCGAGAACATGAAGAACGGAGCGGTAGTCGCCAACTCCGGACACTTCAACGTGGAGATTGACATTCCTGCGCTCGAGAAGATGGCATCTTCCAAGCGCCAGACCCGCGAGTTCGTCGACGAGTACGGCTTGAAGGACGGGCGCAAGATCTATCTTCTAGGCGAAGGCCGGCTCATCAACCTGGCCGCCGCGGAAGGCCATCCCGCTTCGGTGATGGATATGAGCTTTGCCAACCAGGCGTTGTCTTGCGAATACCTGGTCAAGAACCATAAGTCCCTCCAGCCCAAGGTCTATCCCGTCCCGGAAGAACTGGATAAGAAGATTGCCCGGCTCAAGCTCGAGTCCCTGGGCATCAAGATCGATCGCCTCACGCCGGAGCAGGAAGAGTATCTGGCGAGCTGGAGCGAGGGGACGTAGTCAAGCAATTAGCAAATTTACGTGCCCCAGAACCGTCGCTAATTATGGTGCGTTTTCTTTCCATGGTGGTGAGAAGCGAACAGCGGCAGGAAAAGCCTTCGCAGACATGCTTGGGGTTGTAGAAATCGCCGCGACCGGCTGCCGGGCAATCAGCGCCAGCCTAGCGCCGGTATGACAACGACGGTGAAAAAGTAGTAGGTGCGCCAGAGCAAGAATGCGGCTGTTGCCCAGGCCAGCTGCATGGCCACAGGGACGCGATCGGCAACACCAAGGGCTCGTTCAGCATGTTCAGACGATCTCGTGTCGTCGCTCATCATGGGAAAGCCTCAAGCACCTCATCGAGTTTTCGCACCGCCTCTTTCAACGCGGCAGTACTCGGCGCAGGCAGCTCCGCAGTTCCCATTTCGGAAGCCAGATTCTGCGCCATTCGTATAGCTAAGCTCACGCGCTCTTCCATCAACAAGGCGGTGAGGGCACGCTCATCTCCCTCCAGCCAGACCTGGACATGCCACCCGCAGGTGCGCACATGTTCGACAGCGCCTCGAAAATCACTGAGGATGCGGGTGTCCACCCGGCCAGCTTTGAGCACTTCGTCGAGTCGCTTGAGCTCGCCGGTAATGCGTACCATCTGGCGGGACACCATCTTGCCGAACGCATCCTGCGCTTCCTGAATTGCGGCTTCGGATATCAACTGGACTGCCTTCTCCCCCGAGGGTTCATGTACCTGGTACATGTACATTAGTACAGTTACCGGAACCGCGGAAGGTCACTTTAGTAATTAGAAAATTCTTAGATATGAGGGTGGAACAGACCTTCAGGCCTGTGGCTAACTGCCGTAGATTCGGTGCTTTGAGCCACTGAGAAGCAATTCTTGGTTCGTCGAGATGCGCGCCGCCTCAGCTAGGTGATCTCTTAGAACCGATGTACCGATTACCTCGATCGCGCCTGATCCCGGCGATGCTACAGAACAACAATGGAGATTCCACGGTTGCCGCGGCCGAGGTCGGAATCACGCTTCCATTCTGGGTACCGCTGCAACAGAGCCCAAGCGGCCTCGTTGGAGATGCGCCAGTCTTCGCCGGCTATGAGGGCGCGAAGCTGGCCGCGGTCAACCGCCTGCCGCAAGTCTTTTTGCAGTTCCGTACGCAGAGCGCCGCCTACGCCGCTGGAACCGTAGCCGTGAATCAATTTGACGGCCACCCAACCGAAATGTCGGGCCTGGCTGAGTTCGTGCTCCAGGCGCAAACGCGCGCCCTCTACGGTGGGCAGGCCCTCTTCGAGATTGACGACTCTTAGAATCGCGGTCTTGCGAGACACGATCAGAAAACCTTACCACTGATCGCATGGATGAACTGATCCGAATTGCGAAGGGTATCGCGGGAATCGCCATCGCACGATCTCACTACCGATCACGCTGTACCGCAGATGGACCGAGAAAAACGCTGATCAGCGGGCACGGACCATCGGGTGATCGCGGCCATCTCGGTGATTCTCGTGAGTCTCCCGAGCTTATGCCGTATCATTAGTGATTCGGTCCCAATGAGGGTTTGATACCAAGTTCCTTGAGTATGAAGCAAATCGCCGACTGGGCCATCGACACCGCGACCGAGCGGGGCGCGAGCTACGCCGATGTGAGAGTTGTAGACCATCGCCAGCGCGTTCTTGCGACAAAGAACGGCAAGGTTGGCCACGCGGCGAGCAATGAGTCGCTGGGCTTCGGAGTACGCGTGCTGGTGAGCGATGCCTGGGGCTTCGCCGCCAGCGACGACTTGAGCCGCGAAGCCGTGGAGCGGGCGGCCGAACACGCCGTGGAGATCGCCCGGGCTTCCGCGCGAGTGAAGGAGCATCCGGTCGAGCTTGCCCCTGAGAAGGCAGTCAAGGCCGAGTGGTCCACGCCCTGCCAGATCGATCCTTTCAGCACGTCGGTTGAGCAGAACCTGGATTTGCTGATGCGGATCGACGCGGAGCTGGTCGGGGTCCGCGGAATTACTCTTGCCGAGAGCACCCTCAACCTTGGCCGGTACGAGCAATGGTTCTATTCGAGTGAAGGCTCAGACATCCACCAGACCCGCCACACGACCGGCGCCGGCTTTACTACATTTTCTTTTCAAGGCGCCGAGATCCAGAAACGCTCGTACCCCAACTCTTTCGGAGGCCAGTATCAGAACAAAGGCTACGAGCTGATCGACGAGCTTAAGCTAATAGAGAACGCTCGGCGAATCGGCGAGCAGGCGGTTGCGCTGCACCAGGCTGACCGCTGCCCTGAGGGAAAAATGACGCTGGTGCTCGATTCATCGCAACTCGGACTGCAGATTCATGAATCGATCGGCCATCCCATCGAGTTGGACCGCGTGCTAGGCATGGAGGCCAACTTCGCCGGCACATCGTTCCTGACACTCGAAAAGCTGCGTACGCTGCGCTACGGAAGTGAAGTAGTCAACGTGGTGGCTGATGCCACCGAAGAACACGGGCCTGGGTTGGGCACGTTCGCCTACGATGACGAAGGTGTTAAGGCGCAATCGACGCCCGTCATCACCCGAGGTCTGTTCACGGGATACATCTCGTCGCGCGAGACCGCGCACACCATCGGCGAGCAGCGATCGAACGGAGCCATGCGCGCCGAAGGCTGGAACCGGATCCCGCTGATCCGGATGACCAACATCAGCATTCTTCCCGGCGAAAAGCCGCTCACCCTGGATCAACTGATTGCCTCAACTGACGATGGCATCTTCATGCAGACCAACCGGTCCTGGTCGATCGACGACAAGCGCTACAATTTCCAGTTCGGCTGCGAGATCGGCTGGGAGATCAAAGGTGGGAAGCTGGGCCGGATGCTCAAGAATCCTTCCTATTCCGGGATCACCACCGAATTTTGGAACTCGATGGACGCTATCTGCTCCCGCGATCAGTGGACGCTCTGGGGCACGCCCAACTGCGGTAAAGGCCAGCCCATGCAAACAATGGGCACCGGCCATGGTGCGGCGCCGGCGAGATTCAGGAACGTGAAGATTGGAACGGCGTACAAAGGCAATTAGCCATTCAGCAAGATGAAAGACTACGTCAGGAAACATGGAACTCGATCGCTTCCTTGCAACCTGCGTGTGGCTCAACCAGCGACCTTTCAATGCCCTGACTTGCTTGCACGGATGTGGTTTGTATATCGGCCGACAAGCATGTCTCCACCCCTAAGCAACTTCTCGAAATGAAGAGAATGCGGATGGCCTTATCCAGAAAATTCGAGTCCGACCGGAGCACGAAAATGACGTTCTGCCAATTGCTAACTGCCAACTGCCAATCACCGGTGTCACCGTGCTGAACCAGGCAAAAGCCGAAGAAGTCTTCGACCGGGTCAAGAAGTTTGCGACGGCCAGCGAACTTGAAATCATCTTTTCTTCGACCAACTCCTCCCTCACCCGTTTTGCCAACAACACGATCCACCAGAATGTTTCAGAACTGAACGAAGTGGCTTCCATCCGCGTAGCTTTTGACGGCAAGACAGCGCGCGCCACCACCAACCGGTTTGACGATGAGAGCCTGAGGAGGGCTGTACAGTCGGCGGAAGGAATAGCCAGGGTGCAGGAGCCGGACCCTGGGCGTCTACCTCTGGCTGCGGCGGAGAACGGCAAGCAGGACGGGGCAGTTCCTTCGCGCTGGTTTGGTGAAACCGCAGCCGTCACCCCGGCGAGCCGCGCCGATGTGGTGGGACAGATTGTCGGCGTCGCGAAGAAAAACGGTTTGACTACGGCTGGGATCTATTCGAGCTCTCAGACCGCTGAGTCGGTGGCCAATTCGAACGGCTTGAGTGTCTTTCATCGCCAGACCGCGGCGGAAGTCTCCGTCACCATGCTGGCCGACGACTCTTCCGGGTGGCAGAAGGCCAACTCGCCTGACGTCGGCAAACTACAACCGGTACGTTTGGCCCAGATCGCAGCGGAGAAAACGCGGGCGTCGCGCGGTCCGAAAGAGTTGGCGCCGGGCAAGTACACGGTCATCTTGGAACCAGCAGCGGTCCTGGACTTCATGGGTTTCATGTTCTGGGATTTCAGCGGTCAGGCGATTCTGGACCAAAGATCGTTTCTCAACAACCGAATTGGAACCAAGCTTTTCGGCGAAAACATCACCATCGCCGATGACGTCGGCCATCCTTTGCAGACCAATGCGCCTTTTGACGGCGAAGGCGTGCGTCGCCGCCGTGTCCGCCTGGTGGAAGACGGCGTGATCCGCAGAGTGGTGTACGCGCGCAATAGTGCGGAACGGATGCGCAAATCGGCTATCGCTGACAAGGTGGGCGAGATCGCTGTGACCGGGCATGGTTTCCCTCTTCCGAACGAAATGGGAGAAGCGCCCACCAACATCGTCTTCATTACACCAGGCAGCGAGCAGAGCGTGGACCAGATGATTGCCGGCTCGGACCATGCCATCCTCATTACCCGGCTGTGGTACATCCGGGAAGTCGATCCCTACGAGAAGATCCTTACCGGCATGACCCGTGACGGCACCTTTCTGGTAGAGGGCGGAAAGGTGGCCTATGGCATTCGCAATTTCCGCTTCAACCAGAGCCTGATAGAAACGCTCAACCACGTAGAAGCTATGGGCCCGGCGGTGCGCGCCAGCGGCGAAGAGTCGTTTGATATGGTGGTCCCTGCGATGAAGGTACGTGGCTTCAATTTCACCGAAGTCACAAGGTTTTAGGACAGCGTCTTCCGGCGCATGTCCTTTAGTGTGCGCAGAGACCCAAAGTAATCTTGGGCCGGCCTCGAGCCGATGTTATAAAAATCGGGAGGTGAACACGGTGAACGATTCCCGCAGTTCTGTTCGCTTTCCGCTCAAGTTACCGATTACGGTCCGCACCGCTGACATGCACGAGCACTTTGCTGAAACGGAGGATATCTCCGCGGGAGGGGTTCTGTTCCACACCAAAGCTCCTCTTGACATCGGAGCCGTTATCCGGTTCCGCATCGTTTTGCCAGCAGCGGTCCTCGGCGCAGATACTGATGTTCTGGTGAACTGTACCGGACGCGTGGTGCGGTCGCTCGATGAAAAGGGAAAAAAAGCTGTGGCTGCCGTGATCGACGAATACTGTTTCGAGCGGATTTTTTCAGCCGCAGGCTAAGTCTCACAGCTCACTCGGCGTCGTCTATAATCAACAGAGCCGCGCTGTTTGCCGGAGAGATGGCCGAGTGGCTGAAGGCGCACGCTTGGAAAGCGTGTTTAGGGGAAACTCTAACGGGGGTTCGAATCCCTCTCTCTCCGCCAGATTTTCTGCCAATCCACGAACGCTCAACAATCCTTACGATTCAGGCCATCAGGTTTCGCAAACTCAAACCAAAAGAGCGATGGTTCGAGCATGATGAGGACGATTGTGCTCGGGAATGACCATAACGCGCGTGCGCTCCTCCCAGGCGCGCCTGGTCACGGCGGCAACCTGGGGTTCGCGGCTCTCGAATCTCCGGATTTCCCCGCTCTCGCTCCTCACCGTAAATGCTTCGAAGTCGCCGAAGCTATCGTAGACCAGGGTTTCGATCTTGCCCTCGTATTCGTGTCTGTGGCCATGAAGGCCAATGTCCACCCAAATAGATTCAGAAGGAATGCCGTTGGCGATCACAACGAGCTTCCATTTGCCGATGGCCAGCGTCGCGGGGATGTCAATGACGCAGGACTTGCGGTCATGGGGCAAGTTGTGCCCTGTGGCGATTCCCATAGTCGAAAAGTGATGGCTTCGCAAATAAGCGACTTGGCCCGTTGCGGGATGAGTGAGCCGAACGATCGGGTAATTGGTGGCCATGCCGGCATCGTCGCCGTACCCCACTGCTTGCGACAGCCCATTGAGCTGAGTGCCAGACAGCGTGTAGCTGTGACCTGGCTTCATGCTGGTGGGAACCGAGATATGCGCAGGCCGCCAGGAGCCGTGCGGGGAACCGGCAGCGGGATCGGGCGTGTAAACGAAGAGAGTCTGGTTCTGGGCACTGCAGAGGAGCTGACCGGTAGGAAGAAGCAGGAAGCACGACTGCCACGTGAAATTGGTGGGCGGCAGTGCTGGTTGAACATCGAGTTCGGGCAGGGTCGTTGCCGGGCTGTGGGGATCGAATTCGAGTAGCACGGGATTCAGGGAGAAGAAATCGCCGCTGTCAGGCGCGGTGGTTCCGGCCATCAGGACAACCTTCCCGCTCGGCAGCAGGCAAGCCGGCGCATCCAAAGCTGTCAACAGCGGCCAGTTGGGGCTGCTGCTGGAGTCAGCAGGAAACGACGGGCCATTTACCCAGGAACCGGGAGACGTTGGGTTGGGACCTTGTGTGAAAATCGCTGTTCGACCCGTGCCGCCAATCACAAACGCCTTGCCGCTGGGAAGGACAATTGTCGGACCAGTCTCGAAGACCGTCGCGCCGCTCAACGTCGTGATGGCCAGCTTTACGGGGCTCGGAGCGCAGGTAACCCACTCATCGAGGGACGGGAGGTAACGTTGCGCCTTGGGCGTGTCGCGCACCGAGGGTACAAGAACTTGGCCGTGGGGCAGCAGTGAAAAGGTCTCCTCTTCGAACGGATCTTTCTTGGTGGTCGTGGAGACCGCGCCGAATTTCAAGCCCGCCTCCACCCAGCTATTGGCAACCGCGTCCCAGATTGCTGTTCGCTTGGGCCAGGTTGCGGGGGCTCCGGAAGTCGCGGGACCGCCCAGGAGTACGCGGCCGTCTTCCAAGACGGTTCCGTTACAGTCGCCACGGATGAAGTCGAATGCCGACGGCTTCGTGAGAGGGGTCCACAGGTTGGTTTGGGGATCGAAAATCTCACCCAGCGGAGAATCTTCCGGACTTGACGGATCGTTGGTGTGTTCGCCGCCGATGGCGAAAACACGGCCGTCCTGGAGAACGCCTGAGGCAAACCACTGACGGGCGGTCTTCATATCAATCTCAGCAGACCAGGTGCCCGTTTCGTACCTACCCTGTTGATCGGGCGTGAGGCGCAACCACTGGTTGGCCGTATCAACGGTGGTTACGAACCCGTTGTGAATCAACACCGAACCATCGGTGAGAAGAATCATCAAATCAGCAGCGAACGGCCCTGACGAAGTATTAGGCGCGTCGAAGGATATCCAGGTTCCAGACATAGCTTTCTCCTCATGTTCAACTGGATACAGGCCAAGCTTACGCACGAGGTGGCTGCAGAAGAGCTCAGGCACTGCGAGTTGAATCACACGAATCTCAAACCGCTCCCCCGGCCTGTCACGAACAAACTTAGGTGAAGGGTGCGTTCTAGCTAGGAGTGCTGGCTGGGCCGGAAACGTTTCAGTCGAAGTCCACAGGCGAAGAGAAAAATCGCAAAGGTTACACAGGCTGGGCCGCGAGACTTAAGCGTCCATCACTTCGTCACGGCGAGTCCGATCGGGTTTGCCACACTATGCGGAGAACCTGGAGCTGCTGACAAGGTTCCTTGGTTCGCGGCGTAGATAAACAGTCTTTGAGTGCTGCTGCTGATCGCGTAGAGATGACCGGAGCTGTCCCATCGCACCAGGTCGAAAGTGGTGTTCGCATCCTGTGGCGATCCGACTGCCCCCAGCGTCCCGGAGGTCAAACGGTAGATTTGAACTCCGGCATTGGTGGCAGCCGCCAGAAACGTTCCTGTCGGATCAAACTGGATGTCGCTGATAGAGATGAACGGAGTTGACATTACCGAATTCGGCACCAGGGTCAGCGTGCCATCGTTGTTGATCACGTAGACAGAAAGCAAGTTGTTCACGCCGGTCTGGCCTTCCGGTACGACCACTCCTGCCAGATGATTGCCGACCGGCGAGGCGCTCGAAGGTCCAGGGCAAAAAAACTGGTTACTCGAAATCGGAGGGGATGGCACACCGGCGTCGAAAGCAGTCAGAGTTCCATCCGGATTACGGATCAGTCCGAACAAGTCCCATCCCAGGAAGAAACATCCTTCTCCGTAGGCATGTTGGTTGTCGCCGGTGAAGGTGAGACTTCCGTTGAAGTTGACATTGATGATGGAGTTTGCGATGAAGCTCAGCGAGCCATTGGCCGACAGATTGAAGAACGCAAAGGCATCATTGTCGGCTCCCTGGAAGTTGATTTCGCCCGCATAGACCGTGCTGCCGCTTCGGTCCAGACTCAGCGCACCCACGCCGGAACCCGTAGGACTATCGTTGTGCACCGTACCATCGATCGAAGAAACCTGCGTAAGCGCTCCGTTCGCCGCGATGGCGAAGCTGACAATGTTGGTGCCGTCGGTCGTTATCAGGAATTTGCCGTTCGTAGCCGGAGATCCGTTCGCGCCGATGAATGGAGAACCCGGCACTGGGACGGCTGAGCCGTCAACCGCTACGGTGAAACCGGTGATTTCGCCGGATACGATCCCTGGCGAGGCGCTCTTCGACGCGACAAAGACCTCGGTGACAGTCGAGGCCGGTGTGGGTGTTGGCGTCGGAGTTGGAGACGGTGTCGGAGTCGGAGTCGGAAACGGAGTGGGAGTCGGAAAAGGAGTGGGTGTTGGAAAGGGAGTTGGTGTTGGAAACGGAGTCGGGCTTGGAACCGGCATCGGAGTTGGAGACGGTGTCGGAGTTGGCGATGGCGTTGGAGTCGGAGTGGCTGCGCTAAAGCCGCCTTTTGCCGTCACTGCGCATCCGCCGAGCCAGGCGGCGATCAAGAGTAAGCCGACGATGACCAACGCCGCCTTCAAATCCCGGATAGCCATAAGCACGCTCTTCGATTGTGATTCGAGTTCTATGCCGTGAGATGCTGGCGTGCGCTGGCGTGTTCACAGCAGTTTCCCGACAGGAAAAGCAATCGCTGGATGGAAAGGGAAAAGTTACGTCCGGAGTAGTTCGTGCGGGAAGAAGAGCTGAGACCCAAGCTGCTTTATTCGAGTACTTGGATTTCGGGGTAGGGCCGCCACACTGTCGAGAACGGCGCAGGGAGTCAGTGGCAGTTGCCGTGACTGCTCGGCGCGCAAACCTTGACCCGCCCGCAGCTACTGGGGAAGGCTGATAGGCCATATAATCACCTCAAACTCTAGTCGTGATGTTGGATCAATTCTGGAGAGCTGTAACACTCACAGCAGGATGGAAATGATTGCTCCGCTACAGCCTTTACTTCAAACCTGCCCCGCACTTCCGTGCCGGCTCGATCATTACGCGCCCCGGCGCTCGGCTTACCGGTAATGCGCAGAGTCTTCAACCTGGAAATTTCATCAGTCATCCAAGTGAAGTCATGCCCTGTTCTCGTCTCGCAAATGCACACAGCATCTGCGAAGCCGGCATGATACAAGGAGCCGCAGTTGGGAGAGGCTTACCGCGCTAAAGCGCGGCCTTCTACTGCTCAAATTCACGTGACCCGGTCTTCCAGGGCCGGGCCTTCAACCCTCGCCTGAACCTACTGGTCTCTTAATGCCAGCTGCGGATCAACCTTGCTTGCCCGGCGCGCCGGAAAGTAGGTTGCTATAAAGGCGGTAAGAAACAGCAGGACAGCGATTGCCGTAAACACCATAGGATCGGTGGAGCTGATGCCAAAAATCATTGACTTCATGAGGCGGGCAAGCGCGATGGCGCCGGCAAATCCTATGGCCAATCCGGCAAGGGTCAGCAGCAGTCCTTCGCGAAGGATCATGCGCATCACGTCCATCAACTGCGCACCCAGCGCCATACGTATCCCGATTTCTCGAGTACGCTGCGCTACTGAATAGGACATGACACCATAGACCCCAAGACCAGCAAGCAGAAGCGCCAATCCGCCGAAGGCACCCAGCACAGAGGCTTCAAGCTGTGGCCGGCCAATCGTATCGTCAAGCCGTTGTTCCATGGTATCGATGGCCGCCAGCGGCAAGTTCGCGTCGAGCTCATACATCCGGCGCCGCACGGTTCCCAGCACAACGAATGGATCTCGGTCGGTACGAATGGCAAAAGACATCGTGAGGTTTGATTCAGCGTTCTGAGCATAGGGAACATATACGGCTGGGTCAGCTTCCTGGTCCGGAGAGCTATTCCGCGCATTACTTACCACACCGACGATAGTGAATTTCTGTGGAAAACCAGGCGGCGTAAAGCCGGGGGCGAGGCTGGCTGGTGGATTTACGGAAATAGGCTTTCCTACGGCGTCCTTATCTTCCATATAGCGATGAACAAATTCTTCATTGACAACAGCAACGAGAGCCGTCCGCTCCGTATCGTGATCATCAAGCACCCTGCCGTGCGCCAGACGAATTCCCATGGCTTTGAAGTAATCGCCAACGACTACCCGATACTCGATAGGCGGCAACCCATCCAGAGTCGGGGGCAACGGGCGATCATAGAAGGTGACTACCTTGCCCCAGCTGACGCCACTGATGGGAAGAAGAGAGACAGCACCGGCTGAAGTAACACCGGGCACAGTGCGAATCTGATTCACCGCCTCCTGCAGAAAAATGGCGGCCTTCTCTGTAGCAGCCGGCATGGGATATTGGCGCATGAACTCTTGATTCAGGTACTTGCCACTGGGCAGGGATACGTTGAAGACGAGAACTCTGGTTGGATCAAAGCCCAAGTCGATGCGCTTCAGCATATGCAGGCTGGTAAGAGTCAATCCGGCTCCGGCCAGCAGCACCAGAGCCGCGGCCACTTCCGTGACCACCAATCCCGATCGCACCAGACGGTATCCACCACCTGCACCGCTTGCCCTACCGCCTTCCTTCAGAGTCTCGTTGACATTTATTTTCCAGGCGTGCACAACAGGTATAAGGCCGAAGACAATGCCGGTCAGCAGAGAAATCACGAGAGCAAATAGCAGCACCCACGGATCAAGGTGAATCTGGCTGGCACGCGGCAGCGTGGCCGGACTGATGAGACGGACAGAGCGGATGGTCAAATAGGCGAGCAATAACCCCAGCATACCGCCCATAGCCGAGAGCAAAATGCTTTCGGTCAAGTGTTGGCGCAGAAGCCGTGTGTAAGTGGCGCCCAGCGCCGAACGAACTGCTGTTTCCTTCTGCCGGGCCACAGAACGTACCATGAGAATATTCGCCAGATTCGCGCAGTCAATCAGCAGCACAAAGGCTACTGCAATCATCAGCACAAGAACCGATGTACGAACCGAACCGACCAGTTGCTCCTGAAGAGACAGCAGGTCGAAACTCATTCCTTTATTGGAAAGAAACTGCTCTCCGATGTCACGTCCAATATTCTCCAGATCGGTGGCCGCTGAAGAAGCTGTGACTCCGGGACGAAGGCGCCCAACCATGTTCAGAATGTGGTTGGAACGATTGTTGAGAAGGTCGCCCTGCGCAAAAGAAGCAGGGACAATCAATTCGGTTCCCAGATCAGCAAACCAGAAGTCCTGCCGCAAGACTCCGATAATCGAGTGCGGCATACCGTCAATATTGATGGTCTGGCCGACCACGTCGGGCCTCGCGGCGAAGTCGCGTCGCCACATACCATCCGAAAGGATCACCACGTGGTTGGAACCGGGTTCCTCTTCTTTGGCGGAGAAAGCCCGCCCGATCGCAGGCTGAATACGCAGGACGGTAAAGAAGTCAGGCGATACGAATAGTACGCGCGCGCGCTCCGGCTCCTGGTTGCCGGTTATGTTGACGGGGCGTCGATAGAAACCAGCCAGTCCTTCGAGAGTGCGATTCTGCTCGCGCAACAGGCGGAAGTCAGGTACGGCAGTTGCCATCCGCTCGCCCTTCTTGTCCGTGGTCCAGACGCTGACAAGCTGCGCGGAATCCTGAAACGGCAATGGCTGGAGCAGCACCGTGTTGGCGATTGCGAACATTGCCGCATTAGCGCCAATGCCAAGGGCCAAAGTCATCACTGCGACCAGCGAAAATCCTGGGTTCTTTCGCAAGATGCGCAAGCAGTATTTTAAGTCCTGGAAAAACTGTTCCATAGTCGTCGATCCTTCCGCTGTCGCATCAAGAACTTAAAATCAGCCCGTAGCAACTCCAGGCCGAGCAAAGCCTTGGATTTGACTGTAATGTTGACGGTTTTAAAGAGATTTTGTACTGATAAAATTTAACTACCTTATTTATTACATTCAGCTTTACCACGGAGATGCCAATCTGCTGAAAGAGAGTTTGGAAGTCGTTCAGCGTACCGCTTCTGTTATCCTTGGGGCACTCAGCCCCGAGGGTGCCCAGGGCGCAAAGGCGGTGCATT
>DATDGP010000139.1:0-7917 GCA_036522035.1 Terriglobales bacterium
GGAAGCCAGACTGAGGGCATGACAGCCGTAAGCGCTTGAAAACACTAGCTGCTAAGCCTTACCGAAGGGGTGCAGAGAAAGTGCAGGTCGCCGGCGATTCGGGCGCGACCAATTGTCAAGGGGCGGATTGCCACGGGTTTCACTAAAGCCTGGAAGAGCCTAGTCCCAGAGAGTCGAATCCAGATGAAACCTGTCATCCTGGCCGGCGGAGGGTTGGCTGGAAGTGAGGCGGCCTGGCAACTGGCGGAACGCGGCGTGCCGGTGGTGCTGTACGAGATGCGTCCGGCCGTCACCACGCCCGCACATAAGACTGACCAGCTCGCAGAGCTCGTCTGCAGCAATTCGCTGAAGTCGAATACGCCCGGCGCCGCCAGTTGGCTGCTCAAGGAAGAGCTGCGACGCTCAGGATCCCTGCTCCTGCGCCTGGCTGATCAGAACGCCGTGCCCGGCGGATCGGCCCTGGCCGTCGATCGCGAACGGTTCGGCGAGGCCGTGACCACGGCCCTGTGCCAGCATCCGCTAGTGAGTCTGGAGCGCGCTGAATTGCAGGAAGTGCCGCGCGGAAACCGGGTTCTGATCGCTACCGGGCCCTTGACGTCGGACCCGCTCGCCCGCAGCCTGCAGTCGCTGACGGGCGCTGACAACCTGGCCTTCTATGACTCCATCAGCCCGATTGTCGACGCCGACACGCTGAATCACGATCGCATTTTTGAGGCTTCGCGCTATGGCAAGGGCGGCGAGGACTATCTAAACTGCCCGCTCGATGAGGCGGAGTATCGCGTGTTCTACGAAGCGCTGATGGGCGCGGAGTCCGTCCAGGCGCATGCTTTTGAAGATCTGAATTACTTCGAGTCGTGCCTGCCCATCGAAGAACTCGCTCGGCGCGGCGTCGATACGCTGCGTTTCGGGCCCATGAAGCCGGTCGGACTGATCGACCCCAAGACCGGCCGTCAGCCTTACGCCGTGGTTCAGCTTCGCGCTGAGAACCTTCGCTATTCCAGCTACAACCTGGTAGGTTTCCAGAATCACCTCAAATTCCCCGAACAGAAGCGTATCCTGCGGATGATTCCCGGGCTCGAGAATGCCGAGTTCCTCCGTTACGGCCAGATTCATCGCAACACATACCTGAACGCGCCTCGGCTGCTGGCGGCCGATCTGAGCTTGCGCGGCCTGCCGGACGTTTTTGTCGCCGGGCAGCTTTCGGGTGTGGAAGGCTACGCAGAGTGCATCGCCACCGGTCTCTTGGCGGGCACGGCTCTGGCCGCCCGCGCCTTGAACCAGGCATTTTCACCGCCGCCCCGAACGACGGCGCTCGGGTCGCTGACTCATTACGTCACCCATGCTGAGAGTGGCGGCTACCAGCCCACGAATATTTCATTCGATCTCCTCCCGCCGGCGGAGAATCTGCCGCGAGTCGTCATGCGGGATCGGTCGAGGCGCCGGGCCTGGCAGTGTGAGCGGGCGCTGGCGGCTCTGGAGCGGTGGCGTGACGGTCAATTGTCCGTGGTCAAGGGTGCGTGGTTTTTCGAAAAGGCCGCGGCCAGGACCCACAGACAACTTACAACTGACCGCTGACCTACTGTCAACTAACGGACACCTTATCCGATGGACGATCTCTCATCGTTCCCTACCTCCGCTACGTCCAGTACAAGCGGAACGCCTCGCCACAGACGATGCGCAACACCGCGATCGCTCAGCATCAGCCATAGCAGGGTGAGCAGACATGACCGAAAGTATGATCAATTCGATCCGGAGCGGAGAGAACCCCTCCACCCTAAAGAAAGATTCGTTCGCAGGCGTCGCGGTTAAGGAATTCCAGGAGGTTGGGGCGAACGGCAGCGAGCGACACTTGAATGATGACGGGGCCGTAACTCGGGTGGGAAGGTGACGGGCGATGATCGAAAACATCCTCTTTCCTGTGGACTTCTCGCCGTCCTGCGCTGCTATGGCCGCCTACGTATGCTCACTCAACTGGACCTGGCCGAGCAAGAGGAGTCTGCCGAAAGGCAGGAAGCGCGCCGACGGCTGGACGATCTCCAGAGGACTGTGGGCTGCGAAGCTCGGGTCCAAATCGCCGTCGGTCCGGTGAAGGAAGCGCTGCTTGAGGAAGTACGCCTGTCGGATGCTGACGTGCTCGTCGTCGAAGGAAGTCCTGAGTCTGGCGCACGGGGCCGCATGCGCGATCTTACCTACGCGATGGTGCAACTCGCCGTGTCCGGTGGTGACGTTTGACGGTTGGTGTTCGCTGCAGCAGCGCGGACTTCCCCACCAGCTCGAGGCGCTCTGAACTTAGGCGACGTGGGCACTTCGGCGAGCTTGCTTCAGAAACTCCAGCAGCGCAGCGTTCACTTCGTCGGCATGCGTCCAGGTTATGCAGTGTGGCCCATCTTTCACCACCACCAGACGGGCTCCCTCGATCAGCTTGGCGGTCCGAAGTCCTGAAGCCGTGATCGGTAAAATCCGGTCCGCATCGCCCTGAAGGACCAGCGTGGGCACGTCGACGCGAGCCAGGTCGTTGCGAAAGTCTTCGTGCCATGTTGGTACGCACGCGAGACTGGCCGTGGCCGAGGCGCTGGCTGCGATGTTCCAGCTAGCCTGGACGGCCTGTTGGCTGACCCGCTTGTCCAGCAGCAGGTCCGTGTTGTAGAAATTCTTGAAAAACTCGGTAAAGAACGCGTAACGGTCTGCGGTGACCGTTTTCTGGATCCCTTCAAAGACACTACCGTCCACGCCTTCGGGGTTATCCGCCGTCTTCAGCAGGAACGGCGGTACCCCCGAGATGATTACCGCTTTGCTGACGCCCTTCGATCCGTAATTCCCCAAATAGCGCGCCACTTCGCCGCCACCCATCGAGAAGCCGGTCAGTGCGAAATCGCTCAGTTTGAGATGCATGACGAGTTTGTGCAAGTCCTCGGCGAAGGTGTCGTAGTTGTAGCCCGTTGTCGGCTGACTAGACTTGCCGAACCCTCTGCGGTCATAGGTGATGACACGGTGACCGGAAGCCAGAAGGACCGGCACCTGCTTCTCCCACGAAGCTCCGCTCAGTGGATACCCGTGAATAAGCACCACGGGGTCACCCGAGCCATGATCTTCATAGTAGAGATCGATATCACTGGAATTTTCCGCCTCGTCGGAGGAATCTGTGGGTCACCGATACGCTCCAATGCGCGCCGGAAGCTCGGCTCGCGCAGCCCGCGAACCCGATGTGGGATAGCGCTGCTTCAGCTTTTCCTGTTCGTAGCCAGTTGCTTTTCGAACCAGTTTGCGCTCCGGTAAACGCACGCCGCGAGGGTCTACTGACGATTTCTCAGTGCTGGAGGGTCAACAATAATCGGTTCTGAACCCTTCGGCACTGAGCCCCTCGGAATCAGTTGACAGGCGAGGCGGGAGTGCCTACACTATACCTAGCTAGCTTGATATGCCAAAGAGCCGGAATGACAGATTGCAGGGTACGTTGACGCTCCTCGTGTTGCGTACGTTGGATACACGTGGACCACTGCATGGGTATGGCTTGTGCGAGCACATTCGCTCGGTTTCCGACGAACTCCTGGAGGTTGAAGATGGGTCGCTATATCCTGCCCTTCACCGCATGGAGCAAGATGGCTGGATTTCCGCTAGGTGGCAGATCACGGAGAAGGGGCGCAAAGCAAAGGTCTATGCGCTCACGCCGCGAGGGAGAGATCAGCTTGCCGAGGAGTACAAAACCTGGGCGCGGTTGACCCGCGGGGTGGCTAGAGTACTGCAGTATTCGTGAGCGTGGAGACCAGCTATGCCATGGTATCGACGTTGGCGCAACGTTTTTCGATCTGAAGGTCTGGACGGCGATCTCAGAACGGAACTGGAATTTCACCTGTCCGAAACGGTCGATCGCCTGGTAGCCGGCGGCATGCCACACAAGAACGCGTTGCGCGAGGCGCGGCGGCGGTTAGGGAACTTCGCTATTCAAAAGGAAAGGATCCGAGACATGAACGTGGCGGCATGGTTGGACGCGGCGCGCTCAGATATCGTTTACGGCCTGCGGCAGTTGAAGTCGAGCCCCGGATTTGCAGCCGTAGCGGTGTTGTCGCTCGCGCTCGGGATAGGCGCAAACACCTCAATTTTCCAGCTTGTGGACGCGATCCGCCTCAAAACGTTGCCGGTTGTAAAGCCTTGGGAGTTGGTGTCTATAGACTTTGAGCCGGGTGCGACGCGTGCGGGAACGTGGTCCACTCTCAGGGTGGCCATGACTTACCCGGAGTGGGAGCAGATCCGCGCACAGCAGCAGGCGTTCTCGGGCGTGCTTGCTTGGAGCGCCGAGCGGTTCAATCTGGCCAACGGCGGCGCGCCGCGATTGGCTGAAGGCCTTTACGTCAGCGGGGACTTCTTTCGCCTCCTCGGAGTCGGTGCGGTGCTAGGCCGTACTTTGACCGCGGAAGACGATAGCCCAGCCTGTAACCCGGGAGCGGTGCTCAGCTACGCGTTCTGGCAGCGGGAATTTGGGGCCGACGCCAGGATACTGGGACGGACGGTCAATCTGGATGGACATTCTTTTCCCGTGATCGGCGTCACGCCTCCGTCGTTTTTCGGGCTGGAGGTGGGGAGCCGTTATGATGTGGCGATCCCACTCTGCGCCGACAGGCTGCTGGCCGACGGCAACGCGGGTAGGATTCCGCAGCGTACCACCTGGTGGCTCTCGGCGATGGGGCGCTTGAAGCCGGGTTGGACTGTCAAGCGGGCCAGTGCCCATCTGCGCGCTGTGTCGCCGGACATCATGCGAGCTACACTCCCCGAGGGTTATCGACCCGATCTGGCCAAGAGCTATCTTGCCAATAAGCTTACCGCTGTGCCGGCGGGGACCGGAGTATCGGGGCTGCGGCAGCAATACGAGCGCCCTCTTTGGCTCCTGATGGCGACTGCCGGACTGGTGTTGTTGATCGCCTGTGCCAATTTAGCCAATCTGCTGCTTGCGCGAGCCACTGCGCGCGAGCCGGAGATCGCTGTAAGGCTTGCGATTGGGGCGTCGCGCGGGAGACTCGTAAGCCAGTTCCTGGTGGAGAGTCTCCTGCTCGCTACGGCTGGCGCAACCCTAGGGGCCGGGCTGGCGGTAGCGGTGAGCCGGACCCTGGTTGGGTTTATCAGTTCAGAGAATAATCCTGTGTTTGTCGACCTTGCCTTGGATTGGCGAATGCTCGGTTTCACCGCCGCACTCGCCGTGCTGACGTGCCTGCTATTCGGGCTGGTGCCTGCATTTCGAGCAACATACCTGTCGCCGGCTTCCGCGATGCGAGCGGGAGGCCGGAGCGTGACTGCCGGGCGGGGCCACCTCAGCCTTCGCCGAACCCTGGTGACGGCACAAGTCGGGATTTCCCTCGTCCTGCTCTTTGGTGCGTTGTTATTCGTACGCAGCCTGCACAACCTGCTGACGGTCGACACCGGATTCCAGGCCGATGGAATACTCACCGTCACCGTCGACTTCAGCAGATCGTAATACCCGACAAAGCAGCGATTGGCAGTTTACCGTGACTTGTCCGATCGGTTGTCTGCTATCCCGGGTGTCGTTTCTGTGGCCCAAGTCTCGTTCGCTCCGCTCTCCGGCGCCTGGGATAACCTGGTTGCTCCCGACGGGGCGTCCGCGGCGGCGAGTGGAAGGCAGTCTTTCTTCAATATGGCCGGTCCAGGTTACTTCCGAACCATGCGGACGCCGCTGCTGACGGGACGCGAATTCGATGACCGCGATTCGCTCGCTTCGCCTAAGGTAGCCATTGTCAACGAGGCCTTCGCGCGCAAGTTCTTCGGAGGCGCCAATCCGGTTGGCCATGCATTCCACATGGCTGCCGGCGCCGGCGAAGCGGAGCCGTTATATCGGATTGTCGGACTGGTGGGTAACACAAAATACGGGGAGCTGCGCGAGGATTTCAGGCCGATCGCATTCTTTCCCATTGCGCAAGACGAGACTCCTGGCTCGAGCGCGGTGTTCGTGCTCCGCATGGCCGGGCCACCCGGACAAGTGATGAATCGCGTGAAAGCTGCGGTGGAGGCGATCGCCCCTTCGATGGGAATCGAGTGCCGATCTTTGACCGCGCAAATGGAGGAATCCCTGTTGCGAGAAAAGCTGATGGCCTCTTTATCGGGCTGCTTCGGATTTTTGGCAGCGTTGCTCGCCATGCTTGGGCTTTATGGAGTGATCGCGTACATGGTCGCGAGGCGGCGCCACGAGATCGGAGTGCGAATCGCCCTCGGCGCGGATAGGGCCCATGTTATCCGTCTTGTGCTTCGTGAAACCGTCCTGCTGCTGGCGATTGGCCTTGCGGCGGGTGTTGGTCTCTCGTTCTGGGCGGGGCAAGCGGCAGCGAAGCTCCTGTTCGGGCTACAGCCACACGATGCGGTCTCTCTAGTTGCGGCCAGCACACTCCTGGCAGCCATCGCTCTCATAGCCAGTTATGTACCCGCGAGACGCGCTGCCGCCGCCGATCCGAATTCGGCGCTTCGCACTGAATAAGGTCCCGAGGCCCCAGCCGGGGCCGAAAGTGTTTACAAATATCTTCGCGGCGGCAAAGGCGGAAACAAGCCGGGCCGAGTTTGATGGGATTGCCCACGAGTAGTCGCGCAGCGTTATCGATGCCTCGGCTCACGGGTTTGGGGCGGTTTATGGTAGAGGTTCGCCGCCGCCCGCTTCCGCGCCATGGAACTGATCACGATCCTAAACTGCTGCCATCGTTTCCGAGGTTTTGTCTACCAGCACGCCTACTTCAGTGCCGACAAGAAGAGTATCGAAGTGGCCGTGCGACCGCGCAAGGGTTCGGCCGCGGTCTGCTCGCGCTGCCATTTGCCGGCGCCCGGTTACGACCAGCTCGCCGAACGGCGCTTTGAGTTCATTCCCCTGTGGGGGTTTCTCGTCTTCTTTCTGTACACCATGCGGCGCGTCAACTGTCACCGCTGCGGCATTGTGGCTGTCGAGGAAGTTCCCTGGGGCGACGGCAAACGCACACTGACCAAAGTCTACATGCTCTTCTTAGCCCGTTGGGCGCGGCGACTGTCATGGAAAGAGACGGCGGAGGCCTTTCGCACCTCCTGGGACAAGGTCTTCGACGCGGTGGAACAAGTCGTCACCTTCGGGCTGGAGCACCGGGTGCTAGGCCAAATCGATGCGATCGGCGTCGATGAGATCCAATATGCCAAAGGCCACAAGTACTTGACTCTGGTTTATCAGATCGATATCGGCATCACCCGTTTACTGTGGGTGGGCAAGGAAAGAACTATCGAATCCTTTCAGGGATTCTTCTCCACGATCGGTGACGAAGTGGCCTCCAACATCGTCTTCGTCTGTTCCGATATGTGGGAGCCCTATTTGAAGGTCATCCGCGAGAAATGCTCCGAGGCTCTCCATATCCTCGATCGTTTCCATATCGTGGCGAAGATGAACAAGGCTCTCGATGAGATCCGCGCCAGAGAATCGCGCCGCATGGCCATGGAGGGCCGGACGCCCGTCCTGAAGAAGTCACGCTGGCTACTGCTTAAACGCGAAGAGCATCTGAAGACTGAACAGCGTTTCCGGCTACGCGACCTCCTCCGCTACAACCTGAGGACTGTCCGCGCCTACCTTCTTAAGGAAGCCTTTCAGCAACTTTGGGATTACAACTCGGCGGCCTGGGCCGGCAAGTTCCTCGACGACTGGTGCCGCCAGACCATGCGCTCCCGCATCGAACCCATGAAGAAGATCGCGCGATCTCTGCGCTCTCACAAGGAACTCATCCTGAACTATTTCCGCGCTCAAAAGATGCTTTCCAGCGGCGTTGTCGAAGGCCTGAATAACAAGGCCAAAGTCACCATGAGAAAATCCTACGGGTTTCGCACTTACCGCGTCCTCGAACTCGCGCTGTACCACACACTTGGCAAGCTACCGGAACCGGAATTCACCCACGAATTTTTCTGACGAGT
>DATDGP010000140.1:0-18185 GCA_036522035.1 Terriglobales bacterium
AAGACTGAAGGCCATCGTGCCAGCCAGCGATGCCAAGGTCTGAGAGGTCTGCATGTCGATGCTGCCGCTGCCCGTCGCGCTGCTGTCAAACAGAATAGCCAGCCCCGTCGTGCTGTTCAGCAGAACGAAGTCGATGGTGAAGGTCAAGTTCGGATTTAATCCCGTAGTGGTTAAGTTGGCGATCGTCCGTCCGTCAGACCGGACAGCGTAGTTTCCGGTAACGGGCACGTTCAGCAGCGGAGTCGTCGAAATGGCTGGACTGTTAATGTCCGTTACGCCTGCGGTGACATTCCCGTTGCCGTCAGCTTGAAGACTTCCGGCAATGGAAAAAAAAGAGCCGTTCGTCCCGCTGATTGCGAAAACATAGGTGCCGTTGAGGCTGGAATTGTTAAAGCCGGCATTAACCGGGGCACTGGTGCTGGCTCCGCTGCCACATCCGACCAGGAAAAATGCTAAAAAGGAAGCAACAACAAAGAGAACCACACGAATCTTTCTCGGCATGACTCCTCACCTGATAGAAAGTTAACGAGAATTTTACGACTACTCTGGCCAGCTACTCAGCAAAACCTTTGTAAATTCAAGGTCATGGCACAATTTCCGACCAAACGGGACGCATAGGTCACGGTCACCAGTCGAACCACCCACGGGGAAAGTGGAGATGAGGGTTTCCAAGTTACTGTAAACCCGGAAGGGGAGGAATGTTGCGGAATTATTCTAGCTTGGCAATCGAACGTGCACCACGGAGCGTTGGCCTATGGGCGCTTGGTCGGCGCCGCGTCGGTGTGCGAGTCTTTCTTTTTCTCTGGCTTCTTCGCTACCGGCTCTTTGCCTTGTTTCAATTCGTCCAGATGGCTTTCGTACGCTGCCAGCCAAAGTTCAAAATGGGTCGAGTTTTGTTCCTTCATGACGGTGGCACGCAAAACATCAAAAGTGGCTGCTCGAACGACTCTGGGAAGAAAATCGGGAGCAGTATCTACATCTTCGATGCTTGAGTCAACCCAAATTATGCGTTGATAACTCCCAAAACCCAACGAGAAGGGTAAAGAATATGCCGGAACCTCGGTAAAGATAGGTTAAGACCCTGCGGGCCCCGCCTCCCGGCGGAGGTTACCAGGAAGGTACTAGTCATCGTTGCCGCCTGCGGCTGTGGCATGCGTTATTGGGGTCGACTTAGAGGCGCCGGCGCTTAAATGGTCGTAGTTCATCATGGCATTGAAGATCAGGAAAAAGCTGCCGTTGGTCTCGCCACGCCACATCGGATTGTTCGCGAACAAAACCACGTGTCCTTTGCCGTGGGGGACATCGACCACCGCGGGCTTTTCCGCGATCTCGTTGCCGCCGCTGATCATGCCGCTGAGCAGGAGCTCTTTTTCAGCGGCGAAGCGCAAGATCACGCGCGGGAAAGCCTCGCGTGCCGGCAGGAACCAGCGCGCATTCTCAACCGCATCCTCGGGGATGTAGAGCTCCTGTTCGCGTGGCGTGCGTTTGGGTTCTTTTTCCGGAGCGACGTAGGCTCGCCCCTGGATGACATCGGGATCGCTGATCGAACCGCGACCGCTGGCGCGCCCCGTGGCCGCTCCTTCCTGGCCGCCCTGGTTGCCGAAACCGGTGCTCACGCTGATGACCGGTCCCTGCCGGAAATAGATGTAGAGCTTGTCATCGTATCCGTAGGCGATGGGGCTGCGCTTGTCGTCGATGGTCGAGAGGACCACGCTGCCGGGAGCCTGCATGTTGCGCGCGTCGCTCACGTTGACCATGTCCGTCATGGCGCCGGCCACGGGCAGCGCGGCGCTCGACTGCACGGCGATCAGCAACCCGCCTTCGCGCACGAACTGTTCGAGATGCTCGAGGCCGCTGTAGCCGAGACCGCCGCGAATATCGTTCGTTGAGTCCAGACCCGGCGCTACCAGGTTGGGTGTTTCCTCAGAGTTGTTCCAGGGCATTGGGTTGCCGCGCATCGGCAGGCCGCGAATAATGGAGCTCAAGCCCGTGGCTCCGAATCCCCCCATGGGGGGAAGAATGATTACGTCAAAGCTCTGACCGAGGTTGGCGGTCTCACGCAGTTTGGTATCGGCAACGTAGGTGTAGGGAATCTTCAACGACTCGAAGGCGATCCGGTACCAACCATCATTCTGTGTGTTCTGCCAGTTATGCACCAACGCGACACGCGGTACGGCCAAAGGGTGCGTGGCAACTTTGATTTCTGACTTGGTCGCCTGCACTCTGATGCCGAGTTCGCGCGCGGCCTGGTCCAGAGGACTGCGGTCGGCCTTGCGGATGATGAATGTCCCGGCTTTGTATTTGATGCCGTCCAGCTCGAAGGGCTCTTCAGCCGCCTCCATGGCGACGTTGGGCATGCGGTAGCGCAACGTGGCTAAGGCGTTGTCAGTGTTGTGGTTGATCACAAAGGTGGTACCTTCGCCGCTAATTCCGCCGGGGACTTCAATGGTGCCCATCTTCTGCATGGGCACGTCGAGGATCGCAGCGTCAGTCACGCGTACTGTCTTAACGTTACGCAGCGCGCCTAGGGTCCAGCCGGTATCGTCGTACGACCGGGGATCGCGCGGGTTGTAGTACTGCGTGTCCAATACCGCGTCGGCCAGGCGGCTGTACGGCTGATCCATCCGCACGACGTAACTTCCGGCGGGAAAGACGGTTTCGGCGGGCTTTTTGTCATCGGGTCGATCAGCATCAGTGTCGGCGCGTTTGCGCCCAGGGGCTTTATCGGCAGAATCAGGCGAGCTTAGAGCCGGAACGCGGAACTCTTTCTCAGTCCGCTCGACCTCCACGCCTTGGATCTCCAGCAGGTTCAGTAAACTGGCCTGTTCGCCGGGACGAGAATCATCGGCCGGAAACACCCACGCGGCTGGACCTTCTTTGCGCGCCTTCTCGACCGCGCGCCGACTCTTGAGGTAGAAGTTGGTCAGAAACTCATCCTTGTTGGAGGCCACGTTGTGCATGCCGAACAGGATCGCGCTCTCCTGCATGTTGATGTTGTCGCGTGCTGACCACTTCACCTTGGGCAGCGGCGGATTGGGTCGGTACCAGTCGCGGCTGGTGTCAGACGGCGGGAGCGTCCGCACGCGAGTATCGGCTCCGCCGTTGCCGAATGTCTCATAGAAGCGGCCGATGGAGTTGTGATTGTTGGCGATCGAGAGCAGGTAGTTCGGGGCCCAGCCATCGTAAAAACCGTGAGTCCACACACCGATGACGCCGCGCTTGGTCATCTCTTCGATCTCATAGTAGGCCATCTGCTGCCACTCGCTGATCACGATGGGATCGAGCCAGGCGTTGTATGGCCCGGTGCCGGTCATGATGTAGAGGTAAGGCACCGACTCGTGCAGATCGTGCATAACCGTGGGGTGCCACTCGAGAAAGGTCTTCAGCATGTTGCGCGAGAGTGCCAGGCTCATGCCCATGCTATCCCGATTGTTGTCATGGCCGACGTAGTGGCCCCACCACGTCAACGATGGATAAGGCGGATCGGCGGCATGCTTCTTGTGGTAAAGGTAAAGGTCCACCACACGGTCGTGCCCGTCAGTCTCGACGACAGGCGTAATCATCACGATAGAGTCCTGGCGGATCTTCTGGATGAACGGCGTCTCTTCGACTGCCAGCCGGTACGCCAGCTCCATCAGCATCTCGGGTGATCCGGTCTCGGGCGAGTGGATGCTGCCATCGGCCCAGTAGATCGGTTTGCCTTCTGCGACCAGCTTCTGGGCCTCTATCGCACTCAGCCCTCGAGGGTCCCCCAGGCGCGCCGTGATCTGCTTGTAGCGGTCGAGCCTGGCCAGGTTGGCTTCCTCGCTCACCATCACCGCCAGCATCTCGCGCCCTTCTTCCGAAGTGCCGATGCTATAGACCTTAACGCGCGGGCTCTTTTCAGCCAGCAGGCGCATATAGGCGTTGATGTCCTTGGTGTAATCGAGCACATCGGGCGCGCCGATGATGTGGCCGAGCACGGCGTCAGGCGAGGGCACACACGAACTCACCGGCAGATGGTCCACCAGTTCGGTGATGAAGAATGACTCGGTGGTGTACTCCTTGATCTTTTTGGCGTAGTCGGCGTTGTCGCTGACGGTGCACTTTTTGGACTGAGCCAAGGCGCCGGCTCCCAGAATGCAGACCAAGACCGCCGTGCCCATTATGACGCGCTTCATGAGAATGACCTCTGACTGGAGTTGGAGCGGGAATTATATACGCCATATAGGTCAGGTTGGGAGGGTTGATCGAGGCCCGTCGAGGGTGAGCGCGATTGTCAGAACTCTCTATCTGAACCACAGTGACCAGATCGTATCCACACTTGCATGCGTGACCGAGGAAGCGAACAGCCTGCGCTGCTGGCGCCAGGCGCGTCCGTAGAACACGCCCGCGACGGCTGCCAGAAGCACATAGCGCCAATTGAATGTCGCGCCTTTGTTGAAGTGGGAGAGTCCAAAGAGAACCGAAGCCAGCAGCAGTGCGCCGTAGCGCCCCAGACGTCGCTCCAACAGGTTCTGCACCAGGCCGCGGAAGAACAGCTCTTCGGGCAGCGCCACAAAGATGAAGGTAAAAACCCAGGCCGCGGGCGGCATCCAGGCTTGAGGCCAAGCGCGATGAAAGTGCAGGAAGCCGAGGACCAGCCCCACTGGGATCACGATCGGCGTGTAGAAAAGCATCTCGCGCAGGCCAACCTTGAAATCAGAGAATCGCGGAACCAGACTGTAGCCAACGCCGTCGATTGGCTTGACGACCAGATAGCCGTAAAGGGCCACGTTGGCCATCATCATCTTGGGGAATCCGCCCAGTCCGGGCGGCCACAACGTCGTCCCTTTCACGGACAGAGGCCCGGCGGTATTGAGCAATCCCAGATCGATCACCAGTCCGGCCACCGCCAAAACCACCAGGTCAACCCACGTTGCAGGCCTCTGCCATACTTCGAGTGCCGCCGTGATCAGCGCCGCCAGTGCGATCAAGGCCATGGCGAGCTGCCAGTGAAACTCAGCCCGCGGAATGGAAAGGAAGAAATAAGGAAGCGTGAGCAGGGCTGATGCGGCAATACGAGCTGTCCGGCTCGACAGAGTGCGACGCAGCCAGGGTGCGATGTCAAAGCCGAACATCCAGTAAGGCGCGAAGAGCCAGGCGAAGCTCACGAACGTCGAGATCGGATGCTGTTCGAGTTGCGAAAGGCGGAAGGCGCGAGCGATAAGCCAGAAAACGACGAGGAGGACACAGAAGGCCGCGCCCCCGGCGGCAATTCTGACTGACGAGGGATCGTCATCGGGTCGCGCGGTTATCGGCATGGCGTGATCGCTAGCAGACACAAAATCATCTTTCGGTCGGCAACGCCGGGAGGTGCCAGAGTCTTCTTGCTCTCTTGTATTCAGATGCCGGCAATTCGACCAACAGGGGTTGGCGCCTAGGATCGAGCCAGCCCAGCAACGTCTCCAATTGCTCGCGAGGCATGGCCGTACATCCAACGGTCCCGATGCCCGAGCCTCGCCAGATGTGCAGGAAGATACAGGAGCCGGCGCCGGGCCGCGTGGGGCCCGAATTGTGATCTACGACGATGCCCCAGCGGTAGAGTTCGTCGGGCCGCAGCATGTGTTCGGAGCTGTTCCAGTCTGCCGCCACTCGACCGCGGTCCAGTACGCGGTTATAAAACCGGGAATTGCTGTCGTCCACGCATTCAACCGACCCTGTTAGCTGGAGGTATGGCATCTTCCATCCTGGCTGGGCCTCGGCGGCGTAGCCGAAGGCTGTCGTCAGCCGGAACACGCCGGCGGGAGCCCGGCCGTCGCCTTCCTTCTTGACAGGATCGGCGGGGCCTGCCAGCGAGTCCGCAACCGGCACGATGCCTGAGCCCCATGCCAGGCCGGATTTGCCCACGACCACGGCGAACGACCTGCCTACGGGCTTCCATTTCTTGCTCGGCGCCGCGCGTTCGTACCGCTCGAGCCGGCCTTCGACGGCATCCCAGCCGGGGGTGGTCACCACCACCACTTCGAGTGCCGGCGGGAATGTCTCGGAATCGAGCCCTGGAGCTGCGGGGGCTCGGGAACTAAGGCCAACTGGGGAAGCAAGAATAAGAATAAGGATGAGGCTAGGCAGTGCTGAGCGAGTAGGCATGGGTTCTCGGGGGGCCTGGTCGGGCGATCGCCCGATGGGTGAGGACAATAAGATCTTTGCTCGAGATAGTCAAGGCGCGGAGCCAGAGAAGGCCTTCTTTTTATATAATGGTCGGAGTCCTCGTATTCTCGGAGTTTTCCGCACATGATTCGTTTTTTGCAGAGCGGCAACAAGGCCGCTAAATACATTCTCGGTGGTCTTCTGACGGTTCTGGCATTGAGCATGGTGGTGTATCTGATCCCCGGCTTCATGGGCAGCTCGGGCACCGGCGGCCGCACCGGCGTGGTGGCCAGCGTAGGCGGCGCCGACATCCTGAGCACCGACCTGCAAAAGATGACGAACGCTCAATTGCAGCAGCAACACTATCCTCCCACGCTAGCGCCGTTCCTGATGCCCCGGGTCCTGCAACAGCTGCTGCAGACTCAGGAAATCCGCTATGAAGCCGAGCGCATGGGCCTGAAGGTCTCCGATCAGGAAGTGCGCGACGAGTTAGAACATGGGATGTACAAGGAAATCTTCTTTCCCAAAGGGAAGTGGATCGGGCAACAGGAGTACGAATCACGCCTCACGCAGGGCGGGACCACGCCCACCGAATTTGAGCACAACCTGCGCGACCAACTGATGGCGCGAAAGCTGTTCACAGCGGTAACGGCAGGTGTCACGGTATCGCCGGCGGAGGTCGAACGGGCGTACAAGGACAAGAACACCAAGGTGAAGTTTGAGTACGCAATCTTGAGCCCGGAAGACGTGCAGAAGGAGATCAAGCCGACGGACGCGGATCTGAAGGCCTTCTATCAGGCGAACTTGGCGCGTTATCAGAACTCGATTCCCGAAAAGCGCCAGGTCCGCTACTTTGTGCTGCTCGACAAGGCCATAGAGAGCCAGATCGCGGTCAGCCCGGTGGACATTCAGCGCTACTACAACGAGAATCAGGATCAATATCGTCTTCCCGACCGGGCAAGAGTGCGCCACATCCTGATTTCCGTCGCTCAGGGTGCTGACGGACAACCCGATCCCAAGGCGGTCCAAGAAGCGCGCACCAAAGCGGCAGGTATTCTCAAGCAAATCAAGGCCGGCGGCGATTTTGCCGAACTGGCTAAGAAGAACTCTCAAGACCCGGGCAGCGCAGAGAAGGGCGGAGAGCTGGGATGGATCGTGAAAGGTCAGACAGTCCCCGAATTCGAGAAAATCGCTTTCGGGCAAAGTCCCGGACAGATCAGCGATCTGGTCGAGACATCGTACGGGTTCCATATCATCCAGACCGAAGAGAAGGAACTAGCCCGCATCAAGTCGACATCTGAAGTCAAGGGCGAGATTGAGAAGGTCCTCAGGGCGGAAAAGGCGAGCACCTTGCTTGACCAAAAGGCCAACGCAGCCGTAGCACTGGCCCAGAAACAGGGGCTGGACAAGACGGCTGCTGAGAACGGCGCCCAGGTGATCGAGAGCAATCCGGTGAGCCGGACCGACGAGCTGCCGGGGATCGGGGCTTCCCGCGAGGTGATGTCGTCCATCTTCGCCGTCGACGGCAAGGCTCAACCGCAAGTCGAGCGCTTTCCCCAGGGGTATGTGATTTTTCAAGTGACCAAGATCGATCCGCCCAGGACTCCGGCCTTTGAGGAGATCAAGGATCGCGTTACCAGCGACTTCAAGACTGAGCGGGGCAACGAACTGTTGCGGAAGAAGACCAAGGGATTGGCCGACCGCGCTCATGCCGAGCACGACTTGGCCAAGGCGGCGAAGGAAGCCGGAGCCACGCTCAAGACCAGCGATTTGGTGGGACGAACGGCCCAAGTTCCGCAGCTCGGCTCCATGAGCGGACAGGCGGGCGCAGCCTTTTCGATGAAGCCAGGAGAAATCAGTGGTCCTCTGCGCGCCGGCCCCAACGGGGCTGTGTTGCAGGTGTTGGACCGTGAGGAGCCTTCTCTCAATGACCCGGCCTTTGCCCAGGCTCGCGACGAACTGGTCGAGCAACTCACCTCACAGAAGCGGGAGCAGGCGCTGGAGCTATTCATGAGCAACCTCAGCGACCGTCTGGAGAAGGAAAAGAAGGTCAAGATTAACAAAGCGGAAATGGATCGTCTGACCAAAGGGCGTAGTTAAACTGCATTCCTAAAGAAGAAAATGCCGTTCGAACGTGGCGCCGGAATTCTGCTCCATCCAACGTCTCTGCCTTCGCGGGGCGGCATCGGCGACTTGGGACCGGAGGCCTATGCCTTTGCAGACTTTCTGGCCCGCGCGCGCCAGGGGCTGTGGCAAATCCTGCCCATCTCCCCTCCTAGCATGAATAACTCACCGTACTCGGCGATCTCAGCCTTCGCCGGCAATCCCTTGCTCATCAGTCTGGAACACCTGGCCCGCTGGGGTTGGCTCGATCCTGGTTCAGTGGACGCGGCTTTGAGGGCCATGGGGAGCCCGGGAACCAGTGTCGACTATGAAACCGTCAAGGTTTCGAAGTTGCCGGTTCTGCGCCAGGCAGCTCAACGGTTTCTCGAGACCAGCGGCAGCGAGCGTGACCGCTTTGAGGATTTCAAAAGGGAAACTTCCTGGTGGCTCAATGACTTTGTGCTTTTCGAAGCGATACGCCGCGTATATTCCGGCGCGGTGTGGAGTTCCTGGCCAAAGGAGCTGGCCCGCCGGGAAGCCGAGGGGCTCAGGAAGTTTGGCGTGGAGCATCAGCGCGAGCTCGAAGTCGAGCGCGCGATCCAGTTTGCCTTCTTCGAACAGTGGCGGGCGTTGCACCAGTACTGCGGGCAGCAACGGATCAAGATCGTGGGAGACGTGGCCATTTTTGTCGACTACGACAGCGCCGACGTCTGGCGGCATCCTAACCTCTTTTGGCTGGATGAAAACCTGCAACCGCTCTTTGTCGCCGGGGTACCTCCCGACGCTTTCAGCTCCACTGGCCAGCGCTGGGGCCATCCTGTCTATCGGTGGGATGTCTCGAAGACCACGCACTACGATTGGTGGCGACAACGGCTTTGTTGGGCGGCGAAGGCCTGCGATTATCTCCGGCTCGATCACTTCCGCGGCTTTGAAAGCTATTGGGAGATTCCGGCTTCCGAGCCTACCGCCGTTCACGGCCGGTGGGTCGACGGTCCGAAAGACGACCTGTTTCTTGCCGTGCGCGCCAGTCTGGGTGATCTTCCCTTCATCGCCGAAGACTTGGGGGTGATCACACCGGAGGTGATCGCACTGCGGGAACGGCTAGGCATACCCGGCATGAGAACAATGCAGTTCGGATTCGGCGATCCCGGCGCTCATTATCATCTGCCCCACCGGTTTGAAGCCAACTCGGTCGTCTACACCGGCACTCATGACAATGACACTACCTTGGGCTGGTGGAAGTCTTTGAGCCGGGACGACGAGCGCCGCGACGTGATCGCGTACATCGGTGAAGCCGAGGATGGGATCAACTGGGCGTTCATTCGCGCAGCTTACGACTCGGTCGCCAACTGGGCCATCATGCCTCTTCAGGACGTGCTCGGCCTGGGTAGCGATGCGCGAATGAACACTCCTTCGCGAACCGAGCACGCCTGGACGTGGCGGGTTCGATCGGGCTCGTTGACGCGGGAGGTCGAAGAAAAGCTGGCAGCCCTGACCGTGGTCAGCGATCGCGCGGCCTGAAGCTGGGGGCGCATCCATGTCAGCTTCCTCGAGACACGAGATAACCCGCCCGCCGGTTGCATCTTCAAACCCAAGGAGAAGAGGACCGCGAAGGCTCACCCGCGTCGCGCCAAGCGGCTTTACTATTCCCAGTGAAGGATTGACAATGATTGAGTCGAAGAAGGAGCCAACCACGCGATGATAGTGACCGGTGAACTCATTCGTATGATGAACTATGTTGACGACATTGCCGCCACTCTGCGCCGCATCCAGGCCGGGCTTCCCAGCATGACGGAAGACGAACGCAAACGCCTGGCTGACTACATGCGCAAGGCAGACCCCAACTACAGCAAAATGATGGACACCCTGGAGAAAGGCTGATCCAATCGCGCCTGGCGGAGCTCAAGACCCTGGCCGTGATTGGCGCCGGGAAGCTGGGCCGGGGCATTGCCTGCGCCACCGCTCTGGCCGGCTATCGCACGATTCTCGAAGATATCCTCCCTGCCAGCCTGCGCCGCGCCCAAGACGAAATCCGCGATTTCATCGACCAATCGGTTCACTCCGGGAAGGTCTCCCGGCAAAGGGCTGATGCGGCCTTGGCGCGCCTCGAATATGCGGGGAGCGTGGAAGAAGCAGCGCGTCAGGCCGATCTGGTGATTGAGGCCGTCCCCGACGAACTGGAGTCGAAACTGGAGATCTTGGTCCTGCTGGACAAGCTTGCCAAGCCGCCCACCATCCTGGTCTCGACCACGGCGACTCTCCGCGTTACCGAGATTGCCTCCATCACCTACCGCGCCTCAAAGATTGTGGGACTTCGATTCTCCAATCCGGGCGAAGAGATCGAGCGCCTTGAAATTGTGCGCGGCGCGGCAACAGACGATGAAGCTTTTGCCGCCTGTGTCGAAGTTGGCCGGCGCATGGGCAGGGAAGTTGTGGTGATTCAGGAAGAATAAGCCGAGCTCCTTATCCGAAGCGCCGGTGACTCGCCCAGTAGTCGGGCCAGGGCATACGCAGCCTTCGACAGAGCAGAATGTCGGGATGAAACCGCGACTCTTCGTTCACCACGTTAAACGGGTTCGTGTTCTTGGCCTCGATGACGCAACTGTCGAACAGCTCTTTGCCGTCTTCCAACTCAAAGCCCGTGACGATGACGGTTTCCGGCAGCCGGGGATCGTAACCGCGGTACCAGAAGGAATTGGTCAGGCCCATCGCGTGTGGCAGGCCAAGGTCCGGACCGTAGAGATTCAACGCGCCCGCTTCCCCGTAATTGCCGGTGAGGATTCCCGTGCGCTCACGCTCTTCCGCCGGCAATGAGCGATAGACATCGGCGACGGAATGCGCCAGGTCCGGCCAGCCGATCTCTTCGCGATACTGATCGGAAATCTTGCTGGTTATCTTCCACATCGGAGACCCGATTGGGGCGACGGGCAATACCAGCAAGGCAACGACAGCTCCGTTCCCCACAATCGACGCCCATTGCGTGCCGTAGACCAGACGCGACCAGATCCGGCGCGTGCCGGCGAGCAAGTTTTCGACGAGGACACTGCCTCCGGCGAGCAACATCGGATACAGCGGCGCGGTGTAGTAGGAACGCGAGCGAACCACAGCGAATATCACGAAGCTGACCACGAACACCCAGCCCAGCAAACGGTAGCGCCTGCCTTCGCGGTGAAAAAAATAGAACCATAGCCCCAGCAGAGCCAGCGGGGCAGTAACGATATTCACGTTTACCAAGAGTTGTTCCGGGAAGAATCCGTCGTAGCGGCCCCAACCCAGGTCGCGGGCGTGCAGATAGGACAAGAACTCCCGGGAAACGAAATGATGCTGCGCCTGCCAAATGATGTTGGGAAGGAAGACAAGAATGGAGAGGCCGACGCCAGCCCACAGCCAGCCGCTGCGCAGGAAACGCCGCCCAGGCGTCAGCAGGACCGCGCCAACGACGCCCAGAGCGAGAATGCCCATGGTGTAACGGGTCTCCATGCCCAGGCCGATGACGCCGCCGATGGGCAGCCACCAGCGCGGATCTTTTGTCTTCAACAGCCGGACGAGAAGGTAGGTCACGGTGACGCCCCACAGGTAATCAAACGCTACGTACTGAAATACAGCTCCCTGGACAAGCGAAATCGGAGCAATGCCGGCAGCTACGGCCGCCAGAAGTTGAGCGTGCCGCTTTCCGCCGAGTTGTTTGGCAATCAGCCCGACGAGAACCATGATCGCGCTCATGGCGATAGCTGGGAAGACGCGAAAGCCGGTGAGTGAGGTCCCGTAGAGCGCTAACTCGAGACGTCCGATCGCCGGCGTGATCGGCGGATACGCCACAAAACCCCACTCGAGATGGCGGGCGTCATCGAGAGTCTGGAGTTCATCCCGATGAAACCCATATTGGCCGTTGGTCGCGATTTGAAGGACCAGACGTAGCGCCGCGATCAAAACCAGTACACCCAAGTCGGAGCGAAGAAAGTCCTGGATTCGTTTGCCCATAGTATGAAATGGAAACAAGTCCTCAGCTAGTTGGCTGCCGGTTCCTTGACCTTTTCCAATACGATGTCATGTTTTGCCTGGCACTCTGTGCCGGGATTGTAAGTGGCCAGGCCGGTGAGATCGTTCTTGGTGGCGCGAAACTCGAGAGGCGGATTGTGGACCTTCGCGGGCAGTCCTTTGAATCTTACTTTGCCTTCCGAGTCGGTCCCAGCTTCAAGGTCGAGCTTCCTGATGCCGGCGAAACCGTAAGCCATGTGGACCTTGACCGTGGCCCCGTATACTCCCTTGCCCAGGCCGTCGGTTACGGTCAAGGTAGCCGAGCAGGGGCCGGCGCCGCCATCGATAACGGGGATTTCTTGAGCAGCCGCTGGGCTGGCCTGAGCCGACGGAGTTGGCGATGGTTGCTGGCTTTCGGGATTCGATCGGATTGAGATCGAAGCCAAAGCGAAGCCAAGAATGCACGAACGCAATCTCATTTCATCCTCAACAGCGTTCAAGATTCAGACCCGAGGAAGGGAAGCAACGCCATGGAGCCGCCTCCGCGGTCAAGATCAGTTTCCCACCGGCTTGGCATTCGGACTCATGCGCATGGGCAGTTTTTGGTCAGCATCTTTGGTCAGTGCCAGGAACCCGGGATCGGCGATCAGCGATGCGAAAACCGCGTCCACTCGCGCCTCCATCATCTCCTTGCTGCGAACCGATTTATAGCGTTCGTACTCAAAGAAATGACGCTGCAAAAGCGCCAAGGCTTTATCTTTTTGTCCGGCCTGGGCGTAGATAGCGGCGAGGTTATAGCTCGCAGGCAGCAGTTTTTCGTTTTCGCGAGCAATCTTCAGAGCCTCATCCGCGTGACCGTTGCCGGCCATGAAGGCCGCAGCAAAAACCAGATTGTAAGGATCTTTAGGGTCGAGCTTCAGAGCTTCCTGAGTGTAATAGTTGGTCTTGGCGCGATCACCCTCCGAATTCCAGTACACCGCCAGATTGCGATAAGCCAGCGCCAGTGGATATACGCGAGTCGATTCCTCCATCAGCGACAAACCTTTTTTGAACTGGCCTTCGTGGATCGTCATCTTGCCCAATCCATGCAAGGCCACGGCGCGCGACATGGGATCGGCGGGCATGGCCAGGATGGCGTTGAAGGTTTGGCGCGCTTTGTCCCAGTCGCCGATGTGGTGCCGGTAGAGCTCGCCCAAGTAGCGTAGCGGCGTAGGATCCGCGGGATCAAGGTTGTGCGCAACCTGGTAGAGGCGTTCTGCCTCCGTGTAGTTGGCGTTGTTCTCCGCTTTCAGGCCCTGGCGCATGTTCTTAGCAACCTCGGCCATGACGCTCGGATCAAAGTTGATGCCGTCGGGAACATCGGCGGCAGCAACGCCCAGCTTTTTTAGCTCTTTAGCAGCGTCTTTGGCCCGCTTGGGAAACAGGCACTTCTGTTCCAGCACCTCGCGATACTCGGCTACGGCTCCATCCTTGTCGCCGCCCTTGGCCTTGCTCTTGGCAGACTCCATCTTTTCTTTGAGGGCTTCATCGCGCTTCTTCATCTCTGCTTCGACGAGTTTTTCAACCTGATCGACCCTAAGGTAGCCGTTCTTATTTTCGGCTTTTCCGATGACCGTACCATCGGGCGATGTCAGCACTGCAATCGGGAGCTTGTCGTTAGCGGCAATCTTCTGACCGAATGCCATGTGCTGGTCTACGATGCCCAAGGTTACGCACTGGCTCGCATAGTCGGATAGGGTCTGTGAAAACCTGAGGCTCGATGCCTCCAACTCCTTTTGCGACGAGGGCAGCCAATAGACCGCCAGCCCGTCTTTGACGGGCGCATCGTTGGGCTGGACCACTTTCCATGGCACGGGATAGGTTTGCGATCCCATGCCACCACCCATACCGCCCATGCCCCCGCCCCCGCCGCCTCCGCAGGTGGCCCAGGTTTGAGGAACAAGGATTACTAGAATAAGGAAAACAGAGCAGATGCGTTGCGGCGTGCAGGCTTTCATGCCCAAAAATTATAGCACCTGGAGGAATGGGGTGATCTGGGTTACGGTTCTCCGAAGCGAGTGGATTGGAAGTGGTTAGCGGCTCGCGCGTGTCCTCAGGCCCGTGCAATCGGTACTCGCGCCTCAGTCGGTACACGGAGCAGCATCCGCATCGCGTTGACCACCGCGTCGGGAGCTTCAAGAGCGCTCGAGTGTCCGCAATTGGGGATCCGCACCAGCTTGGCCCCTGGGATAAACGCGGCTAGGCGCTCGGAATCGGCGGGTGGACGGGAGGTGTCATCTTCGCCGGCGATCACCAGAGTGGGACAATTGATGGAGCGCAGCTGGTCTGCCGTCATGCCCTCGCGTTCTATTACGGCCACAAGAGCATCAGCCGCGTGGCGTGGGCGTCTGCGTAGTTTCGCCGTCCACTCATCGAGCATGGCGCGTCGCCCGGGATCATGACGCGTGCTCTCCCCGAAGAGGGCTTTCACGGCCACTGAAGTAAAGGGAGCTGTCCCCATCACACGCACTAAATGCGCGAGAAAGCCGTAGCGCACCCGGTTGGGCCAGGGCTCGCGATCGGCGCCGGTGTTCATGGCGGTAAGGGAGCGCAGCAAAGCCGGCCGGCGAATGGCCAAGCGCAAACCCACGAATCCGCCCATCGACAGACCGGCAAAATGGCAGGGAGCGGCGTCGAGAGCTTGAATCAATCCGGCTGCATCGGTGGCGAGGTTGTCCATTCCTTCACCCCAACCGCCTTCGGAGGCTTTGGAGCGTGCGGACAAGCCCTGCCCGCGATGGTCGTAGGCAATGACCCGGTACTGCTCGTCGAAGGCTGCCCGCTGGGCTTCAAACATGGTGTGGTCCATGAGCAGCCCGTGGGAAAAGACGATGGTCTCCGGGCCTCGGCCCGTCTCCTTGTAGAACAGCTCAACGCCGTTAACCTTGACGGTAGGCACCCGGTTCGCCACCCTTCCTAGACCCAGATAAGAAAAACCTAATGTAGCATGATCGTGCAAGTGGACAATTCAGGGGGAAGTGAAGCAGTCAACAGGCTAGCGCCATCGTCGGCCACGTCGCTTTTCAATTTCTGGCTTGTTCTGGAAACCTGAAAGCGTCAATATTTAACGTTTACCACCGATTGGATGGAGCTAACTCAGAGCTGGCGGTTGCCGTCTAAAGCTTGGAACCGCAAGCGGTTAGGCTACGTATTCAACGCCAGATCCGGATGAGAATGGCCCTGGACATCTTCGCTCAGGTGATGCGCACGTTGTGGGCGCACAAGTTACGCTCGTTCCTTACCATGTTCGGGATTGCCTGGGGCGTGGGATCATTGCTTTTGCTGGTAGGACTAGGTGAGGGCTTCCGCTCCGGCCAACTGCGGAACATGGCGGATATCGGGGAGGACGTGATCTTCATCTGGGGTGGCCAGATTCCGGCCGTCGCCGGGCAGCACCAGGGGATGCGCCAATACTACCTGACCTACCAGGATTACCTCGATATCAAGCAAGAAGCCACGCTGGTGCGGGACGTGGTACCGATCATCAACCGCGGCGACCTGCGCGCGGTAAGCGAGTTTCAAAGCTCTTCGAGCACCGTGACTGGAGCTACGCCCAACTACCCTTCCATCCGCTATCTGCCGCTCGGCGAAGGCCGCTGGCTGAACGATGGCGACGAAGCTGGGCGTCGCACCGTCTGCGTGCTCGGCTACCAGATGATGAAGAACCTGTTTCCCGGCCGGCCGGCCATCGGCAGCCCCGTCCTTATCAATGGAGTGCGCTTTGAAGTAGTGGGAGTTCTGCGCAATATCGGGCGGCAGGAAAACAACATGAACAACGTGCGCATCTATATGCCATTCTCCACCATGCGCATGTTTTTCCCCATGAAGACCGAGAAAACCATCGACGACATCGGGAGCATGAATTTCCAGCCGGTCAGCCGTGACAAGCACCAGGCGGCGGTTGACCAGGTACACCAGATCATCGCCCGCAATCACGAGTTCGATCCCTCCATCAATGATGCGTTCGAAGGCTGGGACACGATTAAGAACGCCGAGACGGTCGGCAAGATCTTTACCGCCATGGACGTCTTTCTGGGCGGCGTCGGCATTGTTACCCTTGCCCTGGGCGCCATCGGCATCATCAACATCATGCTGGTTTCCGTCACCGAGCGAACCCGCGAGATTGGATTGATGAAAGCCCTGGGAGCGACGAACCGCAGCATTCTCTGGCAATTCTTCCTGGAGGGTGCGTTCCTTACGATGTTGAGCGGAGGCATTGGCCTGGGGGTCACCCAGGCTTTCATGACCGCCATGAAGGTAGCACTCCCGCTGCCGCCGTTTTTTGATCCACCGCATATCGTGCCGGCTTCGGCCGCTCTGGCGATCGGCGCACTTTCGATTGCCGGGATCGCGGCCGGCCTTTACCCGGCCAGGCAAGCAGCGATGCTTACCCCGGTCGAAGCCCTGAGGAAGGAGTAAGCGGCGGTGATCCATGATCTGGTAGGTCAAGCGTATTCTGCCATGCAGCACAACCGTCGCCGCACGGCGCTCACGATGCTGGGCATGGCCTGGGGCATCGCCACGGTGGTCATCCTGCTGGCCTATGGAGCCGGTTTCGGGCGGGCGATCCACAACATCTTCAGCAATTTCGGGCTGCAGATGATGGGCATCTTTCCCGGACGCAGCTCCTTGCAGGTCGGCGGCATGAAGGCCGGCACTTTGACTCGGTTTACTCTGGATGACATCCAGCACGTCCAGGACGGAGTGCCATTGGTTCGGCATATTTCGCCCGAGGCCAGCCTGGACGCCACCGTCCAGTACGAGAACCGCTCCTACACTTTTCCCGTCAGCGGCTTTTATTCGCAGATCCAGTACATTCGCGCCATCGAGGTAGAGAGCGGGCGCTTCTTCAATCCCGAAGACGAGATTCAACGGGCGCGCGTGGCCGTGATCGGGTCCGACGCCAAGCTCAAGCTTTTTTCTGGCACAGCTGCCCTGGGCGAGAGCATTCGGATCAACGGAGTCAGCTTCGAAATCGTCGGCGTGCTCACTCCTAAGATGCAGGAAGGCGATGACAACATCAACAAGATCGTCTACATACCCTTCAGCGCGGCCAGCAACCTGAAGGATATTCAGTACCTGGATGGAATCTGGGTGGGCTACGAAGGCACAGAATACGAGAAGATCGAACAAAATATCCGCAACGTCCTGGCTTCGGTCCACAATTTCGATCCCAAAGATCCGCGGGCTGTCTTCATCTGGAACGCCATGAGGAACGTGAACAATTGGGAGATCATTACCCTCTGTCTGCAGTTTCTGATGATGATTATCGGCACTTTGACGCTGGGCATCGGCGGTGTAGGCCTGATGAACATCATGCTGGTGTCAGTGACACAGCGCACCCGCGAAATCGGCGTAGAGAAAGCACTAGGCGCGCGTCGCCGCGACATCCTTGTGCAATTCCTGGCCGAAGCCCTGGCTATCACCTTCGCCGGCGGGGTGTTGGGCATCATCGTGGCGTACGCCATTTCGTTTGCCGTAGGCCGGATCTCGCTCTATAGCCTCCTGGCGACGCACGCGGAGGCCGCGGACATCGTCCTCACCATCTCGCCTATCAACCTGTTGGTTTCAACCGCGATCTTGACACTGGTGGGCATTGTCAGCGGCATGCTGCCCGCGATCAAGGCTTCTCGCTTAGATCCGATTGAGGCCCTGCGCTACGAATGAGCCATGAACTGACGGGCTAGCACGGAAGGCACGCCTGGGATCAGGGAAATCCGATTCCGGCTACTCGTTGGATGGTCAGGTGCCCGCCAGGCAAAAGCACAATCGGTAGGCCGAGTCTGCCCAGCTCTTCTTGCTCCAGGTCGACCTGTCGGAGGGACGGATGCGCATTTCTCGTTCCCAATCTGGTTAGATCTCCCGCAAGCCGACAAATGGCCAGAAAGATCTCCCATTAGCGACTCGTGCGGCCGGTACGGCCCATACGAGGCGAGATTATCCAACGCCGAGGATTC
>DATDGP010000141.1:0-4288 GCA_036522035.1 Terriglobales bacterium
TGGTCATCAATGCCGACGGACAGCAAGTCCATGAAGCCACATTGGTCGCTGAGGCAGAACGCTACACACTGACTGCCAAGCAACTTCAAGACAGAGCAGTACAGCTTAACGGGAGGACGCTTGAACTGAACAGCGATAGCGGCGTCCCAGAATTCGAGGGTCAGAGAACGCGCACAGGTCGTATCAGCTTTGCGCCCGCCAGCATTACGTTCCTGACAATTTCCAACGCTAGCAACAGCAGTTGTCGCTAGCTCGCGACCCCGTACTGTCCAAAAACTCGATCTCTCCGAGATAGAATCGGTTACAGAAATGACTCGACATCACTCGCGGGTGTCTTCTTGCCCGGTCTGGCGATGCTATGATGGCGCCATGCGCCTGGCATTGGATCCCTTTCGATTGCTGCTGATTTCCCTCGCGGGCTGGCTGAACCAACGTCAGCAAGATGCCCTGGACTATCTTCAAGAGGAGAACCGCGTCCTGCGCGAGCAGCTTGGAGGTAAGCGGCTTCGTTTTAACGACGACCAGCGTCGGCGCTTAGCTGTCAGGGCCAAGAAACTCGGCCGGCGCGTACTTGACGAGCTGACCACGATTGTGACACCCGCAACCCTGTTGGCTTGGCATCGCAGGCTGATCGCTCAAAAGTATGATGGCAGCCAGAAGCGAGGCCCGGGCCGTCCCCCCACTCAGGAAGAGATCCGGCGACTGGTGGTGCGCATGGGCACGGAGAATCGGGATTGGGGCTACCGAAGAATCCAAGGAGCGTTGGCCAATCTGGGCCATGAGGTGGCGCGCGGCACGATTGCCAACATTCTGAAGGAGCACGGACTGGAGCCAGCACCGGAGCGCGAGCGAAAGACCACCTGGAAGGAATTTTTGTCTCGACACCGAGAGGTGACCGTGGCTGCGGACTTTTTCACCATCGAAGCCTGGACGCGTCAGGGTTTGACGAGATTCCTGGTGCTCTTCCTGATCGATCTGTCGAGTCGTAAGGTTCAAGTCGCCGGAGTGACGCGGGAGGCGAATGGGGTTTGGATGAGTCAGGTCGCCCGCAACCTCCTGGACGCTGAGGAAGGCTTCCTGATCGGGAAGCGATACTTGATCCACGATCGAGACCCGCTGTTCACCGGAGAGTTCTCGAAAATCATCGAGGCCAGTGGGATCGAATCAGTGAAGCTGCCGCCGCGCTCGCCGAATCTCAACGCCCACGCCGAGCGCTTCGTTAGAACCATTAAGGAATCGTGTTTGGAGCGGATCATTCTATTCGGCGAGGGCTCGTTGCGGAAGGGGATCCGCGAATTTGTGGAGCACTACCATCACGAGCGCAATCACCAAGGTCTGGGCAATCGGCTGATCGTTGAGGAACGTAGTCATCCCGAAAGCAGAGGAGCGATCCGGCGCCGGCAGAGGCTAGGCGGAATGCTCAACTACTATTATCGTCAGGCGGCCTAAACGCGCAGGCATGCCGCGCCGGAGGAGTTGAGGTGACATAGGAGCATGGCCTTTTGATACCGCCGGCCCGCCGTTTCAAGCGTTGCCTCGCCCGAATGCGGAGCCAGACGGTAAATTTACGCGCCCCACAGGGGTCAGGCAAGAAGTTCACTACTGGGCTGGCATGCCTGGACCTGAACTTTCCGGTGCTGCGGGTTTTTGGACACTACGCGGAAAGAATGCGGCGATAGCACGCCAGGCAAGCCCGCGTCGCGGAGGCGCCGTTTGACCATACGGCAGACGTCGATGACGTACATTGGGTTCCTAGTGAGCTGACCCGTCTTCTTGTAAGCCGTTCGGAAAAGCGGAGTGTCCTTACGCGCATTCCGAAGTCCGGCGGCATCAAGGTACGCAAAGATCATTTGCTCGAGATCATGGCGGACCGGGATCTCGCGCGACTTGCCGCCCTTCTCCTCGAAGTGCAGCATCCACTGCTCGCCGGCATGATAAAAGCTGCCGCGCTTCAGAGTGGCCACGGCGCCGGCTCGCGACGCCGTATAGATTAGAATCGCCACGATGGCGCGATCACGGAGCCCTACCACGGTCTTTGTGTCGATCGCAGCCAGCAGCTGCCGGGCGCCGCTGACAGTAATCTCGGGCGTCTTCCCTTCGATCACCTCGTAGCGCTCGCTTCGGACTGAGAGGGCGGGGTTCAAGATCATGGCGTGGCGGGTCACCAAGCCGTCGAAGAAGTGACGCAGGGCGGCCAAATGTTGCTTGCGGGTGGCGATGCTGACATTTTCTTTTCGGAGCCCGTCGAAGTACTGGCCCACGTCCTTGGGTGTGATCCGGACGAGCTCCAAGCCGCGCTCCTCGCCCCACGTCAGAAATCGTTTGACCGCGACCAGGTACGCGGATCGCGTCTGCTCGTTGCGGAGGCGGCCATAAAAGAATTCATCGGCGGCGAACACGGCCGCCTGGCCAGCGCGGGCGAGGATCTCCGGCAACTGGTCGGAGAGCGAGGGCAGTTGTAAGTCGGCGCGGACCAAATCGTCGCCGGGTTCAGGAGTGGGACTTACAGGGTTCATTTTAATAGCAAATAACGTCCTTTATGTTCGGCTATCTTGGAATCCGACGCTGGGCGCTTCGGTGCGCCGCCCGCCAGAGCTGGACCCCTTCCAGCAGCACCCGCGAGCACCGGTCAGGACTTCCGCTAACGCTCCCTGCCGATATCTCGAAATGGCGCTCGTAGCTGACCACAGACGGCTGACCCGTATCGATGGCTCTGGTATTCAGATAGGTACCAGACCAACCACTGATCTCCGTCCCTGTCGAAGAACTCCATAGAAACACCGGCCCTTCGCAAATCCATACTGCTTCTATGCCTTGTTAGCCCTGCGGAGGCCACGCTCCCCGTAACTACCGGCCGCTGCCTTCCCCTCAGTCATCTCTCCTCATCTGTTCCCTCTTGACGGGCACGGCAGGCTGGCGAAAGCCCCTGCGCCCTGCGGACGCGAGCTCTGCTTCGGGCTAACGCCCGCCCTTCGGGTTGCGGTCCCTCCAAGAAAATCAAGCGAAAAAACGACGAGGGATTTTCTTGGCTCCCCCGCAAAAGCAGCCGCTGGGAGCAGGCACCACCTGCCCTTGGGTGCCCCGTCAAGAGGGGCCAGAAAAGGAGAACCAACGTGACCGAGGAAATCATATCGCAGCAGGCCGATACCAACGGGAGCGCGAGCCCGCAGGGCAACACAGGAAGGGGAAGAGAGAGAGAGGAGACTGAGAAACGCACGGCATGGGCGCAGCTTCTAAACGAGGCTCTAACGAAGTCCGGCATTATCCACGAGGCTTACACCCGCTTTTGGAGCTACTCCATCGGCAATCAGATTCTAGCCTACTGCCAGTGCGTTGAGCGGCGAATTCCGCTCGGTCCACTGGCCACGTATCTCAAGTGGAAACAGCTTGGACGCCACGTTAAGAAAGGGTCGAAGGCTCTCAGTCTCTGGATGCCGTTTACCTATAAGCGAACCCAGGCTGCAAGCCGTGACGACGAAGCCGACGAGCAACACGAGATTTACTACACCAGGTTTGCGCTCCGAGGATACTGGTTTGTTCTAAGCCAGACCGATGGCGCAGAGTATCAGCCCGAACCCTTACCGGCATGGAATGAAGAAGCCGCTCTAGTCAGCCTCCAGATCACCCGCGAAGAATTTACCGACCTTAACGGCAACGTACAGGGCTACGCGATCAGAGGCCGCAAGGTCGCAGTTAGTCCGATCGCGGCGCACCCCCGCAAGACTTTCTTCCACGAGCTAGCCCACCAAGTTCTCAACCACGTCGACGACGGTGACCTTTCGGATGGTGAGCACACGGCACGAAATGTCCGAGAGGTTGAAGCCGAGGCAGTGGCGCTGCTTTGTTGCAAATCGCTTGGCTTGCCCGGCGCCGAGTTTAGTCGCGCCTACATTCAGTCCTGGGCGCAGGGTGAGCCGATCACCGAGAAGTCCGCACAGCGTATTTTTCACGCCACCGACCAGATTCTCCGCGCAGGCCGTGCCCCTATGCACACCGGTCAGGAGGCGAATTAGCCATGACCATCGGCGAGCGGCTTGACCGAAAGTGTCCGCAGCGATGCCTGATTTGCGACCAGATCGTGAGCGTCACTTTCGACTGGCCCATTTGTCCCGCCTGCAAGTTCGACCAGACCAGTCCCGAAGCCTACACCATCCGCCGTGTTCGCGGTTTGCTGTGGCGCTCCGGGACCATCACCGACGCCGCCGCAGCCAGCAGTTTGATTCTGCCGGAGGAGTATTAATCCCAAATCAAAAGGAGAAAAGCAATATGAGCACCCTTGCCGTAATCG
>DATDGP010000142.1:0-31251 GCA_036522035.1 Terriglobales bacterium
CGATCTGGATGCTTTGCTCGACCGCTTAAAACAAGAGGGAGTAAAGATTGACGCCAAACGAATGAATGAATCCTACGGTCGCTTTGCCTGGATCTATGACCTGGATGGGAATAAGATTGAGCTCTGGCAGCCGCTCCCCGCAAAGCCCTAAGGGCCTTCCACTGCACTTACTCAATCGGTTTTATGTAGCTACGGCCGGGATGCGGTGATCGGGTAAACTCTAGCTGCCCGAATGCCATGACCCCCACCGCTGAGAAACGACTCATTCTCGAAATCCACGGCCTTCTGGCCCGGGTGACGTTCACCCATCTGCCGCTCAACGTCTTCGACTTCCAGCAAATGGACGAATTGGCCGATGCCCTGAACAAGATCGGGCAGCGCCGGGAGATTACGACTGTAATTCTGACCGGCGGGGAACGCGGCTTCTCAGCGGGTGTTGATGTGGACGTGCACACTCCTGAACAGGCCCAGGAAATGCTGCAGAAATTTCATGCCCTGATCTTGGCTGTGGCCAGGTTCCCCAAGATCACTATCGCTGAAGTCCATGGCGTGTGTCTGGGTGGCGGCGCGGAGCTGGCCATGGTGTGTGACATGTGCTTTACCACTGAGAAAGCCAAGTGGGGCTTTCCCGAGATTACTCTTGGCTGTTACCCGCCTGTGGCCTGTGCAGCACTGGCGGCGTTGGTGGGCGAGAAGCGCGCTGCCGAGCTCGTCTTCACCGGGCGGATGTTCAGCGGTCTCCAGGCCGCCGAGTGGGGCCTGGCCAATCAAGCCTACGCCGAGGGTGAGATGAAAGAGGGGATCGAGGGGACGCTCGCTCACCTGCTCAAGCTTAGTCCGGCAGCTCTGGCCAGCGCCAAGAAGGCTTTTTACGCTTGGGACTCTGTACATCTCGACAAGGGCCTGGCCCGTGCCGAGAAGATATATTTGGACGAGCTTATGCAGACTGAAGACGCTAAAGAAGGCGTCCAGGCCTGGCTGGGGAAGCGGAAGCCCCATTGGAAGGGCCATTGAGGTCTTCGATCTTCGGCGCTGTGGTGGGGACTTCACGAGTGGGCGATGTCATCTACGACTCTGGGGCGACATTTCGCGCTGGCCCCAAAATACATTCAAAGGCGTACCTTCGTAAGTACCGGTGATCTATGTCCAAAATCTCCAGCCTTCGCCAAGCCATCGCCGAACACGTTCCTGACGGCGCGAGCGTAGCCCTCGGTTTGCAGATGGAGCAGATGATTCCGTTTGCGGCTGGCCATGAGCTGATACGCCAAGAGAAACGCGGACTGAGAGTCATTGGCCCGATATCCGACATTCTCTTTGACCAGCTCATCGGTGCCGGCTGCGTGAAGGATGTGGTGGCGGCCTGGGTGGGCAACGTGATGATGGGTTCGGCGTACAACTTCCGTCGCGCCACGGAGGTCGAGAATCCTGGCGCACCGGGAGAACGGCTTAAGGTTTTCAACATGACCAACTTCTCCATCGCGCTGGGGCTCCAGGCCGGCGCCCTGGGGGTTCCGTACTTGCCGACACGGACGGCCCAGGGGTCAGACGTCCCCAAGGGCAATCATTTCTTTTATCAGATCGTCTCGCCCTTCGAACCCAAAGAAACTCTGCTAGCAGTACGAGCGATCGTGCCCGACGTGGCCATCGTCCATCTGCAGCGCGCTGACCGGCAGGGCAACGCGCATTGCTGGGGAAATTTTGGCGTGATGATCGAAGGCGTCCGCGCTGCTCGAAAGGTGATTGTGTGCGCCGAGGAGATCGTGGACGAAGCCGTCATCGCCAGCGACCCCAACCGCACTGTGATCCCCGGTTTTCTGGTTTCGGCCGTCGTCGAATGCCCCTACGGAGCCCATCCGTCGCCGGTGCAGGGTTACTACAAGCGGGACGACGCCTTCTTCCAGCAATACCACGCGGAGACAAGAACGCCGGCCGACTTCACGACTTGGGCCGGACGCTTTATCCATAGCGTGGGCGACCGCGCTGGGTACGTCGAACAGTTGGGCCGGGAGCGAATGGCAGAATTGGGCGTGAAACATCACGCCTACGCGGCAGCGACGGATTACGGTTACTAGAGCTCTACAACAACCTCTCTCAGTCGTTACTTCGATTTCGCGGCGGTCAAGAGTCCAAGCATTTGTTCCTCCGATGGAGGCTCAAGAATATGTTTGGCGGCAAACTCCTGGGCCTGCGGATAGCTCGTTGCGCATACGCGATCCGCAGCTTCTTTGAGATCGTAAGCCGTCCGCCGGAGCTATGACGGCCGGGGGCTTCCAGTCGAATTCGAAAATGGGCGCAAGCGGCGGAGCGGCTGTGAGCTTTGATCTCACGCACCGCGTCCGCGTGCTGGCCAACGGTTTAGACGGCAGCGGCGATGGCCGCTACCTGATCGGGTTGGGGCCGGCAACGGTCGTGCGTCGGGACGACACTCCATCCCTGGTGCACTCGGGAACCGGGCTGGCGGGATTTGCGGCTCAGAAGCCGATGCCTTCTTGACGCGACTGGATAATCCGTACATAACCTTGTATGATTTTAACGAACGTCCGTTCGGTTTTTCTGACTGGCGCCGTGAGGCCCTCTGTCGGACCTCCGCCATTTGGAATCATGAAGCCAATTGGATCATGAAGAAAGAACTCATCGAACTCCGCGTCAACGGCCGCACGCACGAGCTAGCGGTCGAGCCCAGCGAGCTGCTGCTCGACGTGCTGCGTTGTGAGCTTGAGCTTACTGGCTCCAAACGTGGCTGCGACGACTCTTCCTGCGGCGCCTGCACGGTGCTGGTCGAGGGCGTTCCCGCGCTGAGCTGCACGATGTTGGCGATGAGTTGTGCTGGAGACGAATCGACTGCCCCGGAGATCACGACGGTGGAGGGCATCGCCGACCATGGTGCCTTGGCCGCGATCCAGAAAGCCTATGGCGACTGGGGCGGGGCCCAGTGCGGTTATTGCACTCCCGGCTTCATGATCACGGTACAGGCGCTGCTCGATCGCAACCCTGATCCCTCCGAGGAGGACATTCGCCACGCTTTGAGCGGAAACCTGTGCCGTTGCACCGGCTACACCCAGATGTATCAGGCGATCAAGGCGGCGATCGCGGCGGAGAAGGTCGCAAGGTGAGAGTTCAACGCGGAGAGACGGAGACGAGCGGCGAGCAGCACCAACAGCAACTCGAGCCACTTAGGCCCGACGGAACACAGAAGAATAGCTTGAAGTTGGTTTGGCGAAACACAAACAACTAAGTCGTAATGGCTGACTTTTCCATCATCGGCAAACGGGTCGCACTGGTTGACTCGGCGGGTAAGACCACAGGGCAGGGCAAGTATGCGGACGATCTTTCGCTGCCCGGTATGCTGATCGGCAAGATACTGCACTCGCCGCATCCTCACGCCTTGATCAAGAAGATCGATGCTTCCAAGGCTCTCGCCTTGGAAGGCGTTGTCACCGTGGTGACTGGCCCCGACGCGCCCAACAAATATGGCATTCTCCCCGTCGGGCACGATGAGACGGCGTTGGCCGTCGAGAAGGCCCGCTACGTTGGCGACAATGTGGTTTGCGTGGTCGCGACGTCGGAAGCCATAGCCGAGCGAGCACTGGAGTTCATCGACGTTGAGTACGATCTGCTGCCGGCGTGGTTCGATCCCGAAGACTCGATGAGGGCTGAAAAGGACTGGATCCACTCGCAGCGGCCCAACAACATCGAGAAGGACTACCACCACGTTTTCGGCGACCCCGACAAGGGATTCGCTGAAGCCAATTTGATCGTCGAGCACCGTTACATCGCCGCCGAGGTCACGCATGCGGCCATGGAGCCGCACTCCACCTTGGCGTCGTTTGAAGTCGACCCATTAACCGGGCAGCCGGGACGCCTCACCGTGTGGTCGTCGACTCAGGTGCCGTACTATCTGCAGCACAAGCTCTCCATCGTTCTGGACTTGCCGATGTCGCAGATCCGAGTGATCAAGCCTCTGGTGGGCGGCGGCTTTGGCGGCAAGAGTGAAGTGATACCGCTTGAGATCATCGCCGCAGTTGCCGCGCGCAAGGCCGCGGCTCCGGTGAAGATCACATACACGCGCGAAGAGGTCTTCTGGGCGCATCGCGGACGTCCGCGCACCATCATTGACCTGAGAATCGGCGCCAAGAGCGACGGCCGGCTGACGTCGGTCGCAGCGCGCGTGGTGCAGGACGGCGGCGCTTATTGTTCGTACGGCGTAGTGACCATCCTTTACTCTGGCGCGTTGCTGGGCGCGCTCTATGACATCCCCAACATCCGCTATGACGGCTATCGCGTGTTAACCAACAAGCCGGCGTGTGGCGCAATGCGCGGCCACGGGACCGTCAACGTGCGCTTCGCCTTCGAATCGCAACTGGATGAGATTGCCGCCCAACTGAAGATCGACCCCGCAGAGATTCGCCGCAGAAACCTGCTCAAGCCACCATGCGTGACCGTGAACAATCTGCGTGTGCTGAGTTACGGCTTGCCGGAGTGCATTGAGAAGGTGGTCAAGCAGTCGCAGTGGAAATTGCGTAAAGGCAAGCTGCCGCCGGGACGGGGCTTGGGCATTGCCTGCAGTCATTATGTGAGCGGCGCCGCCAACAGCATTATCCGGTCGGACATGCCGCACTCGACCGTCAACATCAAAATCGACCGCGACGGTGGCGTGGTGGTCTACACGGGGGCCTCAGACATCGGCCAGGGATCCGACACCATGGTGGCGCAGATCGTGGCCGAAGGCCTGGGCATCAGCCTGTCGCGGATCAAAGTCGTAGCCGCCGATACTGACCTTACGCCTATCGACATCGGCTCGTACTCGAGCCGCGTGACCTTCATGAACGGCAATGCATCGCTGCGTGCAGCCGAAGACGTACGAAAGAAGATCGCGGCGGCAGCTGCTCGCAAGATGAGTTGCGCTCCCGAAGACGTGGTCATGCGCAACGACGTAGTGTGGAAGCGTAATACGTCCGAACCAAGGATTAATGGCAACATTTCCCGGGCCGAGCAAGCCGCGGAAAAGAGCACGGTGCAGGAAGTCAGCGGCCGGGTCGAAGGCCAGACTCTGCGCGGTTCGCTCCAACAGAAGCGAAAAGAAGACGGTGTGAAGGATCACATGAGCTTTGAAGAAGCAGTGGTCTCGGCCATCGACTTCAGCGGAGCGCTGAGTGGAACCGGATCGTATGCTCCGCCCAAAGAAGCTCGCGGTGGCGCATTCAAAGGTGCGGGCGTAGGGCCCTCGCCGGCGTATTCCTATGCTGCGCAGGTCGCCGAGGTCAGCGTGGATGGCGAGACCGGCCAGGTCACTGTCCACAAGGTCTGGGCCGCGCACGACTGCGGCCGCGCGTTGAACCCGGTGTCGGTCGAAGGCCAGGTGATCGGCTCGGTGTGGATGGGCCTGGGCCAGGCGCTGCAGGAAGAGATGGTTTGGAAAGACGGCCTGCTGATGAACCCCGGCATGCTCGAGTACAAGTCGCCGTCAGCCGTGGAGTCCCCGGAGGTGGAATGTATCATCGTCGAAAGCGTCGATCCGGAAGGCCCGTTCGGCGCCAAGGAAGCGAGCGAAGGTTCGCTGGCCGCGACCATTCCTGCCATCGCCAATGCCATTTACGACGCGGCGGGCATACGTCTGCGCGAAGCGCCGTTCACGCCGGAACGTGTCCTGGCAGCGTTACGGCAGAAGGCGAAAGCCACCAACGCCCTCGAGATCACTCGCGGCGCCGATCCTACAGAGCCGCGCACATTCCGTGAACACGGCGGATCGACCTGGTACAAAGGCAAAGGTCCTCGACGTCACGAGCTGGACCCGGCGCGGCGCGAACGTCAACCCGAGCCCGCGGCAGGTGACGATTGAGCCTCCCGTCGTTCAAACTCTTGCGTCCGTCCAATATACTGGAGGCTGTCGGCTACCTAGCCAAGTACGGTGGGGATCTCCATATCCTTGCCGGCGGCACGGATCTGCTGCCCTCCATGAAGCAGCGGCTTTTCACACCCGCACATGTGATGGACATTCGTGGCATGGAGGAGATTAACGGTATCCACGCCCACCCGGGCGCGGGCGTGGTAATCGGCGCGCTCACTCCGCTTGCCGTCGTAGAGGACTCGGAACTTATCCGCCGCGACTATCGCGTGCTGCACGAGGCGGCCATGACCGTGGCTTCCCCCATCCTGCGCAACATGGGCACGCTGGGCGGCAACATCTGCCTGGATACGCGCTGCGTCTGGTACAACCAGTCGCTGCAGTGGCGCAGGTCCTGCGGTTTCTGCATCAAGAAGGATGGCGACCTCTGCCACGTGGCCCCGGGCGGCAAGAAATGTTGGGCAGTTTTCTCCGGCGACACGCCTCCGGCGCTGCTCTGTCTGAACGCGGAGCTGGAGGTCGCCGGACCCAAGGGTTTCCGGCGCGTGCCCATCCGCGACTTCTACACCAACATCGGCGATTCGAGAATGAAGCTGGCGCACAACGAGATGCTGACACGCGTGTTTCTCCCCGCGTCATCGGCGGGATGGAAGGGGAGTTATATGAAGCTGCGTCTCCGCGGCTCGATCGACTACCCGCTGGCCGGTGTGGCCGTGGCCGTGAAGCAAAACGACGGACCTGTGGAGTCTGCGTGCGTGGCTGTTACTGCGGTCAATCCCGCGCCGCTTTTGGTCGCGGCCGCCGAACACGCGTTGGTGGGAAAGCATATCGACGAACACGTAGCGACCGTCGTCGGTGAACTTGCAGCCAAGACCGCCAAGCCCTTGACCACCTCGGCGCTGACGCCCGAGTACCGGCGCGAGGTGGTCAAGGTATACGCGAAGAGGGCGGTTATGGCGGTTCTAAACAATTAGCACTCAGTATTGGCTTGGCGGTGAATTGCTGTCCGCATTGCACAGGCAGGTGATTGCTTTGCGCTATGCTAATTACTAACTACTGATATCCACCCATGCTCATCACCGACTGCCACATCCACATCCAGCCCTACGAGATGTTCAAGGCCGGACCGATCGAACTCATGAAGAAGGCCCGAGGCCGCTTTGACGACATTCTCGAATACTGCCGCTCACCCAAAGCGCTGCTGAAATACCTGGACTCGGTTGGCGTGGACCGCGCCGTCCTCATTAATTATGTGGCGCCGGAAGTGATGGGCCTGACCACGGAGGTCAACCGCTGGGTGGCCGAGTATTGCAAAGAGAATCCCAAGCGTCTGCTTTCCTGCGGCAGCGTGCACCCACGGCACAGCCACAACGTGCAGGCTGACATGGACCAGATCGTGCGCCTGGGCATCCGCCTGATCAAGATTCATCCACCGCATCAGCTCCTGTATGCCAACGATTACACGAACGGCGTAAAGGAGCTGGCGACCATTTATCGCACCGCTGAGGCCCATGGCATTCCTGTGATGGTACACACCGGGACTTCGATCTTCCCGGCGGCCCGCAACAAGTATGGTGATCCGATCTATGTAGACGACGTAGCGGTGGACTTCCCCAAACTCAGAATCTTGATGGCCCACGGCGGGCGGCCCATCTGGATGCAGACTGCGTTCTTCCTGCTGCGGCGGCATCCGAACGTGCACCTGGACATCAGCGGAGTTCCGCCCAAGCTGCTACTCAAGTATTTTCCGCGGATCGAGGAGATCGCGCACAAGACGCTGTTCGGCACCGACTGGCCCAGCCCCGGAATTCCCGAGATCGAACAGAACCTAAGTCAGTTCCGCGCTCTGCCCCTGCCCGACGCAGTCAAGGAGCAGATCCTGAGCAAGACTGCACTGGAGATCTGGCCCGAGTAGCTCGGACGCACGGCGACATTTTTAGTGATGTGGCAAAAACTCCCGCAAGGGACATGCTTCGCACTCAGGCGCACTCCTGCAATACAGATTCCCAACGCGAACGATCAAGGCGTGCAGCTCGTTATAGTGCTGCACGAGGTCGCTACGTGTGGCCCGGCTCATGCGCGAAACTGGATGCCGCGGCTCCGCCCCACGCCGGACGAAGGTCAGTTCCTCTGGAGTCGCGCCGCTCAGCGTACGTTCCAGCAGGGCCCGAATCTCCTCGTACCCGGTTTTCTCAGTGATGATCCCGTGGCGTTCGAGCACGCGGCGGGTGTAGGTATCCACCACAAAGACAGGATGGTTGCCACCGTACAGCAGAATCGAATCCGCGGTCTCGGGGCCGACGCCGTTGAGCGCCAGGAGCTCTTCCCGCAGCTTGCCGGTGGGCTGGGCTAACATGCGGCCGAGAGAGCCGGCGTAGTTCTTGTCGAGAAAGCGTACGAAGGTCTTGAGCTTGCTGGCTTTTTGCCGGAAGTATCCCGAAGGTTGAATCAGCGTTTCCAAACGCCGCAAAGGAATACGCCGGAGCGCCGGTATACTGATCGCTCGCGCGCGGCGCAGGTTGGCAATCGCCTTCTCCACGTTGTTCCAGTTGGTATTCTGCGTAAGGTAGGCGCCCACGATGACCTCCAGGCGCGATTCGGCAGGCCACCAGTTTTGCGGACCCCAACGCTCGAAAAGAGCGAAGTAGTAGCGAACCGGATTGGACATCGGGTGATCGGGAGACCGGGTCATGGCTTGGTCACAAAGGCTGTCTTAGCCTGGTTAAGCCTATTCGATTCTAGCTATGCGATACGTGGAGTTGCTTTCCTGAAGAGTAGCGTCAAAACTCCAGATTGGTTCTCCGATGATCCGATCCTATTCGCTTTCCCTATATTGAGCTTGCAGATCGCAAGACTCGCGGCAGGGACGGCAGTAGAAGAAACCGTCTTCGCAGAGACGTGCTTCCTCCAGACTCTGGCACAGGCAGCAATAGCGCTCGCACTCGCAACGCCGTTCGGGAAGGTCGCAGACGGCGCACTGAAAGAGCTTGGGCATAGGCGGAGATTAGCGCGATTCCAACGTCCCCGGCAATAGCCAACGGTGTTGCGCCCACTGGAGCCTGCTTTCGACGTTTTGCTTGGGTATCGCGGTGGCATCGAGCGTTGCCGCGGGACTGGGTGTTAGCCGGTCATGCCGACGGCTCTTCCTTGAGAAAGCGCTCGAGGATGGAGGTGGTCTTCTGCCAGTCGCGGGCCTCACTCTCCAGATGTTTGCGGCCGGCGCGGGTGAGACGGTAGAAGCGCGCCTTGCGGTTGTTCTCCGAAACTCCCCACTCCGACGTGATGTAGCCTTCCTGCTCTAGCTTGAGCAGGGCGGGGTAGAGGGTTCCATACTGGACGGTGAGAGCGTCGGCGCTGATCTGCTCGATGCGGCGCGCGATGCCGTAGCCGTGCAGCGGGCCCATGGCGTCGAGCGTCCGCAGCACCATGAGGGCCAGCGTGCCCTGCCAAACGTCTTTCTTGTCGCCCATCCTTACTCCTATTGGATACCTGAAGGAGCATAGCATCGCGTTCTATTGGCAAGCAATAGGGGATTACTGTACCACTACCGGCATCGCCGCCCGTTTGACCCTGGAAATCTGCGGATGATAACCTACATGGTTCCTGATGCCCCGGCGGCGGATTCTGTCGCCCATCTCCAAGCTTGCGAAAGGGAAGCAGTTTGTCTTCGATGGCCGAAAACGCACTCAGGAAGACCTCGCTCAACGCTTTGCATCGCCGCCTGGGAGCCAAGATGGTAGATTTTGGCGGCTGGGACATGCCGGTGGAATACCCCACGAGCGGCGGCCTGATGAAGGAACACCTGGCGGTTCGCACCAGCGTGGGATTATTTGACGTTTCCCACATGGGCGACATTCTGGTCCGCGGCCCTCAGGCGCTCGAAGCCGTACAGTGGATCAGCATGAACGATGCGTCCAAGCTGCAGCAAGGCCAGGCGCACTACTCAGCTCTGCTCTACCCCGAGGGCACTTTCGTGGACGACTTGATCGTCCACAAGCTGGGCCAGAATGATTATCTGCTGGTGATCAACGCGGGCACGAGGGAAAAGGATTACGGCTGGGTTAAGAAAAATGTGGCGCGATTTCGCTGCCACGCCGACGACGTGGGCGACTACTACACTCAGCTTGCCATCCAGGGGCCGAAGGCGGAAGCCACGCTACAGAAGCTCACTAACATCGAGCTGGCGCCGATCAAGAATTACTGGTTCAAACATGGAACCGTTTGTGGCTTGCCGAACACCTTGATCGCCCGCACCGGTTACACGGCCGAGGATGGCTTCGAGATTTATGTGCCCTCCGATATCACCACCAGCGAGCGAGTCTGGGGCGAGGTTATCGATGCCGGCAAAGAGTACGGGATTGTGCCCTGCGGCCTGGGCGCTCGCAATACCTTGCGTCTGGAAGGCCGCATGGCTCTCTACGGGCATGAGATTTCCGATTGCATCAACGTGTGGGAAGCCGGTCTCGACCGCTTCTGCAAGATGGAGAAGACCGATTTCATCGGCCGTCAGGCTTTGGAAAAAGCGAAAGCGGAAGGACTCAAACGCACGCTGGTCGGCTTGGAAGCATTAGATCGGGGCATTCCCCGCGACGGCTACAAAGCTTTTAGCCAGTCAGGAGCGGAGATCGGGTACGTTACCAGCGGGTCCTACGCACCGTTTTTGAAGAAGAACATTGCCCTGGCGTACGTGCCGCCTGCCGAGTCTGCGATCGATCACGAAGTGTTCGTTGAAATCCGTGGGCAGAAGATCAAGTGCAAGGTCGTGCCGACGCCGTTTTACAAACGCGCGAAGAAAACGTAGACGCGACGAAGGACAACTCATCCATGGCATATCCGAAAGATTACAAGTACACGAAAGAGCACGAGTGGATTCAAGTGAACGGCAACAGCGGGACGGTGGGCATCACCTACCATGCCCAGGAGGCGTTGGGCGATATCGTTTTCGTCGAGCTCCCCAAAGTCGGCACCGTGCTCGAGTCGGGCAAGAGTTTCGGCACCGTGGAATCGGTGAAAGCGGTCTCGGAGCTGTTTGCGCCGGTGTCGGGCAAGGTCACCGCGGTCAACGACGTTCTCAACCAGTCGCCGGAAAACATCAATAAGGATGCTCACGCTGCCTGGATGATCAAGCTCGAACTCTCGAATCCCGCCGAGACCAATGCCCTGCTTTCGGCCGACGATTACCAGAAGTACGTCGAGGAAGAGAAGTAATACCCCCTAGAGGCTGAATTCCATACATGCGTTATCTTCCTAAATCCCCCAGCGACCGCGAGCAGATGCTGCGCGAAATCGGCTGCAAGTCCATCGACGAGTTGTTCGAGCCGATTCCTGAGCAGTACCGCCTCTATCGCGACCTCAAGGTGCCGCGGCAGATGGCGGAATCTGAGGTTGTGGATTATTTCCGTGAACGCAGCGAGACCAATGCCGCGGGCTACGCGGTCTTTCTCGGCGCCGGCGCCTATCATCATTACCGGCCGGTAGTGATCGATTCGCTGATTTCCCGCGGCGAGTTCTTCACTGCCTACACCCCGTACCAGCCCGAGATCGCTCAGGGCACGCTGCAAGCCATCTTTGAATTCCAAACGATGGTTTGCGAGCTGACCGGCATGGAAGTGGCCAACGCGTCCATGTACGACGGCTCTACCGGTGCGGCCGAAGCTCTGATGATGGCCTGTCGGGTGACCGGAAGAAAATCCGCGGTGGCGGCCCGGACGGTTCACCCCGAGTATCGCGAAGTGATCCACACGTATGTGCAGCACCAGGGACTGCCGGTTGCCGAGTGCGGCTACCTTGAAAATGGCCGCGTAGACATGGCCGACCTGGAGAAGAAAATCACGGACGATACAGCCTGCGTCCTAATTCAATCGCCGAACTTCTTTGGGACCATCGAGGATGTAGCCGCGGTCGCCGACCTGGCGCACAGCAAAGGCGCGCTGCTGGCGGTCTCGATCGCCGAGGCCCTGTCGTTGGGTATTGTCAGGCCTCCGACTGAGGCCGATATTGTCTCGATGGAATCGCAGTCCTTCGGCGTGCCGCTCGGGTTCGGCGGCCCCTACGCCGGCGTGCTTGCGACCAAAGAAAAGTTCGTCCGGCAGATGCCTGGGCGTTTGGTCGGCGAAACCCACGACCGCAACGGCAAACGTGGCTTCGTGCTCACTCTGGCCACACGCGAACAACACATCCGCCGGGAAAAGGCGACATCCAACATCTGCACCAACCAGGCGTTGATCGCCACCATGGCCACTATTTATATGACCGTTTACGGGCGTGAAGGCCTGAAGGAACTCGCCGGCCAGAATCTCGCTAAAGCCGCCTACGCTGCCGGTGAGTTCGCCAAGAAAGGGAAGGTGCTGTTCCCCGGCGCGCCGCGTTTCAACGAATTTGTGGTCCAGACCCAAGAAGATCCTCACGACATCAACAACCGGCTTCTCGAGAAGCGAATCATTGGAGGCTTCACACTGAGCAAGTTCTATCCCGAACTGGGTAACGCGTCGTTGTGGTGCTGTACCGAGATGAACACCAAAGGAGAAATTGATACCGCGGCCAAGGCGGTGGGCCGATGAGCGATCGCGACATCAAGAAGGCCACGCGCCATGTCAACCAGAATGAGGGTCTGATCTTCGAGCGTTCGTCGCCAGGCAAAAAAGCCTACCGTCTGGCGCCGCTTGACGTCCCTGCGATCGATCCCAGGAAACTTCTGGGCGCGGCCGTGCGCGAAGACCTAGGTAATATGCCCGAAGTTAGCGAGATGGAGATCATCCGCCACTTCACACGTATGTCCACGTGGAACTACGCCATCGATCTCGGGATGTATCCGCTGGGTTCGTGCACCATGAAGTATAACGCGCGTGTAAATGAGGTTGTGGCCCGGCTGCGCGGTTTGGCGGAAGCGCACCCGTATCAGCCGGAAAGGATTTCGCAAGGCGCGCTGCGCATCATGAAGACTCTGGCTGATTGCCTGCTGGATATCACCGGCATGGACGCGATCACCCTCCAGCCCGCTGCCGGAGCGCATGGCGAGATGACCGGCATTCTGCTGATGAAGGCATACCTGAGCTCGATGGGAAATCCGCGCAAGAAGATTCTGATTCCGGATTCCGCTCACGGCACCAATCCGGCCACGGCCGCAATTTGCGGATACGCGGTTGAAAACTTGAAGTCAAACGCCCAAGGCATGGTGGACATCAGCGCGCTGGCCAGCCAGATGAATGAAGACATTGCCGGCCTCATGCTGACCAATCCCAACACGCTGGGAATTTTCGAACACGAGATTGCCAAGATCGCCGACATTCTCCATCAGAAAGGCGGTCTCCTATACATGGACGGCGCTAACATGAACGCGCTCGTCGGCAAGACTCGTCCTGGAGACTTCGGTGTGGACGTGATGCATCTGAACCTTCACAAGACTTTTTCTACGCCACACGGCGGAGGCGGCCCAGGGTCCGGACCGGTCGCCTGCAAGAAGATCCTGGAAAGGTTTCTTCCCAAGCCAACCATCCTCGAAAAACCGGACGGCACACTCGGCTTTGACTACAACCGTCCAGATTCAGTAGGACGGGTGCGGATGTTCTACGGGAACTTCGGAATGCACGTGCGGGCCCTCGCCTACATCATGGCCAATGGCTATGACGGTCTGCGCCAGACCACCGAGGACGCCGTCCTCAACGCCAACTACATTCGCAAAATGCTGGAGTCCGACTACACGCTGCCATACAACAGCGGATCGATGCATGAAGTGGTATTCAGTGACCAGCGTCAAGCACAGAAAGGCGTGAAGACTGGGGACATCGCCAAGCGCCTGATCGATTACGGCTTCCATCCTTATACCGTGTCGTTCCCGCTGGTGGTGCCCGGCGCCCTGATGATCGAGCCCACGGAGAGCGAGTCGCTCGAGGAGCTCGATCTTTTCATCGATGCCATGAAAGCCATCGCCCGCGAAGCTGCGGATGATCCTGAGCTGGTGAGGAACGCGCCGCATTCGACGCGCGTGTCGCGCCTCGATGAAACTGCCGCTGCGCGCAAACCCGTTTTGCGATGGAAGCCGCAAGCCAAGAGCGTAAGCGAATAAACTGGCTACATTAATCCGGACTACGGCACGAGATGACAACGGGAGGCAGAGTATAAGGCTCCATCTTCTGCGAACTCGGGACCCTACCTACACCCGAATTCAGGTAAAACAGTTAAGAAAAGTCAATCTGTCCCAAGGTAACGTTTGCGGTGTCCAATGGTTCAGGTACACTCGTGGATACCATGTTATCTTCCAAGTCTTTCTTGCTTGGCTTAACTCTGGCCGCGCTCACCGTCTCCGCAGCTTCGGCGCAAACCGCTTCCGGCGGGAGTAACGACTCAGTCCTGATGCGCACCATGCAGCAGGAGCTGGACCGGGCCATGACCTCGCTGGCCAAGGCGGATCCAGCCACTTATTTCATCAGCTATTCTGCCGACGACGATTCCCGCGGGTACATCGTGGCCAGCAACGGCGCGATTGTCGCCGACATCGGCCAGCACGAGCGTTCCGTAGATATCTCAGTGCGCGTAGGCGATCGCGAACTCGATAACACTCACGGCGAGAACCGCTTCAATGCCATCACCACCACCACGCTGCCCCTCGACGACAAATCCGACGCTATGGCTCGCGTGCTTTGGCTGAATACGGATCGCATGTACAAGAAAGCCGCGCAAGGCTACCTGGAAGTGAAGACCAAAACCAAAGTGCGCGCGCAAGAGGACGACTCCTCCGCTGACTTCTCCACCGAAAAGCCGGAAGTACACATGGGCAAAGCCGTTTTGCCCGAGAGTTTTGATCGTAAGGTTTGGGAAGAACGGCTGCGGCGATATTCGGCGATCTTCGCCAAGTACCCCGAGATCGAGAATTCCACTGTAGCCCTGCAGGTTCGTTACTCAACGCACTATTTCGTCTCCAGCGAAGGCACGCGGATTGTCGATTCGCGGCCTCTCATTCGCATCCTGGCTCTGGGGCAGACTCGCGCCGACGACGGGATGGAGCTGGCGCGATCGGAAACCTTTGATGGCCCTACCTTTGAAACACTGGCCCCGGAGCACGTGATCATCGCCAAAATCGAGAAGATTGCCCAGGACCTGCAGAGTCTGAAGAGGGCACCGATCGTGGAGCCCTTCAGCGGCCCGGCCCTTCTCTCAGGACGCGCCGCGGCGGTGTTCTTCCATGAAGTTGTAGGCCACCGCCTTGAAGGCCAGCGGCAGCGCGGCGACAATGAAGGCCAGACCTTCACCAAGATGGTGGGGCAATCAGTGCTGCCTTCGTTCCTCAGCGTCGAAGACGATCCCACTCTGGCCACGCTGGGCGGTGTGGAACTGAGCGGGAAGTACAATTTCGATGAAGAAGGCGAGAAGAGCCAGCGGGTGCAGCTGATCGACCAGGGAATCCTCAAACAGTTTCTGATGTCGCGGATGCCGGTGAAAGGTTTTGAGCATTCCAACGGCCATGGCCGCGCGCAAGACGGATTGATGCCGGTGGGCCGCCAGGGCAACCTGATTGTACGCTCCAGCAAGACCGTCCCCGACAGCCAGCTCCGCCAGTTGCTGATCGACGAAGTCAAAAAGCAAGGCAAACCTTTCGGCCTCTATTTTGAAGACATCGCCGGTGGCTTCACTCTCACGTTACGCAACATGCCGCAGGCGTTTCAGGTCATGCCGCTGATGGTTTGGAAGGTGTATCCAGACGGACGCCCCGATGAACTGGTGCGCGGCGTAGACATCATCGGCACGCCGCTGGCCGCGTTGAACCGGATCATTCTGACCGGCCAGAAGACGGACGTCTTCAACGGAGAGTGCGGGGCCGAGTCCGGTTCAGTTCCGGTCGCGGCGGCGGCACCAGCCATGCTGTTCTCCGAGATCGAAGTGCAGAAAATGGCGCAAGGCCACGAGCGTCCGCCGGTCCTGCCCCCGCCGGGCTTCGACAAAACGGATGTGGCTGCAGCTCCGAACCACAACAAGCAGGAGGCCCGGTAAGATGCGTCGATATTCTTCTTTGGTGCTGATTCTTGTGGTTTCGTTTGCCACTCTCATGCGGGCTGACGATCAACCGGCACCGGCGCCGGCCGCGGTTACCTTTGACGATCACGGCGACCCCGTGCTCAAAGCCATGGTTGCAGAGTTGAAACGCTCCCAGGAGAAGCTGCAGCTGGGTCAGCTGGAGCGTCCTTACTACATCGACTACCAGGTCACGGAAATCCAGGATTACCAGGCTGACGCAACTCTGGGGGCCTTGCGCGAAGAGCAACTGAACTCGGGACGCCTGGTCCGCGTCGTGGTTCGAATCGGCGATTACAATCAAGACAGCTATTTCGGCGAAGGCCAGGGCAGTTTCGAAGTCATGCCCACGGACAACAATGAGCTGGCTCTTCGCCACCAGCTATGGCTGGCGACAGACACGGCTTACAAGTCCGCGCTCGGCGGCCTCACCGAAAAACAAGCTGCGCTCAAGAACGTGGTCACGGAAAACGATGTTGCGGATTTTTCCCAGGAAAAACCAGCCCAATCCTTTCACGACCTGACCAAACTCAATGCGGACCAGAATTCATGGAGACAGATGCTACGTTCCACCTCGGACTTGTTTCGCACCGAGCCCACGCTCGAGTCTTCCGGTGCGGCGCTCCGCTTCCGCGTTCTGAACCGATACTTCGTCAATACCGAAGGGGCGGTGCTCCGCTCGGGTACGCCGATGTACATCTACTCTTATTCCGCATCGGAGCAGGCCGATGACGGAATGCGTCTGGACCGCAGCCGCGCCTACGTGGTGACTCGGCCGGAAGAGCTGCCCAAGCAGGATGAAATCGACAAGGATGCTCGGCAGTTGATTGGCACCTTTGCCGAACTTCGCTCGGCCCCGCTGGTGGAAGACGACTATCGCGGACCGGTGTTGTTTTCCGCGGACGCGGCCACGGCATTGTTTGAGCGGCTGGTGGTCCCCAACATCCTGGGTCTTCGTCCCGAGCTGGGAAATCCGGCGCGCACTCGGGGTGAATACAATTCCTACTTCAAGAGTCGGGTCCTGCCCGAATTCTTTACGGTAATCGACGATCCCAGCGTGAGGAGGGTTGACGGTGTAACTCTGGCCGGAAGCTACGACGTAGACGATGAAGGCGTTCAGGCTCAGCCGGTGACCGTGATTGATAAAGGCGTGCTCATCAATTACCTCCTGGCCCGCGAGCCCATCCGCGATTTTCCCCACTCCAACGGTCACGGGCGCGCCAGTCTCGGCGGCTCGCCGCGACCTCAGATTTCCAACTTGATCTTCAACGCGTCCGACGGAATCTCGTTCGCCGACCTCAAAGCTCGTCTGATCCAGATGTGCAAGGACCAGGGGCGTCCCTACGGATACTACGTTGAAACGACCGGCCCACAACTGGCTCCGCGGCTGCTGTGGCGAGTCTACGTCGCCGATGGCCACATGCAGCTGGTCCGCGGCGCCGTGTTCAAGGACAAAGAACTGGATACACGTGCTCTGCGCAGCGAGATCATCGCGGCCGGAAACGACGCTTATGTTTACAACCGTGTCGATCCGTTGGCCAGCTCCATCGTGGCACCGTCACTCCTGTTCAACGAGCTGGACATTCAGCGCGCCAACCGCACGCGGGAAAAACTCCCGCAGTATCCGGCACCTGCGTTGAGCTCCCAGAAATAGGGATCAAACAAAGGCCACGTGAAGCATGCGGGCGACTTGAAAGAGGGTCGCCTTGTGCTGAAAGATGCCCTCGTTCCTGCAAACTAGAACCCAGGTGTTCCTTTGTGTCCTTTGTGGTTAAACTGGTGCCATGGGACGTATTCACCTGCTTTCAGAGCACGTAGCCAACAAGATCGCTGCCGGCGAGGTGGTTGAGCGTCCGGCTTCCGTGCTCAAAGAGCTCCTAGAGAACGCGCTTGATGCCGGAGCTACGCGCATCAAAGTCCAGGTGGAAGGCGGCGGCAGGAAACTGATTCAGGTCACCGATGATGGCTGCGGCATGGTGCGCGACGATGCCTTGCTTGCCTTCGAGCGTCACGCCACCTCAAAGATCAAAGACGCCGACGACCTGCTGAACATCCATACTCTCGGTTTTCGCGGCGAAGCTCTGCCTTCGATCGCCTCCGTGTCCCGCGTGCTTCTCGAAACCCGCTCCCTGGACGAGCCCGGCGGCACTCTTCTGGAGATTGCCGGAAGCAAGATCCTCAGAGTGGAGGAAGCCGGGCTGCCTGAGGGGACATCCGTCTCCGTCCGTGATCTTTTTTTCAACACGCCGGCGCGAAAGAAATTCTTACGAGCTGAGACCACGGAGCTTTCCCATGTGGCTTCGCTGGTGACGCACTATGCGCTGGCGCATCCGGAAAAACACTTCGAGCTACACTCCGCCAGCAATGCAATGCTGGTGGCTGCGCCTGTGGAATCGCATTCGGGGCGCATCTATCAGGTGTTCGGTCGTGAAACGCTGGACCGGCTGATTGCCCTGGCCGCGACCAAGAAGCTGGAGCGCGTTGGAATTCCTGAGCCGCCGCCTTGGCGGCGGGATGAAGACTACACCCCTCCGGTTCCGGGCGACATCCGGGTGCACGGTTTTGTTTCGAAACCGGAAGTCCAGAAGCTGAACCGCAACTCGATCTTTGTTTTCGTGAATCGCCGGTTGGTGCGTGACCGTTTAGTGCAGCACGCCATCACGGAAGCCTACCGCAACGTGTTGCCCATGTCAGTCTTTCCCGTCGTGCTGCTATTCATCGAGCTGCCGAACGCCGAGGTTGACGCCAATGTGCACCCATCCAAGACTGAGGTGCGCTTCCGCCAGCAGGCGCTGGTACACGATTTCATCCGTGACTCGGTGCGAGCGGCTCTCATGAAAGCGCGCCCTGTTCCGCAGTTTACGCGGGAGATTGCGGCTGAGCCCACGGCCCGAGCAGCACTGAGCCCTGGATCGCTCCGCGCGGGCTTATGGGGAGCGCCTGGTTTTCCTGAAGACGATGGATTCGTGTTGCGTCCGCCGGCGCAGCCAGTCGTCAACGAGGGGCTCGAGTTTACCGGTCGGGTCATCTCGGTCGAAACCAATACGGCCGTGAGCGGCTTCGGCTCTGTGGCGACGCCAGTAATGGAGAAGATACCAGGTGCCAGCCTAGACTCTTGTGGGAACGTGGTGGCGGACGAACCACAAGCAGTTCCCGATCAACTGGCACTTGCCAGCCTCAAGCCGCTGGGACAGGTGCGCGATTCGTTCATCCTCGCCGTCAATGCTGATGGGCTTTGGATCGTCGACCAGCATGTGGCCCACGAGCGAGTTCTGTTTGAGAAAATCCTACGCGAGCCCGGACGTAACCGCGCGGCGCAGGAGGGCCAGCGAATGCTGGTGCCACTGATCGTTGAGCTGACGCCGGGCCAGCAGGCAGTCTTTACGGAGATCTCCGAGGAGCTCAGGCGCAATGGATTCGAAGTCGAGTTGTTCGGCGCCAAGACTGTCGCGGTTAAGACCACGCCGGCAGGGGTTCAGCCCGCCCAAGTCGAACACATGTTGGTGGAGTTGCTGGACCAATTCCAGCGCGAGGAGCAAGCCCTCAACCTAGAGCAGATTCGGACTCGCATCGCAGCCAGCATTGCCTGCCACGCCGCCATCAAGATCAATATGCCGTTGGCCCAGGACAAAATGGAATGGCTGCTGCGGGAGCTGGCCAAGACGGAGTGTCCCATGAGCTGTCCGCACGGGCGTCCGGTCGTGTTGCGGTATTCTGTCAAAGAGATTCAAAAGGCGTTCAAAAGAATTTGAGACATGATGACCGAGTTAGAACTTCACGAGCAGCGCTCTCAGATGTGGCGCACGGATGGCAACCCGATGCGCACGCTCGAAGACGCCAAGAGCTTCCTGGACCGCGTGGGCTTTTGCCTGATGTTTCCGGATCGTTCGACGCCGCTCATGGCTACCTGGATGGGAGCAATTGCCGGATCCCTAGAGGGCCTGCCTGATCAGAAGCATGCTTTTGCTGACCCGCGGGCGCGCGAAGCCAGCGCTCTGTTGGTACCCTTGCTGCGCGAACGCGCCGCCTACGAAGCCAATCTGAACGGTGGCGCCAATCTGATCATGGCGGCTCCGCTCTTCCCCTTCATCTACGCCCTGCTCGGCGATCGCAATCCTAAAGCTCCACCGAAATCCGGAACCCAGGGAATCACGATTTCACCGCTGGCATCGACGGTGTTTGAAGCCCTGCAGAAGCACGGGCCGCTGAGCAAGAGCCAATTGCGCGAGCTGGTTACCCGCGAGCCCAGCGACGCGGCTCTCGATCGCGCGTTGAGCGAGCTGTGGAGCATCTTGAAGACTACCCGTGTCGACTATCGCGAGGGTCCAGGCGCGTTTTGGGACGTGCTTTACCGCTGGGCCCCGGACGCCGTCAAGGAAGGCCTCGACATCTCGGCTCCGGAAGCGGTCTCGGCGCTGCTGGGCAAGTACCTCGAGGCGGTGATTGCCGCGACCCAGCAAGAGATCGAGGACTTATTCTCCCGGTTAACCTCGCGATCCAAAGTGCGCGAAGCCGTAAATGCCTTGCTGGCAGCACGCGAGCTAAACCTTTTGGCTGTGGGAAATAAAACTTTGATTCGGCTTACTCCCGTAGCTGAAATGCAAGGGAAGCGCAACCAGCATGGATGATCTGAGGACTGCCCCAGCGGTTCGGGTGGCTGGTCGAGCCGCAGGTCGACTTGTGATTGCGATCGACGGTCCTGCCGGCTCGGGCAAGAGCACACTGGCAGCGCTGCTGGCCCGCAAGTATGGGTATACGAACATCGAGACCGGCGCCATGTATCGGGCGTTAGCGCTCAAGGCTCTGGATCGCGGAACGCCCGACGACAGCAACTCCCTGGCTGCTCTGGCGCGGGATTCGCGTATCGAACTCGAACCTCAGCGCGAAGGCAACCGCGTCTTTCTGGATGGGGTCGAGGTCACGGCACGCATCCGGCAGCAGGACGTTACCGAGGCTGCTTCGCGGGTCTCAGTTCATCCGCCGGTGCGTGAGTGGATGGTGGAACGGCAGCGCGAGATGGGCGCCGGCGGAGGCGTAGTAATGGAGGGCCGAGACATCGGCACGAAAGTGTTTCCCGATGCCGAGGTCAAGATTTTCCTCGATGCCGCGCCCGAGGTTCGCGGCAGTCGGCGCTTTGTGCAGAACCCGAGTCCGTCGATTCCTGAGGCTTCTGTGTTAGCCGAGATGCGTGCCCGCGACCAGCGCGACCGCACCCGAGCCAATTCACCATTGGTTCCTGCCGCGGATGCTGTGGTGATTGATTCCACCAACCTGACCCTGGAACAGGTGGCAGCGAGAGCGATCGCGATCATCGACCACAGATTAGCGGAGCGACGGAACTAGCCGATCGGCAAAATTACTGGCTCCAATCAAGAGGTACCCGTTTATTTCGGACCGCTTGGGACGACAGCCCACATCCAATTACGTTCTTTCCTCACTGTTTCTTGATCTGAATCGTCCCATGGTCGGCTTTGAGACGTATGGCGGCGCCGCCCTTGCCGACGGAACCGCGGGCGGTAGCTGTATTGCCCTTGTTATCGATGCTGACGTCGAAATCGCTCTGAATATCGCCACCAACGCTTTGCGCGTCTAATTGGAAACCGGCAGTGGCTGGAAGAGAGAGGTCAATTTCGCCGTGGACGTTGGCCACATCGATGTTTCCCGGTGAGCCCTTGGATGACACCTCGACGCTGGCGTTGCGATCGTCGATATGGATGTCACCGCTGACGTCCTCGAGGTGCACTCCCTTGCTGCGGGTCACCAGCCGGAAGGGTCCCACGATGCCGCTGGCGCGGAGATCGTCGGGCTCCATGTTGAAGTCGCCGTCCAGGCGCGTGAATTGCAGGTCCGTGCGTGTGCTGACGAAATGCACGGGTTTCGCGATGTGCGACATCTGCATGGTGCCCCAATACGTGCCGTTCAGGTTGATGAGGCCACCGACGTCGGAGAAATTGCTGTCCGTGATGGTGCCGTCCACGGTCACGTCGCCGGTAACTTGGGACACCGTCAGGTTGCCGTGCTTGAGATGCATGGAAATACTGCCGGTGACGTCTTCCGCGCTCAAGTTGCCATGTTCGCTCGAAGCATCCACCGAGCCGCCGCGGCCGGAGACCGAAACGTCGCCGACGTGCGTTGATACCGAGAGCGCGGGCTTGCGCGGGAGCTGTAGATCTACATTGAAGCGGCCGCTGTCATAGTCGCCGCCCGTCATGTCCAGAACCCATAGCGTGCCCTGTTGCTGGAACTTGGGACGGGTGTTCTCGTTCATGCGGTTGGCACCGCTTTCCGAATCGCTGTGTAGCGTCTTGTGGATGATGAAGTGGGCCTGGTTGTCCTGGCTGGGCGCGACATTGATGGTGGCTCGGTTTGCCAGAATCTTGATTTGCGTGGCGTCGGGGACAGGCACCGCAAAATTGTCGGTGAAGTCGTAGCCGGTGCCAAAGAAATCAAAACCATCAATGCCGGAATCATTGATCACACCGGGCCAGCCGGCCCAGTCCACCCCCGACAATCGCGTGGTGGTGATCCCGAAGAGGATGAAGAAAACCAGGAAGACGATGCTGCCTGCTCCCAGGCGCGGCGGCGGGTAACCTTTCTGCTTAGCCCAGATGTACTCCGCGAGCTTGGCGACTCCCCAAAAGATGAGAATGATCGGCCAATAATGCGAGAACCACCAGCCGAACGAATGCAACGATATTCGCCCGGTTGTGGCCAGCAAGAGTATGATCCCGACCGCCACCAGCACGATCGGACCGAAGATCGAGCGCGGGCGTTCAGGGCGGTAAGGAGCAGGATTGGCAGAGCTCATCGATTCACCTCGGAACCGGGTTGGTTGCCGGAGACTGGGGGCGGAGGAACTGGTGCCGATGGCGGAGCTGGAGCTATGGCTCGCTGCGGCTGGATGTGGCCTTCGATTGAAGCCGACCGCCCCAGGAAGAGCATCACGCCGATCACGATCAACAGGGCTGGAAATGTTTCGTCAAAGCGCAAAGTACTGAACTCATCCACCAGAAAAAGAGCTCCCAGCGTGATCAGGACTGCAGATCCCATCAGCCCGCGCGCCCTGCAGCGCGGGCACTGGCAGGTTCGATTGGAGACGTATCCGTTCATCGTTGCCCCCTTGGTACGACGGACATCCGTCGATAGCCAATCCAGATCCCTAAGCCGATCAGGATCAACGGCCAGTAACGGTGCAGATCAATGCGCGTAAAGTTGCCCAGCAGGAAGATCACACCCAGCACAATCAAAACGATGGCGCCGGTGGGGGCTGGGTCCGACCTTCGAGCCGGCTCTGTGTAAGAGGCGGTGCCCGGAGCAGTGGCCGATGTCGTCGTTGTGGCCGCAGGTGCCGTCGGAGCCGGCTGTGTCTCTTGCAGGCCGAACATGCGGTCGAGCCCCAGAGGATCGGGCGCAGGCAACCCCAGACGATTGGCCTCGGCCGTCTTGTAGGCGTCAAACGCCATGTAGATGACCGAGAAACCGATCAAGATCCCGAACAAACCGGAGATATTGTTGGTTGCGATGATCAGTAGCACAAAGAGCACCACGTGGACGAACGCCTTCATGAACTGCCCGTTGTACATGGCGCCAACGCCTGGAATGAAACCAAGAAGCATGGCCACGCCCGGACTTGGAGTCGAATGAACCGTGGCTGGGGGCGGCACGGCAGCCGCCGTCTGAGTACCCTGCAAGCGGGCGGCGATGCAGGGTTCGCAATAGATGGCACCCATCACATCGCGCTTGCAGTTTTCACACAGCGCCTTGCCGCAGGTACGGCAATAAGCCGTAGCTGGCGTATCAGTGTGTACGGCGCAGTTCATAATTGGGCTCCTTGGGTTGGCATAGTCGGGTCGGTCATTTCGCGGGTCGCAGGCACGCTTCGGGCTTCTTGAAGCTCGCCAGCGTCCCGTTCCTGACTGTAGTTTTCCTCCTCTTGCGGCCGTCCCGTGCCCGGCACAACCATACGGTTCTGCTGGTCAGGTCGCGTGTTGTCTTTATTGGGGTTGTTGTTGTTCTGCGCTGGGGCCGACGCCTTCTTGAGCTGCTGGCTCAGTGATTGAACCACATACACCACCCGCATGTTGTCGTAGTATCGCGTCACCTTGGCTTCGATCTGGGTGTATTGCAGTACCACCGATTTGCGCAGAGCGTTGGGATGCCAATCTACCCGGGCCAGGTCGCTGACCTTCACTCCTGCCAGACTCAGGGTCAGGCTCAGTGAGAAGAAGGCCATACAAAACGAGGTGACAAACCGAGAATGCAGAAAACGGAGACGCGGTAGTCTCAGAGAGCGCATCAGGCGCTCCCACCAGCTCGCCTGAGCTCCCTGTGCGAGCACCGAAGCGCCGGCTTCGGCACGGCTGGTGGCGGCCAGGATGTTATGGACCAGATTGCGGGGAGGTTCTACTTCCTGGAGCATCTGCAGCAGCGACATGCCCTCCCGTGTTTCTGCAAACAAGGGCGCGCAATCTGGACAGTTCACCCGATGCGCCTCAAACGCCTCCCGGGTCTTAGCGGGGAGGCTCTGGCTGGGATCGTCAAGAGCTTCGGCCAGAAGCGCCTCGAACTGGCTGCAGGATAGTCCGTTTTGGAGGTCTTTATTCATTGCTTGCCTGCCTTTTATTACGAGAAAGTAATCGCGCAAGTTCCATCCTTCCGCGGTTGATTCGGGACTTGACGGTCCCTTCCGGGACCCGCAAAACGTGGGCAATTTCCTTGTAATCCATGTCTTGGAGATCTCTCAGGATGACGGCTTCGCGCAGGTCCGGGGAGAGCCGAGCCAGGGCGCGCTGGACCATCTTCTGCGTCTCTTGGCTGGCCAAACGGTCGGCCGGGGAAGGCGAGGGATCGCGCAGACGGTCGCTCAGAGCCATGGAGTCGGGATCGTCGCCGAGCGAGCCGTCAATGGAATCTGTGACCCGGTCTTGGCGCCCACGTCGGAAGTGGTCCACCAGGAGGTTCCTGGTGAGGGTGGTCAGCCAGGTGTTAAATGCCCCTTTTTCAATATCATAGGTGGCCAGGGTTCGGTAGACTCGGATAAAGACCTCCTGGGTAAGGTCTTGGGCGCTGTCGGGAGAGTTGGTGAAGCGATAGCAGAGGTTGTAAATCCTTCGGTTGTAGAGGCGGACGATCTCCTCCCACGCCGACGACTCCCCGGCTACACACCGGCGTACCAATGCCTCTGTTTGCTGATCTTCCAATCAGTAACCCCGCTAACCAAAATTACGCCATTTCTAAGATTTCATGATTCAGGTTTATCGCAAAGCCTCGGAAACACGCAAAGGAATTCGCCCGGCAAAGCGGTGAGATTTGCTTCCTGTTCGCCGTTGCCTCCCGTGAAAATGGACAACCCGGCATTCACTTGAGGCTTTCCTAGTCTATTGGGCGCTCATTGGGTGTTTCTCATGTCGGGTCGTCATCACGCTCAGCCCGGCGGCGGAAAAGGAATCGTTATGTCATTGCTGCCGGGCGCCCAAGGGATCAGAGTTTTCGCACAAATGAAGGATGAAGGATGAAGGAGGAAGTATGAAGATCGGCATTGGCAAGTGGTGGATGTTGGCCATGGCGCTGCTGCTTGGTGCGGCCGTCGCTCTAGCCCAGGATCAGAGTTCGGGAACCGGCGTAAAGGTCAATCCCTCAGCGGTACAACAGAAAGCGATGTCGCCGCCGCCGGCTACTGCGACCAAGACCAGCAGCGTGGGGGATCACGTGAAGATGGCTACGCCCCCGGATTCGGCTTCCTGGGCGGAACAGCTTGACGTCGACGGCAACGGCCAAGTCGATCAAGCCACACTAGTCTGGGACGCCAAAGACAAAGTGCTGTTCAGCAACACCTCCGGCAGCTTTACTTGCGCCAATGGTGCGCCCGGCACCGGCGAACTGCTGATCGCGGTGAACGGCACGGGAAATCGCTGGAATCGACCCGTGGGCTCCGGCTTTTGGCTGGCGTCATTTGACAAGAACGAGTGCGGCGCTCAGGCCAGCTCTCTTTGGGGCTGCAAATTCGACGCTTCCGGCACCGCCACGACCTGCGGCGCTGCCCGGCTCGACGAGGCAAACCAGGACTTGGTGATCGTAACCGCGCAGCGATAATTGTGCGTCTTTTCGATAACTGGCAGCTGGGGTTTAGGGCTTTCGCGCCATTGCGAATCCACTGGCTGCATGCTATTGTCAGAATGACATCTTGGCCTGCCTTTCTTCCTGGCAAAGGCAGGCTTTTACTCCTCAGTAGCTCAATGGCAGAGCATCCGGCTGTTAACCGGAGGGTTGTAGGTTCGAGTCCTACCTGAGGAGCCAATCTTTTCAGGCACTTGTAAGAGTTGCCTCTTCCAACTGGGACACGTTGGGACACGTTGTGCCTTCCGATTCTGCGGCGCCAGGCTTCCGGTTGGCCAGAATTGCGCGTGTCCGTGAGTTGATTGCCGCCATGACACTGGACCGGATCTCCTGCATGTACACATTGCCAGTCGTCTTGATGCTAGCGTGCCGCAAGATTCGCTCGGCGTCTTTCATCGTTCCGTGTCGCTGCATATCCGTGCCCAGCGTTCTCCGCATCACCTGGAAGGTGAGAAGCTTCCGGGGAATGCCGAGCTTGTCAGCGATGGGGCGGATTCGCCATTAGATAAAGTTCTTTGCCTGCCGAGGCACGTTTCGACTAGTGCGAGCCCCGGCTCGCGTCCTGCCGTGGGTTGGGAACATGAGCGCTGCGGGCGATGTATCCGGGCACAGATTCCGCCACGCTTCAACGATCGGCCGGATGTCTTCCGGAATCGGAACCGAGTCCCGGCTTGCCTCCGTCTTCACTCGACCTTCATAGAGCTCGCCTTCATATGCGGTGCTATGGATGATCAACCTGTCCCCGGCGTAAGACTTCCACTGTAATCCGAAGGTTTCGCTGGTACGAGTGGCACAGAAGAGAGCGATACTCATCAGACACAAATCGTGCGGATCCTCGATTGCGTCAACCAGCTTGATGATCAGTTCCGCACTCATCGTGGGCCGATCGACGGGTTTGGTGTCCGGCATCCTCATGTCCTCAGCAGGGTTCTCTTCAATGAACTTGAGTTTCTGTGCCAATCGCATAATGGACCTCGCGTTTACAAAAGCGTGCTTCACAATCGACTCTGAGAAATTCTCAGCGAGATTGTTGAGCACCATCTGCAGCTCGAAGAGTTCTGCAGCTAAGAACGCCAAACCAAAGCGCGGATTTTCCCCGCGGCATGGCCGGGTTGGCAAAGGCGCTACGCGGTTGGAGCTTGGAAAAGCCGCCCTCAATTTCGGAAATGCTTGATTTGGCGCAGGCACTTGAAGTGCTTGGAGAAGAGCGGATTACGCCCGAAATGCGTGATGTCCTGCTGCCGCTGCTGGCAAGACGGAAGCCGACAGAAGAAAACTGTTGCTGCGGGATGGATTCGCAAGCCTGGTCTACGACGCCGCCAGCTATAGCGAGGAGGCTATCGAGCAATGAAGTGGGGCGGGGTGCTCTTCGTTCTGATTTCAACGTACGTCTGTTGGGCCGAGACAGGCAACGACTCAAGGCAAGAGGCTGAATACTACGTCGCCGTCTACGCGCGACATTACAACGTCCCGGTTGAGTTTGTGCGTGCAGTGGTCGAGCAAGAGTCTGGATGGCAGCGGTGCGCTATCTCGCCAAAGAGTTTTGGCCTGACATCAACCGGACAGTCTTCCGAGGCCGCTACTAAGTCGAGCCGACGAGCAGCCTCCACTCACTATCAGTAATCTGGCGATATCGACAGACCCACGATGCTGACTGCCAGGTCAACTCGGGTTTTTTCTCTTTTGGATTTCCCGCTCAGCCGAGTTGGGTTCAACCCTTTGTTCGCGATAACTCTTCACTGTCAGCGATTTCTTGATCCCTGAGTAAATCAACCCGCCGAGAGAAGATGAAAGGCATCAGCGCGGGAGTCTGTGCCCGATAGACGCGAAATTCATCTCCGAAACGCTGTTCGAGTTCTTTGTCTTCGAATCGGACAAGAAAGACGCCGGTCGCGAGCGCAAATGCCACCAAAGCATATACGGCGACCAAACCACTGGAGATTGCCAATCCCAGCAGACAGCACCCGTGCGCCAGATAAATCGGATGTCTTATTCTGCCGTGTATCCCATCGGTGATGAGTAGCTGTGGTTTGTTTGGCTTCATTTCGGATTGGCCGGCGAGTCTGGCGAATCCGAACGCACCGATGTGAAAATAAATGGAAAAGCCTAAACCGATGAAGAGAAACCCGGGCACGATCGCGAACAAACTCGCGTAAAAGAGTAGATTTCGGTATGGCCAGATGATCCATCGTGTCATGGCCCACAGTGTCAGCCAGATCAACGCCATGGATTTGATCGGTGCTTTGTTCTTGCGCCAGAAATCTGTAAACGGATGAACCAGAAGCCAAAGGCAAGGGATGGTGGCATAGACCGCCGCCATCTGCCACGCGGTTGTTCTCAAGATGCGCACGAGCGAGTGAATGTCTACAGGTTTCATGACCTGTTCCGCCCCCAATGCCTGATGATTTCTAGACAGGCTTCTCCGCTACCAAAACGGTGTAATCAAGCTGCCCACTGCGAAAGCCCTCCCGCATCAGCTCGACGCCGTTTTGAAAAGCGCGGAACCGCCGGGGCAGTAGGGTGAGCAGCCAGTTAGTCGTGCGTAAGCGTTTAGCGCAAATGTCCCAGGTGCGCGCCACATCGGGAGTCAGCGTTTCGCAGCAGACCACAGTCATGCCGGCCGACTGCACTGTTTGGCTGTATTGGTCTGCGGTCAGAAGATCGGGACAGAGAAAGGCTTCGGCTATTTGTCTGACCCGCAGGTGCTTCATGGATCCTGTCCAATCTGCCAACAAAAACCTGCCGCCCGGTTTCAGCGCCCCTGCGACCTTGGCAAAGTAATCCTCCTTATGAAAAAAATGCCCCAGTGATTCCATGTTCCATACCAGATCGAAGAGGGAAGCGGGGAAGGGATAGACCTCAGCATCCGCCAACTCAAAGCGGACGGAGCCCGGCCCCCGGAGCGACCGGGACAGCCTACATGCCAGCTTCCATTGAGCTTGGCTGATGGTTAGGCCCAGCACAGAACATGAATATTCGCTGGCGAAAAATCGTGCTGTGCCTCCGTGACCGCAACCCACATCGACGACTTGGGATTTCGGACGCAACCCAGCCCGGGCGGCGCAATATCGGAGCAACGCCTCCTGGGCTTCTCTTGGTCTCTCTTGGCCGCTGCGAAACAATCCATGATGGAGATGATCGCCCCAATAAAATCGATAGGCCGAGGCGAACCGGTCGTAATGGTTGCGAATGGCATCACCGGTGAGCGCCGGTGTCCGGCGCCCATCCGTGGTAGCATTATCTTGCGGTTGTTTCTTCATCCAACTCCAGTTTCCGGATTACCACCCGCTGCTTGACACCGCCTGAAACGGTTTGTGAGCGAATGCCCTTTTCATGGTCCGAGTCCTCGCTCTCATTTCTACAATTCTTAATTTATTAAGAATTGTACCCCGTCAAGTGGTTCGACGACCAGAGATTGCTTCGGGTTCATCGCCGGCGACAAGGCTCTCTGGTTTCAGCACTACTGAATGAAAGCCCAGATTTGAGCCAAAGGAGTAGGGCGAATGACGCGCAAGGTAATAGGTATTGTAGGAGGAGGTATCGGCGGCATTGCCACCGGACTAGCCCTGCTGCAAGCAGGTTTCGCCGTTAGGATTTTCGAAAAGGCAACCCAGTTGCGGGAAGCCGGGGCCGGCGTGAGTCTTTGGCCCAACGGAACCGTCATCCTCAATGAACTCGGTGTGCTGTCCGGGATACTGAAACACGGGCAGATAGGCACTCATTTTCTTCTTCGGGCGCAATCCGGAGAGCTTCTCATGAACATCAGCACCACGAAGGCAGACACGCCGACAGTGTGTCTACACCGAGCTGATCTATTGCGGGTATTAGCTCAAGCGATACCGCCGGAGTGTTTCAGTTTGAGTCATGAGTTAACCCGCGTCGAATTCCACGGTCAGAAAGTCTGCTTGCAATTCCGGAATCAGGAGAGCTTCATCTGCGATGGCGTAGTGGGCGCCGACGGTATTCATTCCCGCCTCCGGGCCTCGGTAGGGGACAGCCGGACGCCCTCCCATCGCGGCTACATCATTTTTCGAGGCTTGACCGACATCCCCGCGGATCTTCCTCTCGGACATAACGGGGAGAGTTGGGGAGCTGGCTATCGTTTCGGAGTATTGGCCATCGGCAAGAACAAAGTGTGCTGGTATGCAACTGCCAACGCTTCTGAATTGAATCACCCCGTGGAGGAGTCTAAAGAACGGTTGCATGAGATTTTCAAAGCCTGGCACGACCCGATTCCCAAATTGGTCGCCACTACCGATCCCTCCACTATCATGGTAGCGAAGGCTTTTGACCTCGGGCCATTTCGACAAAGCTCCGGACCGGCGACGCTGCTCGGCGATGCCGCTCATGTCCTCACGCCCAACCTGGGCCAAGGCGCCTGCATAGCTTTGGAGGACGCCTTCGTGTTGGCCAAGAGCTTGAGTTGCAACTCGAGTGTTTCTTCAGGATTTCGTTGCTATGAGTCGTTGCGCTTTCCTCATGTACGTAGCGCCGTCCTGCGTTCGCGATGGCTTGGAGCTATCGGTCAATGGGAAGGCAGAATTGCCGTCTCCCTGCGTAATCTCGTTACTCGACGCCTCCCCGCACACCTGTTTGAGTGCCATTCCACCGTTGCCGACCACATGGCCATGCTGACTGGCTCATGTTGAAGGTCATTCGCGAAACCTGCCGCGACCTCGGAGTATCGCGTTGCCGATTGGAGGTTCTTCCTGGACTGAGGTCACCGGCGACCGCCTGTTGGAACCCGCGCATTCTGCTGCCCGAATTCTGCGAGGAACTCCGCCCCACGGCGCAGGTGGCCGATGTGCTATGCCCGGCCAGAGCGTCGGAAGGCTCGGTGGCTTGCCGTAGAGGCAGCCGCAGCCGGAGATGCCTCCACATGGCCACGCCCATCAGCAGAACCGCAGCCAAGCCGTACGCCCAACCAAGAACTTGGGCGGCAATCAGAATGGCATGGCTCCAGGCCAGCGGGACCACGAAAGAATGGGTCGCAGCCGGAGACGTCCCCGGAGCGGCACCATCGGACCCCGCCATAAGCCAGGGCAACGCGCGGAGCTCTCGGAAAATCAGCGTCAGCCAGTACGTCCCAGCACCCTGAAGAAGGACCATCCACATCAGAAAGCGCTGCTGGGGTCTGCGCAGCAAGCGATTCAACAGCCAGCAGGCAAGATAAGCCGCCGCGACCTTCAAAAAGTAGCTCAGGACAATACCGGCGAAATGTAGGCAGAACTCTGGACTCATTACCAATGACCCTGACAGTGACCGAAAACGAAGCGTCGGCT
>DATDGP010000143.1:0-5789 GCA_036522035.1 Terriglobales bacterium
CAGACTCGTCGACCTCAATGGCCATAGCGTGCTGGTCGTCTCCGATGAAGGGTCCGCTTTGGCCCGCATCCAAGATGTGCTCGATCTCATCGGGGAGGCTCTACCTCAAGGGGTGTCCGCCATCGTTGTACCCGTCACTCGACTCGATCCGGTCTTCTTTCGCTTGTCCTCCGGATTCGCTGGCGAGTTCGTCCAGAAGATCGTCAACTATCGGCTCCGGCTGGCCGTCATCGGCGACATCGCAGCCCTGACTGCCGGCAGCGCGGCGCTCGCGGATTTCGTAAGAGAGTCCAACCGTGGACGGGACATCTTCTTTCTCAAGGACCTGGACGTCCTCGCTGCCAGGCTTGGCGTTGAGTCACAATAGGTACTGGAATCGGAGAGGTACTTGCTGAGAGACCAACTGGTTCAGTCCCCACCCACGCGGACCGCGCCAATCTCGTTAACCTCGGCATCGCGATTGATGCCGGGCCGCTCGAGCTTTGATGTATTTACCAGCGCCACTGCCGCGATGATGATCACGGTTCCCGCCATCATGAAGCCGTCCACCCTCTCACTGAGCAGGAGCCAGCCCAGCAGCACGGCCACAATCGGGTTGACGTAGGCGTAGGTCGCCACCTTGGGGGGAGCAATATGTTCCAGCAGCCAAATGTAGGCGGTATATCCAATCCAGGAGCCGCACACCACCAGGTAGGTCACCGAAAGCAGCGCCGGAGTTGTCCAGTGCGAGTGACCGAACTCTCCGGTGGCGCCCGCCAAGACGGCGTTGACCAGACCCGCAAAGGTCATTTGCCAGGCACACGCGGTCAGGACCTCCACCCTGAGGGTCCAGCGATGATAGAGCACCGACCCTAAGGCCCAGGAAAGCGAGCCGACAGCCAGGATTCCGCAGCCCATCAGCTCCAGTCGCCCCACAAGCGTGCCGGAAGTGATCCTGGGCCACAGCAGCACTATCAGGCCGGCGATGCCGATGGCCAGGCCGGCCAAGCCCTGGCGGCTGATGTGCCCTGCCCGGAAAACCCAGGCTTCCAGAGCCACTACCCAGATGGGGACAATCGCTACCACCAGCGCCGTCAGGCCGCTGGGAACATACTTTTCGCCCCAGACCACGCCCATATTCCCGATCGAGAGCAGCAAGACGCCAATGGCCAGCAACTTCAGGCCATCGCTCAGACTTAGCCCGATCTTGCGTCCGGTGAGGGCGCAAACCGCAAGCATGATGGGGCCGGAGATCAGGTACCTCGTAGTCCCAAGGACAAAGGGCTCGACGTCGCGCACCGCCACCCGCATAGCCAGGTAAGTCGAGCCCCACAGCACGTACACCAGCGCGAATGAAAGCGCGATGCGAAACCGCTCGTGACCGGCTGCTGTCGATTCCGGACTCATAGGTTGGTAAATATCATCAGACGTCAGACGGGAACCGCTCGATGCTAAAAATAGAAAACGCCGGCCATGATTCGGCAAAGGGCGAAACTCTGCACCGACGGAGCTGCCATTTCCCGACAGTCGTGCCGGGAATGACACAAACGTAACCGCCTTGAGCCTTTATTTTTCAGGTTATAATGAGATTATCGTGAAAGGTACACGCACATCACGATTCTCGCTGGCCTGGATCGATTTCCTGGTCTGCCCGCGGCGTTATCTGGCTTTGCTGCCGGCGCGGCAGCGCGCCAACCTTTTCGCCGACTAACTCAGCCTCCTCCTCGTCCATCAATCGCCTGGCCTGCCCCATGCAGGCTGGAACCACATTTTCGAAATAGATTTGAAAAGAGGATGAACATGGCGACCCAGACCATTGCTTCCGCGGGTCCAAAGATCCGCACCAAGTTGCCGGGCCCCAAGGCCGAACAGATTCTGGCAGGCGACGCCCGCTACATCTCGCCTTCCTACACCCGTTCGTATCCGCTGGTCGCCGAGCGCGGCCGCGGCGTAATGATCGAAGACGTTGACGGGAACGAATTCCTTGACTTCTCATCCGGGATCGCCGTGTGCTCGACCGGACACTGCCATCCCGAGGTGGTGGCTGCGATCCAGAAACAGGCTGGCGAGCTGATCCACATGTCCGGCACGGACTTCTACTACCCCAACCTGGTCACGCTGGCCGAGCGACTGGCCAAGGTGGCCCCGATGTCCGGCCCGGTCCGCGTTTACTACGGCAATTCCGGGGCCGAGGCCATCGAGGCCGCAATGAAATTGGCGCGCTACCACACCAAGCGCCAAGGCATGATCGCGTTTTACGGGGCGTTCCACGGACGCACCATGGGCGCGCTCTCCCTCACCGCCTCCAAACTGCAGCAGCGCCGCCGCTTCTTCCCGCTGGTCCCGGGTGTCGAACACGTGCCGTTCCCCTATCTCTATCGGCGGCCCGAAGGCATGAGCGAAGAGAAGTACCTGCGAGAATGCGTCAGCTTCATCGAAGACCGAGTATTCAAAACGGTGATGCCGCCGGAGGAGTGCGCTGCGATCTTCATCGAACCGATTCAAGGCGAAGGCGGGTACGTTCCCGCACCCAAGGAATTCCTGCGCGAACTGCGCCGGATCTGCGATCAGCACGGTATTCTTCTGGTCGCTGACGAAGTCCAGTCCGGCGCCGGCCGGACCGGCAAGTGGTGGGCGATTCAACACACCGGTGTGGAACCGGACATAGTTACGATCGCCAAGGGCATTGCGTCCGGCATGCCGCTGGGCGTCATGCTGGCTCGCGCCGAGATCATGGATTGGGCGCCGGGCTCGCACGCGTCCACCTTTGGCGGCAACCCTGTATGCATTGAAGCCGCATTGGCTACCATGAACGTTCTAGAGCGCGAAGGCATCCGCAATGCCGAAGCCGTGGGCCATCACATTCTTAGCCGTCTCCGACGCTGGGTGGAGACGCATCCCATGGTCGGCGATGTTCGCGGGATGGGTCTAATGATCGGTGTGGAGATGGTGAAAGATAAGAACACCCGAGAGCGCGCCCATGATCAGCGCGATCGCGTGGTCGAGCTGGCGTTCGAGCGCGGCGTCCTGTTCCTGGGCGCCGGTGAGAACTCTATCCGCGTTGCTCCGCCGCTGATCGTAACTCAGGAGCAGGCCGATATCGCTTTGGACGTGCTCGAAGAGTGCATCGGCATCGTTGAGAAGGAAAAATAGGAAGAAGAAAGATGGGGCCGCGATTTCAGGCAAAGAACACGAATCGCCCATGTTCATTCGTTTCGTATCGCGCTGAATCGCGGCCATTACCTCGGGTGGGCCGAGAACACGCTCCGCTTCATCGAGCTTTAAGACCCGCATCTACAGGCGACGCCAAGCCCGCGGAAGCCGCCGACCTGTTCCGCTTTGGCGTGGTGAGCGTCTAGTTTGAATCTGGACACGAAACCGAGATCCAGGAGTTTCAGAACGCCTTCGCCATCGCTTAAGATAGAGTGCTGTGCCTGAGCTTCGCAAAGATCCCGTAACCGGCCGATGGGTCATCATTTCCACCGACCGCTCGCGTCGCCCCAGCGACTTCTCCCGCGAACGCGTGGTGATCAAGGGCGCGGGTTTTTGTCCGTTTTGTCCCGGCAACGAAAGCAAGACTCCGCCAGAGATCATGGCGTATCGGCCGGACGGCACCAACACCGCCGGCTGGAACCTGCGCGTTGTCTCTAACAAGTTCCCCGCGCTTGGCATCGAAGGCGATCTCGACCGCCAAGCCGACGGCATGTTCGACAAGATGAATGGCATCGGCGCCCACGAAGTAGTGATCGAGACGCCCAACCACATGGAAACTCTGGCGACCATGCCGGTGAAGCGAGTGGAAGATGTGTTATGGGCTTTTCGGGACCGTATCCTCGATCTCAAACAGGACCGGCGCTTCAAGTACATCCTGGTGTTCAAGAACCACGGCGAGGCGGCGGGCGCATCGCTCGAGCATCCGCACTCGCAACTGATCGCACTGCCCATCCTGCCCAAACAGGTAGTGGAGGAACTGGAAGGGGCCAAGCGTTACTTCGTCAACAAAGAGCGCTGCATTTTCTGCGACATCATCCGCCAGGAAACCAGCGCGCGGGTGCGCGTGGCCGCTGAGAACCATGATTTTGTGACTTTATCGCCGTACGCCCCGCGTTTCCCCTTCGAAACCTGGATCCTGCCCAAGCGCCACGAGTCGGCATTTGAGAATTCGCCTTCGAACGTCTACGAAAACTTGGCCCGTATGCTGCGCACGGTCCTGGGCAAGGCCGGGCAGGTGCTCGATAATCCCGCTTACAACCTGGTCTTGCACACCTCGCCCGTGCAAGAAAACACCCAGGATTATTATCACTGGCATCTGGAGATCATCCCCAAGCTGACCAAGACCGCGGGCTTTGAGTGGGGAACGGGGTTTTACATCAATCCCACGCCGCCTGAAGAAGCGGCACGGTTCTTGCGCGAGGCGGAGGTCGATGAAAAGCAGGTAGCCATTGGCACATAGCTCCGCCGAAATTCGCGGCATGGTTTTGCTTTTGCTGATCGCCCACTGCTATTTGCTAGTTGCTCTTCAGGCTGGCGACAATTCCCGCAGGCTCTTGACCGCTTCCACCACCCGTCCCGCGGCGTAGTCAATTTCTTCTTGGGTGTTAAAACGACCGATGCCGAAGCGGATGGCGCAGGTGATCCGTTCGTCGCTGAGCCCCAGGGCCTTCAGAACGTGGGAAAGATCGACCTTATCCGACGAACATGCCGAGCCGCTCGAGACCGCGATCTCCTTCACCCCGGTCATCAACGTTTCGCCTTCCACATGCAGGAAGCTCACGTTGAGGTTCCCGGGAAGACGGTGTTCCATGCCGCCGTTGATCATCACGCCGTCCAACTCGCTCAAGAGTTTGTCACGCAAGCGGTTGCGCAGGCCGGCGATGCGACAGCTTTCTTCCGGCATCTCCTCAAGAGCGATCTCGCAGGTCTTGCCAAAACCTACAATCCCGGGGACGTTGAGTGTGCCGGAGCGCATGCCGCGCTCGTGGCCGCCGCCGTGAATCATCGGCGCAAGCTTTAGGCCAGAATCCGCGCGGACGTAGAGGGCCCCGCAGCCCTTGGGACCGTAAACCTTGTGCGCCGTCAGCGACGCCAGATTCAGGTTCATGCGGTCGACGTCGAGAGGAACTTTGCCGAGCGCCTGTACCGCATCGGAATGGAACAGGATGCCGCGCGTACGGCATAGCTTGCCGATCTCTTCTATCGGCTGCAGCACTCCGGTCTCGTTGTTCGCCGCCATCACACTGACCAGAATGGTGCCCTCGGTCAGGACATTCTCCAACCGGTTCAGATCGATACGTCCGTCGCTCTCGACAGGAAGATAGGTGACCTTATAGCCCCATTTTTCGAGGTGCGTGCAGGTGTCGAGCACCGCCTTGTGCTCGGTGACCACCGTAACGATGTGATCGCCTTTGCCCCGGCAGGCCTGGGCTACGCCCATGAGGGCCAGGTTGTCACTCTCTGTGGCGCCGGAAGTAAAGATGATTTCCCCCGCGGATGCGCCGATGAGGCGAGCGATCTGCGCGCGGGCGCTGGCTACTGCGGACTGCGCCTCCCAGCCGAAGGAGTGGCTGTTGCTGGCCGCATTGCCGAACTTGCCGGTAAGGTAAGGCAGCATGGCGTCAAGCACTCGAGGATCAACCGGCGTGGTGGCGTGGTTATCCAGATAGATGGGGAAGGTGAACGGAGATGCGGGGTCGGGACGGCTCGGGGTCATTGACTAGAATTCTAACAAGAGTGGGACGGCGTTGAGACCCAATCGGTCAGGAGGGAATGATCGCCCATTCTCCACCCTTCACTAACGCTTCACTCCATCT
>DATDGP010000144.1:0-2612 GCA_036522035.1 Terriglobales bacterium
GATCACAATACGAGCCGGGGCCTGCACGGCACGGGTGGCCGGAAGCCTGGGTCACAGCCGATTGAGGGGTTGTGTTGCATATAGGCGGCGGCCTGCTTTTGCTGTCGTGACGCTCCAGGTGAGGTTACGCAGCAATGCCGAACAGGGTGTGAATGAATTGGCGTTGCCCAACTACATCGCCCTTTGCTAGCCACCGAATCTGACCTTTCCGAATGAGATGCATGGCTTCATACCCGTCGATCGTCCGCATGGCTCCTTCCGCCGATCGGAACCAGAGACTCGCCGCGATTCGTTTTTTGATAAATCGGTGGTCCTGTTCGATGATGTTGTTGAGGTAGGGGACAGGTCGACAGCGGCAGCGGCGTCCCAACTCTCCGGATTGTTTCAGTTCGGCGATCGCACGGGCATAGGCCGGATGCCCATCCACGTTGATCACCCGTGGGCGCCGCCCACGAACTCCGGACAACGCCAAGCGCAGGAATAACTTGGCAGCCGTCAAATCGCGCTTCGGAGAGAGCATGAAATCGATGGTGTCACCCGCCGAGTCGACAGCGCGGTACAGATACGTCCAGCTTCCCGCCACTTTGACGTAGGTTTCGTCCACCCGCCAGGATCGATTCGGGGGGCGACGGTCCCGCCGCAGCCGCTCATTGAGGATGGGGGCATAGTATTGCACCCACCGCCAGATGGTGACGTGATCCACCGCCAACCCGCGCTCCGCCATCATTTCTTCCAAATCGCGGTAGCTGAGCGAATACCGCAAATACCACCGCACGCACAAAATGATGATCACATCCTGAAAGTGTCTTCCCTGGAATAGCTTAGGCCGCTTTGGGGTCACTCAACCACCCTACCAAATCCTACCCGGAGGTTTGCAACAGAGCCGGGTAAAGAGCGGGATGGGTGCTGGTGCACGTCCACCACTCGGAAATGCCGAAAGGGCAGTGCGGTGCTTGTCAATAAAAATGAGACACACGGCGTGAAAGTTTAAGGAGTTTTCTCCTCGTCGGGAGGCTTGTTGATCCAGACGGCAGTAGGGAGAGAAGGTGGTTTTGGAGGCTGGCGGACGAAGCGCTCGGGGTGAGCCCGAAAAGCGGTGTCCAAGACGGCTTGGCGTTGGACCAGAAGATTGGTAGCCTTTCCCAGATGAACCACGGCGGGGGTCATCAAGCCCAGACCAGAGTGGTGGTGTTCGTAGTTATACCAGCGGAAGAAGGACTGGCAAAAGCCACGAGCGTCTTCGATGGAGCCGAAGCGATCCGGGAAGCCAGGGCGGTATTTTAAGGTGCGGAACTGGCTTTCCGAATAAGGATTATCGTCGGAGACATGGGGCCGGGAATGTGTTTTGGTGACGCCGAGGTCGGCGAGCAGCAAAGCCACGGGTTTGGATTTCATCGATGAGCCACGATCGGCGTGGATGGTCAGCTGGCCGGGCGCAATGAGTTGTTTGCAGCAGGAATGATCGATCAAACGCTTGGCAAGTTCGGCGCTTTCGCGATAAGCGATCATCCAGCCCACGACGAAACGGCTGAAGACATCCAAGATGACATACAGGTGATAGCAGGTCCATTTCGCCGGGCCGCGCAGTTTGGTGATGTCCCAGCTCCACAGCTGGTTGGCTTGGGTGGCCAGCAGCTCCGGCTTCTGATACGGCGGATGAGTCAGCTGATCGCGGCGCTCGCGGCTTTCGCCGCGCGCTTCCAGCAAGCGATACATGGTGCGGATCGAGCAATGAAACTGGCCCTCATCGAGCAGCGCCGCGTAGACCTGGGCAGGCGAAGAGTCCTGAAAACGATCCTCATGAAGGCACGTCAGCACTATTTGTTGTTCGGCTTTCGTTAAAGCCCGAGGCGAGAACCGCGGCCCGGCCGCAGGCCGGGGAGAAAGGCGGCGGCTGCGCCGCCGGTACCAACTGGCTCGCGGCACTGCCAACGCCTGGCAGGCCGGCTTCACGCCCACCAGAGGGCTGAGTTGATCCACCGCGGCCATCACGACTTCTCCGTTTCCGCGATCGGGTGACCCAATAGCTTGGCGACTTTTTTTTGAACGTCAATAATGATGTGGGCTTTTTCTAACTCTTCCTGCAAACGTTGATTGTGCCGGCGCAGCTTTTCGTTTTCGGCAGCCAGTGGATTCCGCTGCGACTGCGGACCCCGTTTCTGAGAAAAGGCTTTGTGCACCGCGCGATCGCGCTCCTTGCGCCAGCCGTGCAGAGTTGAGGAGTAGATTCCCTCCCTTCTCAGAATGGCGCCGACACCTCCGCCATTCGCCAGGGCGCTGTCCGTCTCTTCCAAAATCCGCTTCTTCTCTTCAGCCGTAAAGATGCGTCGTTGCGCCTTGGCTGGCACTTCGACGTCCGCCGAACTGGCCACAAAAGGAACTGCAATCTTGGCTTCGCTCACGATGGTTCTCCTTGCCGCCCTGCTCTGTAATTATCGCCGCGGTAAGTGTCTCATCGATATTGGCACGGAGGGAACCGTTCCGGCTCAGCATGGCGGAATGGGTTCCAGGATGCCGCATCGTATATGACAAGTTCCACATTCTGCAGCACGCCAACGACGCCGTGGACGAGGTGAGGCGGGCGGAATTCTTCCGCAAAGGACAGAAGATGC
>DATDGP010000145.1:0-12500 GCA_036522035.1 Terriglobales bacterium
GGGGGAGGCTTGGGGATCCTGTTTGCCTTCTGGGGAACTCAACCCTTAAGCGGCCTGGTGCCTGAGGACCTGCGCAACGTGATCCGGCTCACCGTGGACGGCCGGGTGCTCGCGTTCACGGCTCTGGCTTCGGTGCTGGCCGCCATCGCGTTCGGATTGACGCCCGCCTTGCAGGGCTCGCGCTTCGCTCTGACGGAGGCTCTTCGGGAAGGCGGCCAAAGCTCAACCCCCGGCCGTCACGGCGCCCAGAGAATCCTGGTGGTGGCCGAAAGCGCCTTGGCTGTTGTGCTCCTGGTGAGCGCCGGTCTTCTGCTGAAGAGCTTCCTACGGCTTACCGAGGCAGACGAAGGCTTTGACCCTACTCGCGTGGTCACGCTCAATCTGTCGCTGCCCGCCGCCCGCTACTCGAATCCGGCTGAGCGCAACCGCTTCGTCGAGCGAATGTTGGAGGGCGTTTCGGCTCTGCCGGGCGTGCGGTCCGCGAGTGCGGTAACCCGTCTGCCCCTCGGTGGAGGCGAGAGCCGCCGGGGCATTGAGATCGAGGGGCGCCCGGCCCGGCCCGGCGACAACCCTGGGGTTCTTTATTCTGTGGCCAGTCCGGGATACTTCGGCACCTTAGGGATTCCGTTGCTACGAGGGCGCGATTTCACTTCCCGCGACGATGCCGGCGCCCCGGGCGTGTTCATTATCAATCAGGCGATGGCCCGCGCCTATTGGCCGGGCACCGATCCGGTGGGGAAACGTATGAGGTTTGACGACGCAACTCCTTGGAGCGAGGTGGTCGGGGTGGCCGGCGATACCCGGCAGCAGGATTTGGCTGAGCCGGCTCCGCCCATGTTCTACGCGCCTTATGCCCAGGACTCCTGGCCCTCTTTGACGGTGGCGATCCGCGCCGCCGGCGATCCGGGGGCTCTCGAAAACGAGGCGGAGCGCGCAATTCAGGCGGTGGATAAAGATCAGGCTGTTTATGACGTGCGGACGATGTCCGAGGTGATTGAAAATTCCGTCTCACCGCGGCGTTTCTACGTGCTTCTGCTCGGCATCTTCGCCGCCCTGGCGCTGGGGCTGGCGGCGATCGGTATTTACGGCGTCATGGCTTACAGCTTCGCGCAGCGCACCCATGAAATCGGCATTCGCCTGGCTGTGGGAGCCCAACACGGAGATGTATTGCGATTGGTATTGGGAGAGGGAGCCCGCTTGGCGCTCGGTGGGTTGGCCATCGGCCTGGTTGGGGCCCTGGGACTGACACGACTGCTGTCGAGCTTGCTCTTCGGCGTGAGCGCGAGCGATCCGCTCACTTACGCGAGCGTGGCTGTGGTGCTGGTGCTTGTGGCCTTGATCGCGTGCTACGTCCCGGCTCGCCGCGCTCTGCGCGTGGACCCGATGGTGGCGCTGAGGTACGAGTGAGGAAGTGGATATGGGTTAGTCGTTAGTGGTCAGCGAACGGTGGGCGTCGAAGTATGGCCGACGGAAAGCACCAATCTCCTGCTGGAGGCACAACAGATGGGCACTCTCCTGAGCGATGTACGGTATGGCCTTCGGATGCTAGCCAAGAATCCCGGCTTCACGGCCGTGGCGGTGCTGACCCTGGCGCTCGGCATCGGCGCCAACACTGCTATCTTCAGCGTGGTTAATACCGTTCTTCTGGGGTTGCCGTACTTGCCTTACCATGATCCGGACCGGCTGGTCTGGGTCGCCTCCGGCGACTTGCGAAACGGATTCGATGACGACGTCTCGCTGGCGGATTTTGAAGACTGGAAGGCGCGGAATCACGTCTTCGAGCGCATGGCGGCCTTTGAGGGCGCCTGGTTCACGCTCACCGATAACGAGCCCCAACGCATTCACGGAGATCTGATCTCCGCTGATTGGCTGCCGACGCTGGGCGTCCAGCCGATGCTGGGCCGCAACTTTGAGCCCAGCGAAGAACGAGCCGGACGCGATGGAGTAGTGATCCTTTCGAACGACTGCTGGCGGAACCGGTTCAATGCGGACGCCATTATCCTGGGGAAGAGGTTGATCCTCAACGATCGAAGCTATGCGGTGATAGGAGTTCTTCCGCCGAGCTTCAAGTTCGATGACCGCGAGATCTTTGCACCGCTGGTCCTTGGATCAGCCGCCACCGATCATTCCGAGAGTTCGATGCCCTCCCACGCCGTCGCTCGGCTGAAGCATGAGGTTACGTTGCAGCAGGCCCAGGCGGAGATGTCCGGTATCGCGGTCCAGCTCGAACTCGAGTTTCCGGCTACGAATAAAGGCCGGCTGGTGAAGCTTGTGACAGTGAGGCAAGCGGCCACCGAACTGCAGCCAACTCCCAAGCGCATGCACCAGACGCTTTGGATCATGTTCGGTGCGGTGGGATTGGTGATGCTCGTAGCCTGCGCGAACGTCTCCGGGCTGCTCCTGGCGCGTGGCGTCACCCGGCAAAGAGAATTCGCTGTACGGACCGCGCTCGGCTCCACGCGCGGCCGCGTGATCCGCCAGTTGCTGACGGAGACCGGGCTGCTGTTCGCGGGCGGCGGCACGGCCGGCTTGGTGTTCGCCTTATGGTCGAAAGATCTTCTCGCCAAGACCATGGGCAGCTACCTCGAGAACGCCCCCGTCGCCATTGACGCTCGTGTCTTCGCATTCGGTCTCCTGGTGGCTCTAGTCACAGGCCTCGCTCTTGGCCTGGCTCCGGCCCGTCAAGCTGCCAACGTCAACTTGAACGATGCCCTGAGAGATTCGGCCCAAATCACGGCCGGCCCCCGCCGAAGCCGTGTCCACGGTTCGCTGGTGATTACAGAGATGGCTCTGGCGCTGGTCCTGCTGATCAGTTTTGGGCTGTTGTTTCGAAGCTTCCTCCGCGTGGAGGCGGTTTCGCCGGGTTTTGATCCCGCCAAGGTGGTCACGATCTCGGCCGGGCTCGACCAGCCGAAGTATTCGGCTCCGGCGGCGCGCGCTGCGCTCGCGCATGGAATCCTCGAGAAAGCGTTAGAGCTACCGGCGGTGCAGTCCGCCGGCATCACGGATAGCCTTCCGCTCCAGGGCGCGGACGGAATGTGGTTCGTCATCGAGAACCGGACCGCGTCGCCCCCAGGCGAGCAGTCGAGGCTCAGAACTGTCGCGATAACGCCTGACCTCTTCCGCACCTTGAAAATCCCGATCTTTGAAGGCCGCATCTTTACTGACCGCGACACGGCAAGCTCTCCGCCCGTGGTCGTGATCAACCAGACGCTGGCTCGCAGTTTCTTCCCCGGCGAGAATCCGCTTGGCAAGCGTCTGCGCATGGAGGACTCACCTTCCGTTTGGCGCGAGATTGTCGGCGTGGCGGCGGACACGCGCCAGCGCAACCTCGACGAAGATTCGGCGCCGATTGCCTACCGGCCCTGGGATCAGGCGCCCCAAAACAGTCTCAGTTTGGCCGTGCGCGTTGCCTCAGCATCCGACATACCCGGCGTGGCGGCGAAACTTCGCAGCGAACTGCACACCTTGGATAAGAGCCAGGTTTGGGAACAGGCCGAAACCATGGACCGGTTGATCGATGAATCGGAATCGGTCTCGCTCCGCCGCCCCGTCGTGAGACTGCTCGGCGCCTTTGGCATGCTCGCGACCTTCCTGGCAGCCGTGGGCTTATACGGCGTCATGTCCTATTCGGTGACCCAGCGGACGCGGGAAATCGGCATTCGCGCGGCGCTGGGCGCGGATCGCAGCGCCATTCTCACGCTCGTGTTCAGGCAAACCACGTTGCTGACGGCCGTCGGCATCAGCCTCGGAATCGCGGCCTCGCTGGCCCTCACCCGCTTGCTTCCCACCGGCCCCATTGGCTGGACGGGCGCGGCCATCCACCTGTTCGGAGTCAGTAGGACAGACCTGCTCACCTATGCAGGATTCTCACTCCTGCTCGCCTTGGTGGCGGTGCTCGCGGCTTATGTACCGGCGCGCCGGGCCACGAAGGTCGATCCGATGGTGGCGCTGAGGTACGAGTGAGGAACTGGATACGGGTTAGTGGTTAGTGGTCAGCGAACGGTGGGCGTGGAAGTATGGCCGACGGAAAAGCACCAATACGGGACTACAAGGACCTGCAAGTTTGGCAAAAGTCCATGGAGTTGGCAAAATAGGTCTACGAGCTGACGCTGAGCTTCCCAGGTGAGGAGAAGTTTGGACTTATTTCTCAGATGCGACAGGCCGCTGTTTCCGTCCCCTCGAATATCGCCGAGGGCCAAGCGCGCAACACGACGGGCGAGTTTATTCAGTTCATCTCGCACGCGGAAGGATCGCTGGCAGAGCTAGACACGCAACTGCGTTTAGCTCACCTGCTCGGCCTCTGTCCGCAATCCGACAGCGAGGGCATCTCAGCGCGGGTTACGGAGCTCCAGAAGATGCTAAAGGGTCTCCGTCGGAGCCTAGGCAGTGGGCACTAACCACTAACCCCTTACCACTAACCACTCTCCTGTTGGAGGCACAACAGATGGGCACTCTCCTGAGCGATGTACGGTATGGCCTTCGGATGCTAGCCAAGAATCCCGGCTTCACGGCCGTGGCGGCGCTGACCCTGGCGCTCGGCATCGGCGCCAACACTGCTATTTTTAGCGTTGTCAATGCAGTGCTGCTGCAGCCGCTCCCTTACGATCAACCCGACCGGCTGGTGAGCGTGGTCTCGACCATGTTGCCCTCCAATAGGGATGCTAACGCTTCCTATCCGGACTTCCTCGATTGGCGCGCGAGAAACCACGTCTTCGAGGGTCTGGCAGCGTTTGACACCCGCGGGTTTACCCTGACCGGAACGGGCACGGCTCTTCGCCTGAACGGCGCGGTGGTGTCGGCCGATCTTTTCAGGCTCCTCGGCGTTAATCCAGCCTTGGGACGTTGGTTTCTTCCCGAAGAGGACAAGCCCGGCGCCGATCAGGGAACCGACGCCGTCATCCTGAGTCAGGCTTTGTGGAAGCGTCAGTTCGGTTCTGATGCGCAGGTGATCGGGCGCACCGTTCAGCTCGACGGCAAACCGTTCGTCATCGCCGGCGTGATGCCCGGCAGCTTTCAGTTCCCACCACCGCCGCAAACCGATTCACCTGAGCTGTGGACCACGATCGCGGTGGATGCTGAAGCGCCCGGCGGCGGCATAACCACCGAGCGCGGCGCCCACTACCTGGACGTGATGGCACGGCTCAAGCCCGGCATAACCGTAACGCAAGCAGAAGCTGAAATGAGGACCATCGCCGGCGATCTCAACAAGCAGTTCCCCGAGAACCACCCTCGCGGCGCCAAAGTGCTACCCGAGTTGAGCGAGCTGGCCCAGAACGTCCGTCCTGCTTTGTTGATCCTGCTCGGGGCCGTCGGCTGCGTGTTGTTGATCGCTTGCGCCAACGTTGCCAACCTGCTGTTGGCGCGGGGTACGGCGCGGCAGCGGGAAATTGCCATCCGCTCCGCGCTGGGCGCGAGCCGAGGGCGCGTGATGCGCCAGGTGCTGACGGAATGCGTGGTTCTCTCGTGCCTGGGCGGCGCGCTGGGCCTGTTGCTGGCGATTTGGGGCATCGACCTTCTGGTGCGCGTCATCCCGGAAGGGGTTCCGCGCCTTTCCGAGATCGGTCTCGACGCGCGTCTGCTCGTCTTTGCGGTTGTCGTTTCGCTGCTAACAGGTCTTCTGTTCGGCCTGGTTCCCGCCGTGCAAGGCTCGAAAACGGATCTGACGGAAGCTCTGAAAGAGGGCGCGCGGGGTGCATCGGAAGGAGTGCAGCGCAGCCGTGTGCGCAGCACCCTGGTGGTGGGCGAAGTGGCGATCGCGATGGTTCTGCTGGTGGGCGCGGGCCTGTTAATGAAAAGCTTCGTGCGCCTGGAGCGCGTGGATCCCGGCTTTAAAGCGGACCATGTTTTGACATTCGGTCTTCAGCCGCCCTCTACCTACGACATCGGCCGGCGGCAGCAGTTTTTCCGGCAGGTCGTGGCGCGCATCCACTCATCACCAGGTGTCCGTTCGGCAAGCGCCGTTACACCGCTACCGCTCGGCGGGGATGAGGCCGACTGTGGATTCCAGATCGAGGGCAGCCCGGTGCCGGAAGCGAGCGCGCCTAACACGCACTACACCGCGGCGGAGCCCGATTACTTTCGAACCATGGGAATCCCATTTCTCCAAGGACGGGATTTTACGCCGCGCGACGATTTGGAGACGACGCCTGTGATCATCATCAACCAAACTTTGGCCGAACTTTTCTTCCCGGGCCAGAATCCCATTGGCCAGCGAATTAAGCCCGGCATCGGAAACGGCTATAACGAGCCGCCGATGCGCGAGATCGTAGGCGTGGTGGGAGACGTGAAGCCGGTGCGTCTCAATGGGCCTCGAAGTGCGCAAGTTTATGTTCCCATGGCGCAGAGTCCCTCCGGCTCGGTAGTGATCGTGGCGCGCACCGCAACCGATCCTGCAACGATCGCCTCCGCCGCGCGCGATGAGGTGAAAGCGCTTGATAAGGATGTGCCCGTTTTCGCCGTCAAGGCGCTCGACGAATACGTGGGTGACTCGGTCTCCGAATCTCGGTTCACCAGCCGTCTGCTCGGTAGCTTTGCCGGTCTGGCCCTGATCCTGGCGGCGGTCGGTATCTACGGTGTCATCTCGTATTCGGTGACGCAGCGCACCCACGAGATCGGCGTTCGCATAGCGCTCGGCGCCGGCCTCGGTGACGTTTTGAAACTGGTGGTCGGCCAAGGTGTGCGGCTAGCCTTAGCAGGAATTGGCATCGGAGCCGTGGCAGCCCTGGGCATGACTCGCCTGCTGAGAACGATGTTGTTCGGTGTGCAGCCTTCGGACCCGCTCACGTTCGCGCTGGTCTCATCGATCCTTTGCGCGGCGGCATTGCTGGCCACGTATGTTCCAGCTCGCCGCGCAACAAAGGTCGATCCTATGGTGGCGCTGCGATACGAGTGAGGCGATTGATTCATTGACTCGCTCAATCAACAGGTCCATTTTCCAGCTCGGGAGACTCATGACTACCCTAATCGTCGACGTTCGTTACGGCCTCAGAATCTTGGCCAAAAGCCCGGGCTTCGCGGCCGTGGCCATCCTCACGCTAGCGCTCGGTATCGGAGCCAACACGGCCATCTTCAGCGTGGTGGATGCCGTCTTACTGCGGCCGCTGCCCTACAAAGACCCCGGGCGGCTGGTGGTGGTTCTGCACTATGGCGAGTATCCCGTGGCTCCGGCCAATTTTCTTGACTGGCAGCGCCAGAACCACGTTTTCGAGAGCATGGGGGCTGCCGAGTACTGGACCCCCAACCTGACGGGCGTCGACCAGCCGGAACATCTTTGGGCCCTGCACGTCACTTCGAACATCTTCCCCATGCTCGGGGTTCAGCCCCAGCTCGGCCGCACGTCCGCCCCGGAAGAGGACCAGAAAGGCCGGGAGCACGAGGTGGTCTTAGGCTACCGCCTGTGGCAACGCCGCTTTGGCGGCGATCCGAAGATCGTCGGACAGACGATGACCCTGGACGGCGAAAAGTACGCGGTGGTGGGCGTGATGCCCGCCGCGTTCAAATTCGCACCCTTTTGGGCGACGAAGGCCGCGCTTTGGGCGCCGCTGGCCCTCGGCGACCGCGCCGCGAGCCGCGACGGCAACAGCCTCCGCATTTTTGCGCGCCTCAAGCCCGGCATTACGCTCGAGCAAGCCCGGGCGGAGATGGCCACTATCACGGGCCGTCTTGAAAAAGAGTACCCGGGAACGAACCGCGATATCGCTGTTGTCTCATTGAAAGAAAGGGTGGTGGGAAACATCCGGCCCGCCCTGATTGTGCTGGTGGTTGCGGTCGTCTTCGTGCTGCTCATCGCCTGCGCCAATGTCGCGCATATGCTGCTGGCGCGCGCCGCGGCGCGACAGAAGGAGATTGCGGTCCGCACGGCGCTCGGGGCCGGGCGGTCCCGGGTGATCCGGCAGTTCCTCACCGAGAGCCTCCTGCTGGCTTTCGTGGGTGCCGGTGCCGGCTTGCTGCTGGCAGTGTGGGGCGTCCGGGTTCTGGTGGCGCTCAGCCCGGCCGGCATTCCGCGGGTTGCAACCATCGCCCTCGACGGCCGCGTGTTGCTCTTCATGCTGGCAGTCTCCGTTCTGACCGGCGTGGCTTTCGGTCTGGTCCCGGCCTTGCAATCATCGGCCGTCGACCTGAACGATTCGCTCAAGGAAGGCGGGCGTGGATCAACGGAAGGGATTCGTCGCAACCGGTTTCGCAATCTGCTGGTGGTTTCGGAGTCTGCCCTCGCTCTGATCCTGCTGGTCGGCGCTGGCTTGATGATCCGGAGCTTGTTTGCGCTCCAAGCCATCGATCCGGGATTCAACCCGCACAAACTTCTGACCATGGTGGTGAGCGTTACCGGCTCCGAGGCCGGTCAACCCGCTCAGCGCGCCCCGTATTATCAGCGCCTGCTCCAGCAAATACGGGCGCTTCCTGGTGTTCGGTCCGCGAGCGCCATCAATCATCTACCGCTCGCAGGTGACATCTGGGACCGGGGTTTTTCGATCGAGGGGAAGCCCATCCCACGACCCGGCGAAGAACTTGCCGCGGTATATCGCGTGGTTTTGCCCGGGTACTTTCACACGATGAACCTTCCGATTCTGCGGGGCCGGGATGTCACGGTGAGCGACAACCTGAATTCCCCGGGTGTGGTGGTGGTCAACGAGGCTCTGGCGCGTTACTGCTGGCCCGGCGAAGACGCCCTTGGCAAGCGCATCACGATGGATGATCTTCTCAAGAAGCCGAAGTGGCTCACGGTCGTTGGCGTGGTGAAAGACGCCAGGCAGAGAGATTGGGCGGCCGTCCCCGATATCGAAATGTACCTGCCTTATCTGCAGCGCGGCGACTACCTCGAGGACACGCGCTCCTGGGTCTCCTACCTGACCCTGGTGGTGCGCACCAGCGGCGATCCCGCCCGGCTTACGCCCGCCATTTCGAGCGAGATCTGGGCGCTTGACAAGAACGTCACGATTTCGGAGGTCCAAACCATGGATCAAGTGATCTCCGACGCAACCGCGCAGCCGCGATTCTACCTGCTGCTGCTCGGCACGTTCGCCGCCGTGGCGCTGGTTCTGGCCGCGGTGGGCATCTACGGCGTAATGAGCTATTCGGTGTCGCGCCGCACCCATGAGATCGGCATCCGCATGGCGCTGGGCGCGAGGGAAGGCGATGTACTCAGGCTTGTGACCGGCCAGGGCATGGTCCTGGCGCTGGCGGGCGCTGGCGCGGGACTCGCGGGAGCCCTAGGCCTGGCGCGATTGATGTCGAGCCTGCTGTACGGTGTTCGTCCTGACGATCCCCTAACCTACGCCGGCGTCGCACTCGTGCTGGCCGCGGTGGCCTTGCTCGCGAACTATGCTCCGGCTCGCCGAGCCACGAAGGTCGATCCCATGGTAGCGCTGCGGCATGAATAGGGGTCCGCGGCTGTCCCAGCCTAGTGGTAAGCTTCACAAGATGCGCGGTGAGACGGCCCGCGGTCGCGGTGGCCGATGCGTTGGTGCGGGCGCGGCGTGAGACCTCCCGTCCCACGCGTTCGGACCATCGGAGCCTTTTAGAGCGGAAAGAGCGGCCGGCCCTAAGATCCGGGCAGGTTTAGAAAAGGGGATCCTCATGCTTCCGGCAGCGACTTTTGATAACTTACAGGCTCGATCCTTTGAGGAGCTGCATCCCTACTTCCGTGAAGGCACGGCCCCAAGCCTGGATGAAATGACGGGCGACGCGAGAGGGGTTTTTCTGGCGTGGAATCCGGAAGCTTCCTGGCTAATGAAAGTGTTCGTGCGGTGGATGTTCCGACGCTGGCTGGGGAAACGCTTCTTCCCGGTACAGACCGCAGACCCGTCCGGGCATGGTATCAACCTCTTCAGCGACGATCCTACAACACGCTATGCGTTTCAAACCTACCTGGGCACCGCCAGGATGGATGGCGCTGCCTGTCTGATCTTGGACTACAACGTACAGGGTTCACTGCGCGGCCTGGTCGATGACGTCAAGAAAGTCGCGGAGGGCCTGGTGTTAGGTCAGATCAACTACAAGTTCTTTTGGCAACACGCTCCAACCTTCTATCTGTATTTTACGCTGGAGCGAAAGGGGCAACGACTCGCCAGCGAGATCGCCGCCACGTAAGAAGCACAGGACATCTATCGCAGAACCCACTGGCTGCCAACCTCCGACTCATCTCAAGGTTTCTGAGCCTCGGGTTGGGTGACCTGATTGGTTGCAGAGTGGACCGCCCCGGAAGACTCGATCTGACGCATCAGGTTCCTGGCCTGAGTCGCGAAGTGGCCATCGGGTTCGGCGCGGACGTAGGCCTGCATCTCGGCATATGCCCTCTCGGGATCGCCTTGCTGCAGGTAGGCGGCAGCCAATTTGGCGTGGAGCTCGGAAGGTGCTTCGGGGTTCAAAGCCTCAACCTGGAGCCATTCCTTGGTCGCCTCGGAGTATAACCCCAGATTGTAGTGGGCTGAAGCCAGCTCGTCATACAGTTCCCACCTCTTGGGAGACAAGCGTAATCCCTGCTGGAGCGCCGTCTCACTTTCAGTGAATCTTTTCTCACTGTTCAGGACACGTCCGAGCGAGGCGAAAGCGTCGGGGAAACCCGGGTCGCACTGGATAGCCTGGCGCAACGCAGCCTCGGCGGCGCCGAGGTCACGCTTCGCGATCAGAATCGCGGCTAGGCCGCTCTGGGCGCGGGCATAGCAGGGATAGTCTGCCACGGCCGCCGAGAAGTCACGCTGAGCGTCGGGCAGGTGGCGGGCTTCGAGCGCCCGCACACCCTTTTCGAACGCCTTGCGCGCCTGGCTCGGCGCGCTCAGGTCAGTCAGTGCGGGCAGGGATTCGTCGGCCTGCTTAGTCTTTGAAACCCGGGTCAGAACCACGTCCACCGTGACGGTACCGGTGGCTGCTCTGAGGTCCAACGATTGTTGAAAGGGATAGTAGCCCTCGGCTTTGACCGTCAGTTGGTACGGCTTGCGGCCCGAGGGAAGATTGTCAACCTGGAATCGTCCCCGCGAGTCGGCGGATTGTTGGGCAATTGTCATGCCGTTGGCCCCTTCCACAATCACGCTGACTCCCGAAGGAATGATCTGGCCTCTTTCCGTGGTCACCTGGCCGGAGACGGAGACCAAAACCTGGGGAACGTCCTGAGCTTGACTCCCGGCTCCGGCAGCCACCAGGCATACCGCCGCCGCGCAGTATCGAAGCAAGCGCCTGGCGCGTATCTGTAGCATCGGCGACCCCAGACGAGGCTGGCGTGCTCGCGACCGTTCTGCTCTACGCAAGCGTAGCACTTCGGCGGGTAGAAGACAAATCTGGGCGGTGCGAAAAATGGCGAGGTGCCGCAACGGAGGCGGGTTAACTGCGAAGTCCCAAAGGATTGCTAGACAGTGTGCTCGCGAGCTTACTGCGCCGGAGAAGTCAAGGCCGCTTTCGAGCGAGGAGCCGGCTGGTAAGTCCCCGGCACAGCGCGCAGGCTGATCGCGATCCGATTCCAGGCATTTATCTCCGCCACCGCCAGCGTGAGGTCAACAATCTCCTTTTCGGAAAATTGCTTTCGCGCGAGCTCGTAGACCTCGTCCGGCACATGGCTCTGGCTCACGAGAGTAAGCGCCTCCGTCCAAGCTAAGGCTGTCCGCTCGCGTTCCGTATAGAAGGGCGCCTCGCGCCAGGCATTGAGCGCGTAAAGCCGCTGCTCGGTTTCGCCTGCCGCACGTGCGTCCTTGGAATGCATGTCGAGGCAGTAAGCGCAGCCGTTGATTTGAGACGACCGCATCCGGACGAGTTCCAGCAGCGGCTGCTCGAGCCCGCTCTGGCGGACGTATCTCTGGAGTCCGCTCATCGCATGATAGGCTTCGGGCGCCACTTTGGTGACATCGATCCGCGCTGATAAAGTCTTTTCCGGCATATTATCTCTCCCTTTCGATCAAGACTCCCCTTTGGGTTGCGGACTCCCTCCCGTTTTGTTAGATGCCGGGCCGCATGGGCTGGTTTGACGGCGACGCTTATCCAGGCAGGTTGTTTGCCGAGCGCGTTGACGTGGCTGCCCCGGGAACCGAGGAAGAAAAGCAAATGGCCGCGATCACTCGCGGCCGACCGTCAAATCGCTTGCCACTCGTCAAGGGCAATGTCCTGTCCTGCGATAAGCCCTGCCTCCCGCAACATCATGCGCAACTGCGGCACCGAATGCTCTGCGTTCGACGGAATCGCGAGCCGCTTTTGTTTGAAAACCATGAACTGGTGACGGGTACCGGAGAATGGACCATCAAAGCCGAGCCGCCGAAGCTTGCGAATGAACTCGGCCCGCTTACAGGGCGTCCACCGGCTCACGCGTGGGCTCCCTATTGAGGTCGATCCCCGCGATCACAGGAAGCTGGTGTCCGAGGCGCAGACCAAGCAAGATCCAATCCTCGAGCGTGGAGCGCAGCTCACTCTCGCATTCACGGAGAGAAATGGCGAAGGCGACGACGCCCGGGCAGGATGGAATGCGGCCGGCGTACGACCCATCCTCGAGCTTGTCGTAGAGGGCTTCCGCCAGC
>DATDGP010000146.1:0-4798 GCA_036522035.1 Terriglobales bacterium
GGTGCCGGTGGTTGACTTCGTCGTGTCGGCAACGGAGGTGGCTTTGAGCGTCACCGCAGCTGGATGGGGGACTCCTGTTGGCGCGTTGTAGATGACGGCGGTTGAGGAGGATACGGTCAAAGTGCCGCAGGAAGTGCCGGAGCAGCCGGCGCCCGATAGACTCCAGGTAACGCCTTTGTTTTGAGTGTCATTTTGCACGGAAGCGGCAAATGTGCTGGAAGTGGAGACTTGCACGGAAGCCGAGGGAGGCACGAGCGTGATGGAAATGGGAGGCGGAGCGGGAGTGGCGATCGTGATGGATACAGAGGCAGATTTAGTGCCGTCGGCAATAGAGGTAGCGGCGAGAACGGCCGAGGCAGGATTCGGAGCAGCGGCGGGAGCGGTAAAGGTTACCGAGAGTGGGGTGATGTTAGAAAGAGTGCCGCAGGAGGTGCCGGAGCATCCCGCGCCGGAAAGACTCCAGAGGACGCCTCTGCTTTCTGAATCGTTTTGTAGCGTTGCCGTGAAGGCCGCCGATTGACTGAGGTTTACGGTGGCAGTCGAGGGAGAAACAGCGACAGAAATGACGGGAGCAGGAGTCACGGTAACGGAGTTGGTTGCGGTTACGCCGGAGTTTGTCGTAGATACGGCGGTTACCAGGACCGATTGGATCGACGTGACGCTACCTGCGACAACCGTAAAGCTAGCGCTGCTTGCTCCGGAGGGAACGGTGACGCTGCTCGGGACATGCAAAGCGCTGGTGTTGCTTGCTGAAATCTGAAAGGTACTTCCCGCTGCGGGTGCAGTCTCTGACAGGCTCACCGTGCAATTGCCCGTTGCGGCCGAGGAGAGCGTTGGAGGTGCGCATGCCATGGTCGCAGAAAGCGTCGGCGATAGAGGGCCGCCGTTTGCGCCTATCGCGGCAGGCCGGAACGCTGCCATTTCAGCAAGATAGCGGTCTGACAAGCTAAAGGTAAATGTGGCGGCGACCGGACCTGGCGCTGCCTGTACGGCGTCTTCGGTGGCGGTATCCACGTTGTTCAGCGTGAATCGCCGGGTGAATCCGGTTCCCGCGGAAATGTTGCCGAAATGGCCGGAATCGTCCATGACCGCGCCAAAGACTAGGTCGCCGGCCGAGGTGGTGGTGCCGGTTGTGCTTGTCGCACCGTTGGCCGCCCTGCTACCCCCGGCGAGGTTCACGGCTGTGGCATCGAGGGGATTGGCGGCTGCGATCCCGCTGTACTCGCTCACAATGATGCGGCGGTACTCATCCGACTGGCCAAAATTGACGGTGACGGTATCGGCGCCAGCGAGAATGTTCGGGGAGTAGAAGATCGAAAGGCCTTGGTTGTTGGCGGAATCCCATTCTGTCGTGGCGAGAGAATAGCTATTACCTAGAGTATCCGAGGCGCTTATGGAGGGAGCGGCATTATCTCCCCAGCTCACAGCGACAAGGATGGTGTTGCCGGCGGTCACGGCCGAGGGAAAGGTTTGTGAGATGGTTGCCGATCCCGTGTCGTTGGTTAGATCGGCGCCCTGGACAAAACCCGTCCCGGAAGCTACGGCTGTCCCCGCTGCCGCCGGATGAAAGGCGGCCATGGCGGCGAGATAGCGGTCAGCCAGGCTGAAGGTGAAGGTAGCGGCGACGGGGCCGGCGGCAGGCTGGACGGTATCCTCGGTGGCCGTGTCGATATTATTGAGGGCAAATCGCTCTGTGAAGCCTGTTCCGGCCGAGATGTTGCCGAAGTTGCCGGAATCGTCGGTCACTGCGCCGAAAATCAGATCACCATTCGTGGTGGTTGTGGCGGCACCGCTGGCTGCGCCATTTGCAGAGGTGGACGCGCCGGTCGAAATGTTCTTTGAGGAAACATCTAACGGATTGGTGGCGGCAACGCCGCTGTACTCGCTAACGATGATCCGCCGATAGTTATCCGAGGCACCGAAGCTCACTCGGACGGTATCCGCTCCGCCGCGGGTGTTGGGCGAGTAAAGGATCGCCAGCCCTTCGTGGTTCACAGAGTCCCACTCTGATGTGGCAAGAGAATAGGTGTTTCGCTGCGTATCTGACGCTGTGATGGAGGCCGCGGGATTGCTTCCCCAAGTGACGGCAACGACGATCAGGTCTCCGACAACGGTACTCTGTGAAAAGGGTTCTGAGATGGCTGAACTGGAGGAGTCATTGGTCGAGCCGGCGGTTTGCACCAAATTGATCCCGGATTGCGGAGCGGGAGCAGGTGCTGGGGTACGCGAAAAGCTCAAACCGGGGCAGACTACGAGTGCAGCAAGGGCAGGAAGGACGAATCTTTTAAGCAGACCTGCCTTTCGGGCGAAGAACGTAACGAGAGCAGCACGCATGGACGGAGCCTTCCCATACCTGGATTTTGGTGCCTCTTCATCGCTGGGAGGGGATGACTGGGGCTGGGGAGGGCTGAGTCCGAGCGAAACCTGATTTCTACAAAACTCACAATACCATCATCACGGAAAGCGCGCGCAAAATCTGTGTCTAATTGAACACTCCCGATGAATAAGCTGTAAATTCCCCGGGACTCTCGGTGGTACGGATAGCGTATAGCCAGCGGCAAACCTCCAGCTCCGGCGTTCCAGTAAAAGCTCCAAGAATGGTGGCGTATGACGAGGAGAATCAGGGTCCTGCTGGGGAGAGGAGGAAGGGGGAGCCTTCCGCTATCTGGTCGGCGGTCACGCTGCGGGGCTCGCGTGCGGAAACACAGGCGAAACGGCAGCTGCCAGTTTAGTTGGGCAGCAATCCGTAGACATCGAGCTCGGTTTGGGTCCCGACGTAAACCTTTCCGTTCGCCACGGTCGGGACGGTAAATTTGACGGCCAAGCCGGCCGTATCGCGGGAGCCTTGCTGGGAACTGTCATAGAGCGTGGTGAGATTTGTGGCGTCATAGGCGCGTAGGATCGCGGGCGAACTAGGCGATCCCTGGTCCGGGCCGTAACCGATGGTCCAGACGATTCCGTTGGAGGTGCCCTGAGCAGAGACCATCGGGGTAGTTCCAAACCCACCGTAGCTCTCGGCGGATTGAAACGCAGGCGTGGCCGAGAACTGGCGCGTGCTGGGAGAGAAAGTCACTGCCATGAGGGGATCGCCAAAGCCCGCGCCGTAGAGGAAATTGTTGAAGAAGGCGGGTGTGCTTCGGAAACCGTTCGAGGTGTCGCCGGACAACTGGAAGAATTGGACCACGTTGTTGTGGCTGTTTACAAACTCGCCAAGCATGTCGCGGTTGATCAAATAGATGTGGCCGTCTTTTCCGCCGCAGAACATCAAGTGCGTCGGGCTGGCGCCAGTTAGATCGGGCAACAAGACAACGCCGGTTGAGCCCAGATCGATGTCGCCCGTATCCAAAGCCATCTGGTCGTCAGGCGTGAAGAAGTCGGAGACCGACAAGGAGCTGCCGGCGAGCTTCAATTTGAGTATGCTATCGCCGAAATCGTCATTGGGAGCAACCGGAGGAATGGTGTCGGTGATGTCGTCAAAAGTGCCATTGCCGACCGATACGTAGATGTTGCCGCTGGAATCGGCCGCCGGGGCAGCGCCCGTCATCCAAATCCCGCCTTCAAGCCCACCGCTCGCACTTCCATCCGGTGTGGGGCTAAAGGCCGCGGTCAGTTTGAGAGTGGAAGCGTTATAGGCTATGACCCAGCCGTGGTAAATCGGGTTGTCGTCATGCGAAGCCCAGGCGATATACACCGCTCCGTTCGAGAGCAGAAGTCCGGGCCGCTGATGATTCCTCAACGGATCGAACGAAATCATGGCAGGTGTTCCGCTCGAACCAGAACCCGAGCCGGCCACGGAGGCTGAAATGACGACCGGGCCGCTAAACTTCTCCTTTCCGGTAGTGATGTCAATGGCGTGAAGACGCTGGACAAAGGTTGAGCCAGCCGTCTCCGACACAGCCACGGCATAGAGAGTGTTGGTCGTGGGGTCGATCACCGGGGTGCTGGTAATTCCGATGAGAGGACCCAAGCTCACTTCACCTGCATCACCGCTATTCGCGGCAGTCTCGCCGGCTACCAGCAGGCTAACGCTTGCGGTGGACCAGACTGCCTTGCAGGAAGGCGAATCGGCATCGAAAGCGTAGAGGCTGTCATTCTCGGTGGCAACGTAGACAACGTTGTGTTTTACCCCGCCGATCGAGAGATTCGCGACGTAAAGAGGCTCCGCGAAGACAAAACCATCGACCGGGCAGGAGAACAGCTTGCCAAACGTGGAGCTTTTCACGGTGGAGGTCGGGGCCGTTGTAAGGGCGTACTCCTTAAGGTTGATTCCTTGCCGTGTGGTGTCTGATTCTGGTCCGCGCCAACTATAGTAGCCGGCCAGATTCGTCACGCCAATCGTGGCCGAAGCGCTCGCGGTGCCATCGGCGGCGCTGGTTGCGGTAATCGTGTAGATGCCCGCGGTGGCAGGCGCCGTGTAGGTGACCGGGTTTGCTGTCGAACTGCTGAATGCGCCGCCAGAAGCGGTCCAGGTGACGCCTGTATTCATGGAGCCGGCGACCGTAGCGGTGAACGCCAGAGTTTCCGAAATGGTCAGGCCGCCTCGTAAGGGCGTGAGGGAAACGTTGACGCTTGGTGGCCCTCCCGAAGTTACGGTAATGACCGCGTTCCCCGATTTAGTGTTGTCAGCGACAGAGGTTGCCGTCAGCAGAACGGTGGAGCTGGGCACCATCGTCGGCGCTGTGTAGGTAACGGGGTTTGACGTCGTGCTGCTGAGCGTTCCGCAGCTTGCGCCTGAACAGCCGGTGCCGGAAAGGCTCCAGGTCACGTTTTGGTTGCTGGAATTGGAAACCGTAGCCGT
>DATDGP010000147.1:0-30628 GCA_036522035.1 Terriglobales bacterium
ATTCACTCTGCCTTTAGGCTTGTCCCTCGCCGTCTTCGGTATAAGAAACCAACTTCGGACGCCTTGGTGTGACCTGCTGCTGGACTTAAGGCCATTATCTCGCAGGGGCGTAGCTGTCGAAATCGCATTATAAGAGGGCGCCCCTTGTGGAGCTGAACAATGTGCAAATCAGTTGGCGCTGGCGTCCTTCAGACTGCACCTAATGTAGCTCAACGACCTCTGGCCCGACCTTAACTGGCGAAAGCAATCGGCCGGCGCACCTCACGTGCGGCACTATCAATCCCGCAACACTCGGGCGGGATCAGTACGAGTCGCGCGCCAGGCTGGCAAGAGACAAGCTACGATGGCAGTGATCGTCATCACTGCCAGGGCCGATGCGAATGCCAGCGGATCGTGCGGGCTCACATTGTAGAGAAGCTTTCCGAGAAATCTCGTCAGAGCAAGTCCTGCAACGGTACCGAAGACGACGCCCGCTGCCGTTAGCCTTAGACCACGCGAAATGACCAGACGAAGCAGGTTTCGAGCGCCGGCGCCAAGAGCCATCCGCAATCCGAGTTCGCGCGTGCTCTGCGCTACAGCATAGGACATCACTCCATATAGGCCAACGCCAGCAAGAAGAAGCGCCAAGCCTCCCAGAATCGAAACCAAGGTTACCGCCACGAGTTGCGGCGCGGTTGAGCGGTTCACCTGCTCCTGAAGTGTGATCATCTCGTAAAGCGCAAGGTTGGCGTCCAAGGCATGGACTTCCCGGACGAGCGCAGCCGAAATGCTCTGCAGCGATTGAGTTGTGCGGATGTTCAAGGCCGGTCCTCTTGTGAAATCCTGCCGCAGCGGCACATAGAAAAATGGCTTCGGATTCTCGCGCATGCTCTCGTACTTGGAATCGGCAGCCACACCGACGACTCGCGCCCAACCGCCTTTCACATGAAGGCGCCGGCCAATGGGATCCCGACCGTGCCAGTACCGCCCGACCATGGTTCGATTCACAATGGCGACCAAGGGCATGTTTTCGTCATCGCCGCGCGTGAATTCGCGACCAGAGAGCAGTGGGATACCTAAGGTGGCAAAGTAATCGGGACCGACTTGGTTGTAATCGACCTCGGGTTGTTCGTCGGGTGCAGGTTGGTAGCCATCCACATCAATCGGGGTAGAAGAATACGTGCCGTAGCCTAGCGGCGTCACTCGGGCGAAAGCAGCGGACTCCACGCCAGGCAGTGCCCTGACGCGGTCAATCAGTTCGTCCTGAAAGGTTTTGGCACGGGACACCTCGTATCCCGCTGCAACCACGGACACGGCTGTCTCAACCACGCTGGTCGTCGAAAAGCCCGGGCTGGTGGTTCGAATCTTCTGCAAGCTTTCGGTCAACAGTACGCCTCCAGCCAGCAAAATGAAGCTCAAACAAACCTGGAAAACGACCAGCCCCGATCGCATCCTTGCTCTGCTACGGGCCCCGGCCACCGACGAGGACTCGGCTTTCAGGGCGTCCGCAAGGTCGAGGTTGCGGGTTTGAAACGCAGGAAACAGACCGATGATAAGCGTAGCGACCAGGCAAATACCGGCGCTCATCGCGATCACTCGCCAGTCGATCTCCCCTGGCAGGTACATTGCCACTCCTGAGCGAACCGGTAACATGAGCACGAGGCCATGCCGGCACCAGTACGCCACCAACAGTCCGCCGGAGGCGCCAAGCAGTGAAAGGATCAGGCCTTCGGTGAGGAGTTGCTTCAGCAAGCGGACGCGGCTGGCTCCAATGGCCAGCCGAACACTCATTTCGTGCCGACGGGCAAATGAGCGGACGAGCAGAAGATTGCCGACATTCGCGCAGGCGATGAGGAGCACGAAAGCCACCACGGCAAGCATGATCTCGAGGGTCGGCAGCAGAGTGCCGGCGTTGTTGAATGGGGTTTGCCACAAAGGCCACAGTCCAATGCCGCGGCCACGGTTCGTGGGTGGGTAATTACCCTCCAGCCGCTTTGCGACTGCCGAGATTTCTTCCTGTGCTTGCGCGCGAGTCACGGCCGGCTTAAGTCGTGCATACGCTTCAATCCATCGTGCGCCGCGGTCCTCGAGTTTGTATCCGCCGCTCTCGAAGGTTTCCTCCATGGACGCCGGTACCCAGAACTCGATCGCCCAGCCTACGAAAGTCCCATAAAACCCCTTCGGCGCGACGCCAATGATGGTGTGCGGCACGTTATTCAACCGCTGCATCTTTCCCACGATTTCTGGATCAGCTTTGAAGCGATCGCGCCAAAGCTGATAACTGATGACCACGACAGGATGGGCGTTGCTGCCTACGTCATCGCCCGGCTCGAAGCCATGGCCAAGAATGGGATGAACTCCGATGGCCTCGAAATAATTGGCTGAGACGATGCTGCCGCGCGCGATTTCGGCGTGGTCTCCGATGCTCAGCGTGCCGCCCGTAATCTTACTGACAAATAATTCATCGCACAGGGTGCAGCTTCTCCGCAAATCAAGGAAATCCGGCCACGAAACTCCCGTGGCGCCGCTCTCACCCCGTGCCGTTCCCGCCAGGGCGACCAGCTTCTCCTGGTGGGTCACGGCCGGGTAGGGACGGAATAAAATGCCTTCGACCCAACTGAACACCGCGGCATTGGCGCCGATTCCCAAGGTAAGGCACAGAATTGCCAGTAGAGAGAAGCCCGGGCTGCGGCCTAACTGCCGGAACCCGTAGCGCAAATCCTGAACAAAGTCTGCAATGAGATTGGCGTCGCGGGCGTCGCGGCACTGCTGTTCGACCTGCGTGATCCCGCCCAGGGCGCGTAGGGAGCAATAGTACGCCTCTTCAGGTGTCATGCCTCGTGCAACGTTTTGCTTGATTTGTTCCTGGAGATGATCGCGAAGCTCATCTCTTAGATCCTGATCAGCCTGTTGGGGATGAAAACGTAAACGTAAGCGCAACGGCAGGGTATACAACCATTGTTCGAAGTTCATGTTCAGGCCTCTTTGAGCCTTACGATGGCGGAGATAGCGGCGGAGACACGGTTCCAGTTGGCCGTCTCTTTCTCGAGTTCTTTCCTCCCCAGCCGCGTCATGGAATAAAACTTGGCGCGACGGTTGTTTTCACTTGATCTCCACTCAGCCGTAATCCAGCCTCGTTGTTCCAGCTTGTGCAGCGCGGGGTAGAGCGAGCCGTCGCTCACCCCCAGTACATCCCTGGAGATCTGTTTCAGACGCTGGCTGATGGCCCATCCATTCATCTGCTCCAAAGCCAGTATCTTCAGGATGAGCAGGTCGAGGGTTCCCTGGACGAGGTCGGAAGGCTTGCTCACATAATCTCCTCTCGGTTACCGAGTTAGACTAAACCTGCACCTCTCGGTTAGCAAGGGGTAGAAGAAGTCCGCGCCGACTTCTGCGTGGTCGCCAGCCTTGATCGGAAACGCCCAAGCTGGACACCTCGTCGAAAGCTGGGACTCGATCCGAGGCGTCTTCTTTCGGACTCATTCAGGCCCCGCGGGAAAGAATGTCGGAAGCCGCGCTCACAATCCCCGAGACAATCAACCACAGCACATAGAGACCAAGGCAAACGGCTGCCATCACGATCAGGCCTTCGAGATCGCCAACCCCCGGGTCGAGCAGTTCTCCGGCCATATCCGCAAGGTAGTGGTTAAACCCTTTCGGGCTGTCGCTATCAGTTTCGTTCTGGAACGACATCGGCTCGGCCTCCTCTCTTTCCTGAAGTGCCTCCATAAACCATGACGCTCATGGTGCGGAATTCTTAGACTCCGATCACGATTTCATGCTCGCTAGAATTGGGCTGTCCTGAGGCGGCAAACCAGGAACGTTTCGGACCACCCACGACTGAAGCCTATTGCCTTGTGCTACATTCATTTCAGACCTGACTTATGGCAGAGCGTGCGACTCCGCGCTGGCTGGATGTCTTCTGGCTGATCTTTCTCAGCGGGCTGGCCCTGCTGCCTCCATTGCGTGAAATCCATAAGGACGCCATCCTCCTTCTATTCGGCGTCTTTCAGCTGCTGGAAGCACGATTCCTTGAAGTCGCCGGCAAATGGGGACGTTACGCCGCGGTTGCCTTCAAGATTGCGTTGGCTACGTTCCTCATCGGCCACACCGGTGACGTCGCTGCCATCTCCTCGAGCTACTGGCCGATTTTCTGGATTCCGGTGTTGACTGCGGCCATGTATTTCGGCCCACTCGGCACGTTGGCCTGGACCACCATCGCCTCAGCGGCATACTGCGCCTATCTCATTCCCGCCCGCGAACAATTTGAAATCACGCCGGAGAGCGTGGGTGAGCTGCTGCTGCGCATCACCTTCCTGTTTTTCGTCGGCATGATCGTTAACCGGTTTTCCATGGAGAATCGCGAGCAGCTGCTGCGATATCAGAAGCTTTCGGAAACTCTGAGCGAAGCCAACCGCAACCTCAAGCAGGCGCAGGACGAAGCGCGGCGCGCCGAGCGGCTGGCGGCCCTGGGGCAGCTCTCCGCCGGCCTGGCCCACGAAATCCGCAATCCTCTAGGCGTGATCAAAGGATCGGCGGAGCTGCTCAAGCAGAAGCTGAGCGAGTCTGACAGCCTCGCCCGTGAGCTGGCTGGCTACATCTATACCGAGGTCAATCGCGTGAGTGCGCTCGTCGGGCGGTTCCTCGATTTTGCACGTCCCTCGCAGCTTGTGTTGCATGCCGAAGATCTCCCCCAGGTCATGGAACGATCGTTGAAAGCCGTGGCGCAACAAGGTGCCTCCGTGCTGGTCGAGGTGCATTGCGACTATGAGCCCGGGCTGCCGCCGGTGATGATCGATCATGAACTCTGCGAGCAGGCTTTTACCAATCTGATCCTGAACGCGTGTGAAGCCATGGGGGATCAGGGCGGGGAACTGTGGATCCGAATTCATCGCGCTCCGGCGAGTGATGGTGATCGTGTGATCATTGAAATTGAAGACAGCGGACCGGGTGTTGCGGCGGAACTCAAAGAGCAGATCTTCAATCCATTTTTTACGACCAAGAAAACCGGCGTCGGGCTGGGGTTGGCCATTGTGTCGAAGATCGTGGACGCTCACGGCGGAGTGCTAACGCTGTGCAGCCTCGGTCGCGGCGCGTGTTTCCGCCTGGTTCTGCCGGCCGCTAGGGAACGAGTCGCCAAGAGCGCTTGAAACTATGGCCACGATTCTCATTGTCGAAGATGAACCCCGCATGCGGCGGCTGCTCGAGATCAGCTTAGGTGAAGACGGCCACAACGTGCGCAGCGTTGCCGACGCCGAAAGCGGGCTTAAGGGCCTCGCCCGGGAACCAGCCGATCTCGTCGTCACCGACTTGAAACTCCCCGGCATGAGTGGTCTCGAATTCCTACAGGAAGCTAAGCGGATGAATGCCGCGACGCCCATGATCGTAATCACTGCCTACGGCTCGGTCGAGACTGCCGTTGAAGCCATGAAAGCGGGCGCCAGCGACTACGTGCTCAAGCCCTTCACCATGGCAGAGATGAAGCTGGTGATCAACAAGGAGCTCGACGTCCAGCGCGTCCGCGAGGAAAACCGCTCGCTAAAAGAAGCTCTGGGCAAGCGTTACCAGTTCCAGAACATCATTGCCCATAGCCCCAAGATGCAGGAGGTGCTGGCCGTGGTGGAGCGCGTGGCCGCAACCAACTCCACGGTCCTGATCGGTGGCGAGAGCGGCGTGGGCAAAGATTTGATCGCGCGCGCCATTCACCAGAATTCGCGACGAGCTTCGGGGCCGTTTATCAAGATCAACAGTACCGCGGTGCCGGATACGCTGTTTGAAAGCGAGCTGTTCGGTTTTGAGAAGGGCGCTTTCACCGGCGCGATGACCGCCAAGCCGGGCAAGTTCGAGCTGGCCGACAAAGGGACCTTGTTTCTCGACGAGATCGGCGACGTGCCTGCGCCCATCCAGGTCAAGCTGCTGCGCGTGCTGCAGGAGCGCGAATTCGAGCGCCTGGGCGGCACCCGGACGCTCAAGGTCGACGTGCGTCTCATCGCGGCCACCAATCGCGATCTTCGCGCTGCTCTCGAAGAAGGGACGTTTCGCGAGGATCTTTACTATCGCCTCAACGTCGTGCCGATCGATATCCCGCCCCTGCGTGAGCACAAAGAAGATATCCCCGAACTCGTCGATCATTTTTTTGTGCGCTTCGCGCGCGAGAGTGGAAAAGAGGTACAGAAGATCACGCCCGCGGGGCTCAAGGTTCTGACGGACTATCACTGGCCCGGCAACGTTCGCCAGTTGGAGAACATCATCGAGCGGGCGGTGGCACTGTCGTCAGGGCCGCTGCTCGACGTGGATGAAATCCAGTTGGATACGAGGCCTTTGCATGCTGCCGGCTTCAACGCCTCAACCGGCGGAGCTCCGTTCCTGCCCGAAGGGATGACATTGGAACAGTGGGAAGACGAGATGATCCGCGAAGCCATGCGCCGTGCTAACGGCAACAAGAGCGAAGCCGCGCGTCTGCTCGGTCTTTCCCGCAATGCCTTGCGGTATCGATTGTCGAAGTTGGGCGTAGTGGATGAAGATTGAGAACCCGGCAATCAAAGGGCAGCATTTCAAGAAGGGCAGCATTTCCACGTTCCTTTCCGGCCGTTGCCCATAAGGCCATTCGTGGTCTTCAGTGCAGTTATTTATTCCGCCGAGCGAGGAGTTGAGCGCGGGCAGGAACGGGCACGGGCCGGGGAGGCAGATCCTAGAAATCCAGGAATCAGGACAGGTCCCCGAATTGGCCCAAATCCACCGGAGGGTGGTTGAAAAACACCAAAAACAGCCAAGACGCCTTCGTTATGCTCTTGTGTAAGACCATGAAAATAATGAAGAAAAGCCCCTATGCCCGGTTGGTAAGGAAGTTGCAGTCTCTAAGGCCAAGAGTGTTGAAGTCTAGGTGCCAAGCGGAGGCTTGGAAGGAATGAAAACAGGTAGCTATTTGGCAGCGACGCTGCTAGCGGTGACAATGACAATGGCGACGGCTGGGGCGCAAGACCCCGGTCCGCCGCCCAATGACCATCAGGCGCAAGGCCCCGCGCCAGCACAGAGCCCGGGGCAGGGATCCGCGCAAGACCAGCAAGTTGATCCCAACAATTCGCAGAATCCCAACGACGCTCAAAATCCTTCGTTGGTAAACGTTGCGCAGCAGAACGGCGGCAACGGCACAGATCCCAACCAGCAGCCGGATCAGCCCTACGATGCGAATAAGGAAGATCCCAAGACCAGCGTAGCCCGAGTGAGCCTGTTTAAGGGTGACGTTTCCATGCAGCGTGGCGACGCGGCCGAATGGTCGAGCGTTTCGCTGAACACGCCCCTGGTCCAGGGCGACCAGATCGCCACTGGCGACAAGGGTCGCGCGGAAGTTGAGTTGGACTTCGCTAACACGCTGCGCATGGCGGCCGGGACACAAGTGAAGATTGCCGACCTAGAACGCAATCGGATTCAGCTTCAGGTGTCCCAGGGATACACCAGCTACAGCGTCTTCAAAGGCAACGAAGCTGAGATCGAAATTGACACGCCCAATGTGGCGTTTCGTCCGACGCGTCCGGGAAGATACCGGGTTCAGGTGAGTTCGGACGCCGAGTCGACCTTGATCGTCCGTGAGGGCGAAGCCGAGGTCAATACGCCTCAGGGCAGCACCACGGTCAAGGAAGGCCAGATCATCACCGTTCGCGGGACGGATGATCCAGAATACAAGGTGGAAGCGGCTCCGCCTTCAGATGATTGGGACAAGTGGAACGTGGACCGCGATCGCAGCATTCAGAGCGCGGGCTCGTGGCAGAACACCAACCGCTATTACACCGGCTCCAACGATCTCGACGCTAACGGTCGCTGGATCAACATCCCCGGGTACGGGCAGGTGTGGCAGCCTTACAACCAGACTGAGAATCCAAACTGGGCACCTTATCAGGATGGCCGCTGGGTGTGGGAACCGGGCTGGGGCTGGACCTGGGTTTCCAATGAGCCCTGGGGCTGGGCGCCGTACCACTACGGTCGTTGGTTCAATTGGAATGCTGGCTGGGTGTGGTGGCCGGGGCCGATCTATCCCTACTATCGTCCGTTGTGGGCGCCGGCTTATGTGTCCTTCTTTGGCTTTGGCGGCCGCTTTGGATTCGGCTTCGGCTTTGGATCCGTGGGATGGCTGCCGGTGGGCCCGTTTGATCCGTTCTTCCCCTGGTACGGACGCGGCTTTAACCGCATCACGTTTGTGGGCTTCAATACGTTCGGCGGCCGGGGCTTCGGCGGTCACTTTGTCGGGCCTTTAGGTATTCGTGGTCGCATGGCGGAGTTCTCAAACGTCCATATGGCGATGACCAATGCCCGGGTGCGCGCCGGAATCACCTCGGTCTCGAGCGCCGATTTCGCGCGTGGCGGATTAGGCAGCCGGCGCATGGGAGCTGATGTTGGTCAGCTGCGCAATGCGCACATGATGACATCGAACGTTCCCGTGGTTCCGACGCGGGAAAGCCTGCACACCGGAAACACACGTTCCGGGTTTAACGGCTTGTCGGGAAGCAATGGCCGGTTCATGACCAACCACACGCCTCCGCAGGGGCCGGCATCGTTCCACGACCAGGCTTCGCGGATTCAGGGCATGGTCTCGAACCCGAGAGGAACCATGAACGAGGCTGGCAACGGACGTGTAGGAAACGGCGAGTCGCTTTCACGTGGCGAGTCGACGTTCTCGCGACCGGCGAATACTGGCGAGTCAGCGCGCGTACAGAACCAGAGCGGGTCGAATTCAGGTTCGCGCAATGGATGGAACAGGTTCGGCGGTAGCTCCGGCCAGACAACGAACAATTCGCGGGGTGGCAACTTCGGCAATGCGAACGGCAATCGGGGTACATGGGGCGGATCAGGATCTAGTTCCTCAGGCAAGCCGCCGCTGCAGATGGCAAAGCCGATTGTGACGCCGCGGGCACCGTCCACGCCAACCTACTCGCGGCCTGCGTCGCCGGGTAATTACGGTGGCAACTACGGTGGCTACAATGCTTCGCATGCGCCGGCGAATTCACGTTCTTACGGCGGATACAACCCCGGCAGCTCCTCCGGTGGCTACTACGGCGGACGCGGCTCCAGCGGAAATTATGGCAGCAGTCGTGCCCCGAGCAGCTATGGCGGCAGCAGTCATGGCGGTGGAAACTATAGTGGTGGCCGCAGCAGCGGTGGCAGCAGCCACAGCAGCGGGGGTCACAGCAACGGTGGCGGTCACAGCAGCGGAGGACATAGCGGAGGTCACAAGTAAGGTTTCGGCTCCCTCTGTGGTTCGGCGAGTAAAGGTAATAGCTCCTTCATGCAGTCCGTAGTGCAGAGGGAAAGGGCGGCGAGAAAACTCCCCGCCCTTTTCTTTTCTTACCAGACACCCTTATCGCTTCCCGTGATCTTGAAGGCTACGGCTGCGGCGGAAGCCAGCGGCGGAAGCAGGCTCAAGCGGAGCGTAGCTGGCAAGTTGCCGCGGAAGACAGATTGGGTAAGTTGACGTGTATAGAGTCCAGCCCCGTAAGGCAGAAGAGGAATGCGCAAGAAGCGCGCGCGAGTATAAGTCTTGTCGCCGCTGATCGTCGCATGGGCTAGAACGTCGGGTGGCAACTTCAGTCCTTGGCCGCGATAGTGACTGACGTAATCCGAGACGATCTTCAGAAATCCAGCGACCCCTGGCCAGATAGCCGACTGGTGCGCCGCCGCATGCAGTTCTCCAAAATCCAGAGTACCCGATTCGACCAAACAAGCCGCATTCAGGATGTCGCAAACGCGGAAGTAGAAATGACGATACATGCGCTGCAGCGTGGCCGCGAAAACGCGTTCCTCGGGGGCGGGAATAAAAAAGTCCAGTCCATTGACTCGTGTGCGAATGCGTCGGCGGAGAAAGCGATGAGCCAGCACGATATGCTCGCCAGTCTGTCCCAGACGCCCGATATGCGCTTCCACGGACTCGCGCAGTCCTGAGACGGCGAAGTTCCATTTGTTGGCCAGGATGTCGCCCCAGCTGCGGGCTTCGATTTTGGCGCCGAAATCCTTGGTCAGTACGCGAACCAGAGTTCGACGATCGCCGGTTGAAACCAAATCCAAGTCGTTGCCCAGATCCGGCCAGTGGTCCAGTGATTTCATGATCACGACTGGGCATCGAGCCTCTTCCAACGCTTCACATATTCTCTGTAAATGATTTAAAGCATTATTGATACGATCACGTTCTGCCGCCAACACGCCCAGCGCCCAAGCCTGCAGCTGGAGCAGTCCTCGATTGCCGGCAACGCGATTGACGGTCTCAAATACACGCACCACTACGTGGTTGGAGTCGGCCAGGTCGACGAAGTCTTGCCGCTGCCCGGGGGAGAGCGAACAGAGCATGGGAATGAGATCGGCGGCAGCAGTGGGTCTGAGAGTGAGTTTGAAGAACGCATCGATATACAGCTTTTCACCTTCGATTGCACTTGCCATGGGAAGGGACACTCCGGGGTTCGGTAATTTCTTATCTTGACGTATATAAGATGAGAGTTGCTGGTTGGCAGGTTGGCATCGCCGGAGACGCCGCTCAAACGTCTTCCCCTAAGGGCTTTGCCGGCGGCAGTCGGTACTCTCGCGGTTCACTCCAGGGCATTGCTCAGTAAGAGGTTCCATCGGCGCGGCGGGAGCGCTTTATAATCGGCAGTCGGTTCAGATTCATGGGGAGTCAAAGGTGGCCTACAACGACCTGCGAGATTGGATCGCCGCGCTGGAGCGCGCCGGTGAATTGCGGCGAGTGCGTGCGGAGGTCGATCCGATTCTGGAAATCACGGAGATCACCGATCGCGTGTCCAAGGGTGCGGCCCAGAGCTACGCGCGTCCGGGCGGCCCAGCGTTGCTGTTTGAGAATGTAAAGGGCTCGCACGGCGTTCCGGTGCTGATCAACCAATTTGGTTCCGAGCGCCGCATGCAGATGGCTTTGGGTGTCGATCGTCTGGATGAAATCGCCGACCGCATCCGCGAGCTGCTCAATATGAGGTCACCGGAAGGTCTTCTGGAGAAGCTGAAAATGCTTCCCATGCTGGCCGACATGGGCAAGTTTTTTCCCAAGACAGTGGCCGCCGGGCCCGCGAAGGAAGTCGTCAAGAAAGATAACTTCTCGCTGCTCGATTTTCCTGTACTGCAGTGCTGGCCACAGGATGGCGGGCGGTTCATCACTCTGCCCTGTGTGATTACTCGCGATCCGCGGACTGGTAAGCGCAACGTCGGCATGTACCGCATGCAGATTTACGACGCAACTACTGCCGGTATGCACTGGCAGCGGCAGAAAGTTGCGGCGGAACATTATCGCGAACGCTTGCGCGCGGGAGCGCAATCAGCGCCAGGCGCCCATGACGACGCGAAGGCCCGCGCCGCCGTCGACATGATGGCCCGCTCCGGAGGCGGCTCCATGCTGGCTCCCGGCGTCCGTCCCTCAGGGAAAATGGAAGTGGCCGTAGCTATCGGCACCGACCCGGCGTTGACGTTCTCGGCGATTGTCCCGGCGCCACCGGAGGTCGAGGAGTTCATCGTTGCTGGATTTCTGCGCCAGAAGCCGGTGGAACTGGTGAAGTGCGAGACAGTGGATCTGGAGGTCCCGGCGACTGCGGAGATTGTGCTCGAGGGTTACGTGAATCTTGATGAGCTGCGCACCGAAGGACCATTCGGAGACCATACGGGGTTCTATTCGCTCCAGGATGAGTATCCGGTGTTTCACCTCACTTGCGTCACGCATCGCAAGGACCCGATTTACTCCGCGACCATCGTGGGCAAGCCGCCGATGGAAGACGGCTGGATGGGCAAAGCTGTGGAGCGCATCTTTCTGCCGCTCATGAAGCTGACTCTGCCTGAGATTGTCGACGTGAACCTGCCGGTGGAAGGCATCTTCCATAACCTGATGATCGTTTCCATCCGCAAGTCGTACCCCGGGCATGCCCGGAAAGTGATGAACGGCATATGGGCCCTCGGCCAGGCCATGTTTACTAAATGCATTGTCGTGGTGGATGAAGATACCGATGTACAAAACACGAGCGAAGTGGTGTTGCGGGTCTTCAATCACATCGATCCTGAGCGCGACATTCAGTTCACGCTGGGACCCGTGGACTCGCTCGACCATGCCTCGCGACTGCCGGATTTCGGGTCGAAGATGGGCATCGACGCCACGCGCAAGTGGCCTACAGAGGGGTTTACCCGGCCCTGGCCGGACGAAATCCTCATGGACGCAAAAACCAAAGCTCTGGTGGACAATAAATGGAAAGAGCTCGGGATCGATTAAGTCTAGCTCGCGTGCTAAAAAATGCTCTGTCGCAGCCGTCCGGGCGTCTGGTGCTTGTGTTTTAGTCGGACGCTATGAGTTAAGAAGGCGGATATGTATTTTGCTGCCGCCTATTTGCGCCGCACCATTGCTTGAACATACGTGGCGAACTCGCCCGGCTTGTCCGGGGGAGCGATCTCAAACATTACTTTAGCTGTGCCCGGCTGCACGTTTTCGTAGGTCAGGCGGTATTGCGGTGCTCCGTCGCTTGCCTCACTGAGGAAGACAATCCGCTTTTTGTCGGGCGAGAAATTGACATCGTAGTTGATGACATGGCCCTCACTGTCGTCGTAGAAAGCCCTGGTCGCGAACTTTCCGGGGCCGGTGGGCACGTGGTAGATGATCATCAGATCGTCGTGAACGATCGCCGGTCGTCCGCCGGCAGGCGGGTATTCCGCGTGGTTCTTGCGCACCAGCGCTTGGCCTCCCAAGTCGGGAGCGAGTGTGAACGAGCCTTTGCTGGGCGGTCCGGGGACGCCACTCGACTGAGTGGCCGTCCACTCGCCGAGAAGAAATTGCCAATCTTCCCACGTGGGCGCAACGTTCTGCGCGCGGAGAGCAGAAGGCAACACCACTAACAGAACCAGCTGAAGGAATCTTTTCATGGGCAGTTCCACAAACTTTCGGCGCAGAGATTCTACAAGACTCAGGGCAATAGGTGTCCAGTTCCCAACTCGGTGGGCAACCGCTATACTGATGGCATGTCGATCTTCCGCGATTTTGCCGGCATTGCCAAGGGAATGTCTGTCACGCTGCGTGAGATGTTTGCTCCCACCATCGTGGAGAATTATCCGGACGGCCCCGGCCCGATGAAAGGCGCGATGTTCCAGGAGCGTTTTCGCGGGCTACACGTCCTGCAGCGCGACGAGAATGGCCTCGAAAAGTGCGTTGCCTGCTTCTTGTGCGCGGCGGCTTGTCCTGCGAACTGCATCTACATTGAAGCTGCCGAGAACACCGCTGAGAATCGCATCAGCGGTGCGGAACGTTACGCCAAGGTCTACAACATCGACTACAATCGCTGCATCTTCTGCGGCTATTGCGTGGAAGCTTGCCCTACTGACGCGATTACCCACGGCCACGGTTTCGAGCTGGCATCATTCAACGCCAGCAACCTTGTCTATCGCAAAGAACAACTGCTGACCAAGATCGAGGCGGCGCCTACCAAATTTTAAGCCCGGTCTCGTAACCTCCCCGACGGACGGGTAGAATCTGTCCCGCAATCCTCGGCATCGTGTCTGGACCGGAACGCCGTTTCCGGTGTCTATGTCATCTTGTGCCCCGGTTTGCGCCAGGAGAAGAGGGGGTTCACCCATCAGACCTGGTGTCTTGCCGTCTAAATCACGGCCGAACGGGGTTCCGAAGAGGAGCTTATCCGTGCCGCACCTCCCTCGCCATCATGGCTTTTCGGTGGGCCGCAGCAGGACCTCGCTGACGAACGATTGCGGCGCCTGGCTCACGAGCATAGCCACAACGTGGGCCACGTCGTCGGCCTGGATCAACTTGGCGGGATCTTGACCCGGGTGCGGAGAAAACTCTGTGTTCGTGGAACCAGGACATATGACGGAGACGCGAATCCCATGCCCGCGCAACTCTTCGGCAACCGAATAAGAAAGCCCGTTCAGCCCCCATTTGGAAGCACCATACGCTGCGGCGTTGGGCAAGGGATTCTTTCCCGCCAGGGAAGAGATGTTGATGATGTGGCCGCGGCCGGCGCCGATCATCAGTGGGGCAAAAGCGCGAATGGCGTAGAAAACACCGCGCAGGTTGGTATTGAAGATCAGGTCCCAAGTCTCCGCGGGCATGGTGTGAAGAGGGCCGCGGAAGCCCCCGACGCCGGCATTGTTCACCAGGATGTCGAGCCGCCCAAAGGTTTGTTCGACGCGCCCGGCAAAGGCGGCCACCGATGTCCAATCCCTGACATCGCAAACCATTGCCTCCGAGCGGGAACCGGTGGCGCGAATCTCCTGGGCCGTCTGCTCAAGCCGGGAGCGGTCTCGTCCACAGATCACGGTAGTCACACCCAGGCCGGCGAGCTTGTGGGCAATGGCCGCGCCGATGCCGCGGCCGGCTCCAGTAACAACCGCGATTTTCTCCGAGAGTTGCGGGTTCACGATAGGCTGACTCCTTGTCTTTTCTCCGGTTTGGGCGCTGGCCAATCCCGGGTGCTTGTCGATATCCGGTCCGGAGCCAAATGAATAATCAGCAGCCCTGGATAACGGCCGGGAGGAGCTTTGCATCAGACCAGTAAACTGCCATTTTATGACGCCGCTTGCCTAACCGTGGGGTTCGTCTTTTATAATCCCTTGCTCAGGTTCTCATCTAAGCGTCAAAGGCTCGGGCTTGGCGAAAGCCGGATCAAGTCAGCGTCGGGCCATATCCTGGCAGTCAGATTTGAAGGAGAGAAATTTCCATGAGAAGAGTGCTTGTCACTTTCGTGCTTGCGCTAACGGGTTTGGCCACGTCGCTGGCGACCGCACAATCCGCACCCGCCGATCAGGCGCAGGCGACGCCCACCCCTACCAGTCAAAAGGTGATCAAGGATCCGGCTGAATACAACGCTTACATGACGGCGCTCAATACCCAGGATCCCGCGCAGAGAGCCGCAGCCATGGAAGCTTTCGTCAATCAGTATCCCAACAGCATCGTCAAGCCGGAAGCCTTGGACCAGGCATTGGCCGGTTACCAGCAGTCCAGCAACCAGGCCAAACTGCAGGAGGTCGCCAACAAAATTCTGGCGATCAATCCGAATGCGGTACGGGCGCTGGCCATCGTGACCTACCTAGAGCGGGCGAACGCTAATACCGCGGAGAAAGCCGCCAAGGCCCGCCAGGATGCCGAGCGGGGGCTGTCGGAGTTGGCAAAGTGGGAGAAGCCCCCCGACATGTCCGACGCGGACTTCAAGAAGCTCAAGGACCAGATGACGATCATCTTCGCGGGTACGGCAGGCTTCGGTGCTCTGCAGGCGAAGGACTACGCTGCCGCGAGAGATTTTTATCTCAAGTCCCTCGCGCTGGATCCCAACAATCTGCAAGATGTCTACCAACTCGGACTCGCTTCCTTGGAGATGAATCCGGTGGAGAAGACCGGCTTCTGGTATATCGCCAAAGCCGTCAATCTGTCCAAAGGCAACGATGCCGCGATCAAGCAGATTACGGCTTACGGCAAGTCGCGCTACAAGAAATACCACGGGGGCGAGGACGGATGGGACGCGATCGTTACCGCAGCTGCCACGCAAACCGCGCCACCGGCTGATTTTGACATCAAGCCCGCTCCGACTCCGGCCGAGCTAGCCTGCAAGGTGGTCCAGGACAACGATCCAGCCAGTCTTTCGGCCTCCGATTGGGAGTACGTGCTTCAGTATCGTGACGCTGGTCCCCAGTGCAACAAGGACGCCGCTGAGAAGGTGTGGAGGGCGATTCAAAGCAAGCAAAAAGACGAAAAGGGCGAAGAGGTCAAGATCAGACTGCCCGGGGTGAAGGTGATTGCCGCCACCGCCGATGCTTTGGACGTCGCCTTGACGGAGGATAACCAAGCCGCGAACAAGCCGGATATTCACGTGGTCATGGAAAAACCCTTGACCAAGCTACCGGCCGTCGGCAGCACCACGGATGTCATCGGCCTGTTCACCAGCTACACGCCCAGCCCCTTCATGTTCACCATGGGGAAGGGTGAGTTGCCGGCGCCCCCGAAGGCTAAACCGCCTGTCCATCATCCAGGATCCAAAAAGAACTAAATCTGCTTAGAGAGAGCATCGAGGGGTAGCCGTGGGCTGCCCCTCGATGTCTTATTCACCCAACATGAGACGTTGAATCGAACTGGCGCGCCCGGTCGCCTCATCGCACGCGATGAGCACTGCGCAGAATCGGGGATCGCCCTTGGCGGGTTCAAACCGTCCTGGAAGACCGGTAAGGAAACGTTGTAAGACCTGCTCCTTCTGCACGCCGATCACGCTGTCATACGGACCACTCATGCCCACATCAGTCTGATAGGCGGTGCCGCCGGGCAAGACCCGAGAGTCGGCGGTCGGCACGTGAGTGTGCGTTCCCAGAACGGCGGTGACACGGCCATCGAGATACCAGCCCATCGCGATTTTCTCCGAAGTCGCTTCCGCGTGAAAATCCACGATCACCACCTTGCTGGTGATTTGCTGGAGGAGCGAATCGGCCTTGCGAAAAGGGTCGTCGGTATCTTGCATGAAAACGCGGCCTTGCAGATTGATCACCGCGAAGCGCTGGCCTTTCGGATTCACGCCTTCGTACAAGCCGACGCCGGGTACACCTTCAGCATAATTGGCCGGTCGCAGAACCCGGCGTGTGCGGCCCGTGGAATCGCAATTCACAGACTTGAAGTAATCGACGATCTCGCGCTTGTCCCAGATGTGATTGCCTGTAGTCAGGACCTCGCAGCCCAGGTCGAACAACTCGTTGGCAATGGCCGGTGTCAATCCAAAACCTCCGGCGGCGTTCTCCGCGTTGGCGATCACCAGGTCAACCCGGTTGGTTTCGACGACGTGAGCCAGATGGTCGTGGACTATCTTGCGTCCCGCGCTACCGAAAATATCGCCGATGAAAAGAATCTGCATCGTGTTCAATGTCTTGATACTAACATCGTGTATAGCTCACCGAATGCTGTCCCCTGGGACCCCGCTAGCCTTGCTCAGATCTCTCTTCTTTCAACACAAAGTGGGTAAGGTGGCGGGACAAGACACTCTCTTATCTCCAGATGGTGTCGGGACAGGGTGAATGTTTTGTTTCGCCGCGCGATTGGACAATCGTGTGGTCTCCGCGGATGCCGACAGCCGGCACCGGAAGCCAAGAAGAGCCGCCGACCTTCATCGTCCCGACTTCGCGAGCTCCACTGCATTCAGGAACAGATAATCGGCAGAGACTCCCATCTGCACGTTTTTGACACGCGGCGTGTGCACCAGTACGTTGTCCAGATACCATAGATCGACGTAGGGTAAATCGCGTGCCAGGATGCGTTGTACCTGAGCGTAGATCTGCCGGCGTCGTGGCTGATCGAGGGTCTGTCGGCCTTCTTCGAGAAGACGATCGACTTCCGGATTGGAGTAATAGCCCCGGTTAGCCCGCTTCGGGGCGAAGCTTGCTGAGTGAAAGGCGTCTTCAAAAATGTCGGGATCTTGGTTGGTGTAGCCAATCCAACGCAGGGAATAAAGCTGAAACGCTCCTTTGCTTACGTCGGCATAGAACGTCCCAAACTCGAAGCTGCGGATGTCGAGCGCGATTCCCGCCTCGCGCAGTTGCTGCTGCAGTACCGCCGCCAGCAGGCGAGCGCTGTCGTCAGTGGAGGTCTTCATCGTGAGATGGAACCTCACTCCGTCTTTTCCGCGCGGGTAGCCGGCTCGATCCAGCAGGGCGTTGGCCCGAGCTGAATCGTGAGGATAATGGGCGCCGAGGTTGTCGTAGGCCCAATGCTCCGGCGGGAGCACACTGTCGGAAAGGCGGCCGAGGCCCGAATACAGGTAGCGCAGGATCGTTTCCCGGTCGATGGCGAACGCGAATGCTTGGCGCACACGAACGTCTTTCAGAATAGGGTCGCGCAGATTGAAGGCCAGATAGGCCAGCGATGTTCCCGCATGGCGCTCGACCACTATGTCGCGATCGCGTTCGAGAGCCCGGACCATGTCCGGGGGAAAAGAATTCGCGGCGGCAATGTCGGCGCTTCCTTTGAGCAACTCCAGGGCGCGGGTTGTGGCATCGAGAACGATGGCAAAACGTATCCTCTCGACCCGGGGTCGCTCGCCCCAGTACTGATCGTTGCGTTCAATGATTACCTGGCTGTCGGGATCAAGGCGCACAAATCGAAACGGCCCCGAGCCTACCGGTTGATTCTTGAAATCCCGGCCGCTGCCATAGGGTACGATGCCGAAGGCTCCTTCACTGAGGTTCCACAGGAGAGGCGCGAATGGTTCCGTGAGGTGCATGACCACCGTGAGGTTATCCGGAGTTTCGACACGATCCACCAGCTTGTAAGTAGCACCCTTGATGGTAGTCACCGTGCCGTTGCGCATAGTGTCGAGCGTCCATTTCACATCCCTCGAAGTAAGAGCACGGCCATCGTGAAAGCGAATGCCGGGACGTAGATGGAAAACATAGGTCTGGGGATCGGGAATTTCCCAGCGTTCGGCGGCCCCGGGCAGCAGATTGAAATTCTGGTCCTTGCGAACCAAAGAATCGAACAGCAGCTCGTCGATGAACTCCGATTGCGCATCGGTGCCAACCCGCGGATCGAGGTTAGTGGGGCTGAACTCAATGAGCATGACCAGTGTGTTGGGCGCGGGACGGCTGGAGCAGGAAACGGCCCAAAGAAGCACGAACCACAAAGCACACCAAGGACGACTAAGAAATCTCAATGGGCTGGACCAGCGCCTTCCTGTTTCTGGGTGTCCTTTGTGGTTCATAGCGAACCTAAGCATACGAAATCTTACCCAGCACCGCCGGCCTGCGCGCGCCGGTGGCCGACGGGATACTGCCGGGACGGCGACGCCAGGTCTGATGCGCCAGCACGGCAAAGGCCAAGGCCTCCTTGGCCTGGCTGGGAATGCCGAAGTCGTCGGTGAGCTGAAGCCTGAGGCCCAGACGGGAGATTTCACCTTCGAGCATCCGCATCAGGGTCTTGTTCCTGCTTCCGCCACCGGAGACGATGTAATCGCGATACTTGGCACCGGGCAGGACAAATCTCTTGACGGCCCGGGCGATGGAGTGCGCGGTGAGCGCGGTTACTGTGGAGATCAGATCGGCTCGCGAGGCTCCTCTGCGGCTGCGTACCAGGGTTCGCGCATATTCACGCCCGAACTGTTCGCGCCCGGCAGTCTTAGGAGGCTGGCGTCGAAAATATGGTGCCCGTAACAAATCTTCAAGTAATGGTTGAAGAACAATTCCAGCCTCAGCGATGGCGCCGTCCCGGTCGTACGGCTTGTGAAACAGAAGCTCGGCGAGCTGGTCGATCACCATGTTGCCCGGGCCGGTATCAAAGGCCAACACATCGGTGGGAGCGGCTGCGGCAGGAATGGCGGTAAGGTTGGCAATCCCACCGAGGTTCTGTACGATTCGTCCGTCACGGCGATCGCGGAAAACCAGATAGTCGAGGAAGGGAACCAGCGGCGCCCCCTTACCTCCCGCAGCCATGTCGGCGGGACGGAAGTCAGATACCACGGGAACACCAAGCCGTGATGCCACCACAGCGCCTTCGCCACTCTGCCAGGTGCATGCTATCTTTCTTCCTAAAAATGGCGCCGGCTCGCCCTGATGGTAAAGAGTTTGTCCATGGCAGCCCACAAGATCGAGCTTGCCCTTGCTGGCCGTCCGCGCGGCTTTGGCCACGGCCTCGGCATAGAGTTCAGCGAGAAGGAAGCTCAGCCGGGATAGGTTGGCGACGCTGGCTCTTTCCGCATTCATGGAAGCAAGCACCAACTGCTGCACCATCCGCGGATAGACGAAGTGCTCGTGGCCAAGCAGGTCAAATCGGGAGTGCTCCCCGTGGCCAAGGATCTCCACGATTGCCACATCAATGCCGTCGGCCGATGTACCGCTCATCACTCCTGCGACGATCACAGCATAGACTCCCGGGCAGGATCAAGGCGCTCTCCCTCGAGGTCAACTTTCTGGCTGACAATTCGTGCGAAGTTCTCGACCATCTGTTTGAGCTTCTTGATCAGTTGGGCCTTCGGCTCGGCAGAACCGCCGCGGAAAGCCGGGGAACGCTTCTTGAAGGCGAGCACGCGTCGTGCTGCCCGCCCGACCTGGGCGGCGAAGTTGCGGTCGCGCTCGGCCTCTTCGAGCACGGCTTCGTAAGCCCGCCAGACTAGCTCCTGATTGTGGCAGACCAGGAAGATGTCCGCTCCGGCACGAAGCGTCTCGACTGCGACTTGCTCGATCGATCCCGCGGCTAATACGCCTCCCATCTCGAGATCGTCGGAGACAATCAAACCGCGATAACCGATCTTGGTACGCAGAAGGTCTTTGATCCATTTCTTCGATAGAGACGCCGGCAAGTTGTCCTTGGTCACGTCGGGATAGCAGGCGTGCGCCACCATCACCAAGGGGAGGCGGGAGTGCAGCTCGCGATAGGGGAGTAGGTCTTGCGCCCAGAGTTTTTTCCATGGCTTAGGAATGGATGGCAGCTCTTGGTGGGTGTCAAGATTGGCTTCCCCCAGCCCGGGAAAGTGCTTGCCACAACCGAGAACGCGCGCGGCTCTCAACCCCAGTAAAAATTCGCGCGCGTAGGCGATGGTGTCTGCGGGATCTTCCGAGGCCGTCCGTGAGCCGAGCACCTTGCGTGAGGATTCAAATCCGAGATCCAGCACCGGGGCAAAGTTAGTGTTGAAGCCGAGCGCCCGCGCTTCCAGCCCGAGAATGTTACCGTGCATCCGGAACAACTTCCTCCGGCGAGTGGCGAAAACGTCTTTGAGCGAGGGCGCCGGGGCGATGACTTTCCTAAGCCGGTCTACGGTGCCGCCTTCGAGATCGACGCACCGGAACATGGGGATAGGAGTGGAGGCTTGGGCGTCCTGTAGGAGCTTCCACGTCTGTTTGGGCTCCTCGATGTTACGAGCGAACAGGATGACTCCGCCGGGTTCGAGCGCGGCCAGCGCGCTGCGGAGTTGGCCGTCGATCTCAGAACCGTCAAAGCCTAGGATGAGGAGTTGGCCGACTTGCCGGCGAATGTCCGTTGTCAGCTTGGGCATTGATCTCGATTATACGGAGTATAGGTTCCTCATCTGTATCGAGGTGCTCGATTGACAACTAGAGACCGAGAGCCGTGGCGTGCTTAGGCTGGTAAAGGCCGATTTCACCGCCGCTAGGCAGCTTGATGGTGGTCTTAAGTCCCCAGGGCGCTTCCTCGATCTCGGTGCACTGGATTCCCTTGGACTTCAGCGACGCTATTTCGGCGCTCAGATCGTTCGACATCAGATAGAGCACAGCGCCCTGCAGGCGATGGCCGGCGTGAACCTGCCGGGCATCGGTGGACTCAGCCGGGTGGACGGCAGTCTCCGCCGGTGGCAACTTGAAGATCAGCCATCCATGTGCAACGTCGACGTAAGGAAAGCCCAAAGCGTCGCGAAAGAAGGCGCGGTCGAGCTCAGGGTCGCTGCTGTAGATGAGAACATGGGCGCCGATGATCATGACATCAGTGTAGTCCCCACATTCTGTCAAAAGGTGGCGCGAGGGATTCTAGTCTGGATGGCCCGACCATGCGTTACCGCAACTGCCCTTTCAATTCGTTTAACAGATTCAGTGCGTCGATCGGCGTCAGGTGGTCGAGGTCGGCATCTCTCAGCCGATCCACAATCTTCTGCGACAAGGGCGTGAACATCGTCAGCTGGACCGACGATCTCTGCTCTTCGTCCCGAGCGCCGGGAGAGAGATGTGCGGTCGTTTCCTGTTCGGCGTTTTCGTGTTCGCGGAGAACTTCGCGGGCGCGCCTGATCACCTCAGCCGGAAGGCCGGCCAGTTTGGCGACCTCGATCCCGTAGCTGCGGTCGGCGGCGCCGGGCTCAACTTTGCGCAGGAACACGATACCGCCAGCATTCTCCTTTACCGAGACATGGAAGTTTTTTACGCCCTCCAGACGATCAAGCTCCGTCAACTCGTGGTAGTGGGTCGCGAACAAGGTCTTGGCGCGGCTGGTGGAGTGGATGTATTCGATGACTGCCCAGGCGATGGCCAGGCCGTCGTAGGTGGCCGTGCCGCGCCCGATCTCATCGAGCAGGACCAGCGAGCGCGGCGTGGCGGTGTTGAGGATAGCTGCAGTCTCGGTCATCTCGATCATGAAGGTCGAGCGGCCGCGGGCCAGGTTATCCGATGCGCCGATGCGAGTAAACACTCGATCCACCACCGGCAGCCGCGCCGAGTGCGCGGGGACAAAGCCGCCCATCTGCGCCATGACCACGATGAGCGCGGTCTGCCGCAGATATGTGGATTTACCTCCCATGTTGGGGCCAGTCAGTAACAGGATGGCGTGGCCCCTGGAGTCCATATAGAGATCGTTGGGCACGAACCGGTCGCTCGAGCCGGTAAGTTCGCTGAGCTCCAGCACCGGATGCCTACCTCCAATGACTTCGAGTGCGCTGGAATCTCCATCATCGGTCGACGCGGAGCGAAACTGCGGCCGGCAGTAGGCGCGGTTCTGGGCGATGAAGGCCAGCGAAGCCAGAACGTCCACCTCCGCCACGGCCAACGAGGTCTTGCGAATGCGGCGAGCCTCGCCGGCGATCGCCGCGCGGAGTTCGGCGAACAGCCGGCGCTCGATCTCGACGATCTTTTCCTCGGCGTCCAGAACCTTGGCTTCGTACTCCTTGAGTTCGGGCGTGGTGAAGCGCTCGGCGTTGACCAGGGTCTGCTTGCGCTCGTAGTCGACGGGCGCGTGGTGCAGGTTGGCCTTGCTGATCTCGATGTAATAGCCGAAGACCGAATTGAATTTCACCTTGAGCGATCCGATGCCGGTGCGCTTGCGTTCGCGCTCTTCGATCTGGGCGATGTACTGCTTGGAGTTGCGGCTGAGGCTGCGCAGCTCGTCGAGCTCATGGTCGACGCCGGGCTGGATCACGCCGCCCTCGGCCAGCGTCAGCGGCGGTTCGGCCACGATAGTCTTCTCGATCCGCTCGCACAGGTCGCCGAGTTCGTCCATCAACGTGTGTAGTTGCTCGAGCCGGCCCGAATTCGGTGTCAATCTTGCCAGCGCAGTTTTAATCAGCGGGGTGCGATTTAATGAAGCCCAGAGGGCCAGGACGTCGCGCGGGTTCGCCGTCTCGAGCGTCACGCGGCTCAACAGACGCTCGATGTCGAGCACGCCGCCAAGCGCCCGCCGCAGCTCTTCGCGGGCGACGAAGCCCTTTACGCTGGCCTCGACCGCGTCCTGCCGCTGGAGGATCTCGGCGAGATGGATCGACGGTCGCAACAGCCAGGAGCGAAGCAGGCGTTTACCCATGGGAGTGAGCGTGGCGTCGAGCGCGAGAAAAAGCGTAACTTCGGTTCCGGCGTTCGAAAACAGCGGTTCCACCAGCTCCAGGTTACGGACGGTAACGGCGTCGAGCACCAGGTATTCCTGGCGGTCATACACGCCGATGCGGTCTACGTGATTGAGCTTGCTGCGCTGGGTTGAGCGGACATAGTGCAAGATGGCGCCGGCCGCGGTTGCGGCCGCAGGCTTACCGTTCAGACCGTAGCCTTCAAGCGAAATCACGCCGAGCTGGTTCTCGAGCAGAGGCACGGCGTAGTCCGGTGAGAAGACCCAGTCTTCAAGAGGCGTCTCGGTGAAGCGCTGCCTCTCGCCTTCCGTATGCCAGTGGGTGGTGCGCAGCTCGAGCGAACCTGGCGCGTCGCCGCCCGCCGGGCCTAATGGGGCGTCGCTGGGCGCACGGTCGAACAGGGGCAGGGAACTCGGATACAAGAGCTCCCGCGGCCGCAACTGCTGCAGTTCTTCCATGACACGGTGCTCGGCCTCAGCGCCTGTGAATTCGGTGGCGCGAAATTCCCCGGTCGAGAGATCGAGGGCGGCCAGGCCCACTGCTCCAGAAGCCCGGGCGAGCGCTGCTAAAAAATTGTTTTCTTCCGAACCGATCGAGCCATCGAGCGCCGTGCCCGGCGTCAAGACGCGGGTGACCTCGCGGCGCACGAGTTTCTTGGCGAAACGTGGGTCCTCCATCTGATCGCAGATGGCGACCTTAAATCCCTTGCGCAGGAGTTTTGACAAATAATTGTCCGCCGCGTGATATGGGACGCCGCACATCGGGATGGCCTGGCCTTTTTCTTTGTTGCGCGAGGTCAAAGTGATCTCGAGCTCGCGCGCAGCGATCACCGCGTCTTCGAAGAAGAGCTCGTAGAAATCCCCCAGGCGGAAGAAGAGCAGGGCGCTGGGATGCTGTTTCTTGATGGCGGCATATTGCCGCATCAACGGAGTGGAGGGTTCGGTCATGCGGAAGATTCAAGCTGACCGGATTATATAGTGTTCGATGGACGATCGTTCCGGAGCCAGGCCGCCTCTCTGCGGCTCGGGGTCTTACTGGCGCTAGGGACCGTCGCGGGCAGCGAACTCGGGGACTTCATGACAATAGAATTTCGCTGTTGTCGCTTCATGCGCACGAGGTTCTCGTTTTCGACGCCATTGGTGTAAACGACTATATGAGCGGCTGAAATCATTTTGGAACGCTTTCAGCATGTAGGCTTAGAGCAAGATCACCAATACGGTGCGTAGGCCTATGCCTGCGCCGCTGCCATAAGTCTACGACTTATCCTTCGGCGGCTTGGACTGATTCCGATTTGCTCGCTGCTGCTTTTCCTGCAACTGTTGCTGCTGCGCCGTGTGTTTTTCCTGCAATTGCTGTGTCTGTTGCTGGTGCTTCTGCTCGAGCTGCTGTTTTTTCCCGTCGTCAGCCTTCTGTTGCGCCAGCCGCTGGTGGTCCTGCTCTTGACTCTGCTGGAGCTTCTGCCGTTCCTGATCTTGCTTCGCGTTTAACTTTTCCTGCTCCTGCTGGTATTTCTTGTCTTCCTGAGGGTTGCCTGTGTTTGGAGAAGCGGGGTGTTTAGCGGGCGGAAGGTCGTTGGGATGCACTGCTTCAGCGCCGCGAGCAACGTTATTTTCTGGAGTAGCCGGCTCATTGGCGTGGGGCGGGTCACCGGCACGATGGGTGGTACGGTTGTCGCCTGCTGCGGCTTCTTTGGCCGGTATGGCCGCACGGTCGTGGAGTGCACCCGGCTTAGGAGTTGCGGCGATCGGTGGCTTGCCGTGGTTGGCCGCAGCACGTAGCTCCGGGTTCGTGCGCGCAGCCTGGACATGTTGCATTTGCGCGGCTACAGGCGGAACATGCTTTTCATGCGCCGCAGCTTCTTCCGCAGCCGTCGGAACAGCGTTGATGCCACCGTTGCCACCGTTGTAGCTGACACGAACGGTGGTTTTGTTCACGACCGTTGTGTTGTAAACGTTGTGAATAATCGTGACATCCACGTTGGTCACCGAACGGTTGTAGAAGAAGTGTCCATTGTCCCAGCGTCCACCTTCGTAGCCCCGCCCGAAATAACCGAAGCCGTAAGCGATCCCACCATAGAAGCCCACCTGCGGACCCCAATAGCCCTCATTGAAGACAAACCCGGCGCCGTTCCAGCTCCAGTAGCCTGGAGTCCAGAGCAAGCCGACGTCTGGTGCCTCTACCCACGTGCCCGGCACCCAGTAGTAATCGTCGTCAGCATAAGCCCAGTAGCCCGGTGTCCAGATATAGCCGTCGCCGGGGCAAACTGGCTGCTCATAAACGGGCAGCGCAGGCGGCCCGACGGTGATTGATACGCTGACTTGCCCGAAGGATGTCGCCGACGTGGCCACCATCACGAGCGCGACAAACAGTAAGAGAATGGAGCGAGTGATCTGCATAGTGTTTCCTCCTGGGATGTAGTCTTTCGCTTGCCCCGGCATAACGCGGTTGCGGCCGGGTGAGGAGCTAAGAGACACAACGAGCGTCCTCAAGGGTCCAGTGGTGCAACTTCATTCACCCATCACGAGTGCAATCTGAGCACCATTCGTGAGTTCAATGGAATGTGTACGTTAGGAGTGCCCTAGTTCGGAGTAGGGGCAACCGTGCAATTTGTTCCGGTGATACCACATCCGACCAGTCCGCGATTTCACTGCCGTAGCCCTCGATGGTGGAAGGTGTGCCGGTAAGGAATAATGTCCGACTCCACTCGCTACTGCAGGCACGCCAACCCACACATTCAGAAGAAGCGGCGAAACACTTTTCATTTGAACGACAAATGGTTGCAAGCTTCTTTGATCAATATGGTTTGCTGCTGCTCGTCTGAATCACTGCATCGGTCCTCACACGTCCAAACACTTACAGTTCTTTTACTGATTTGATGAATGTGTTAATTCATCTCGAATGACGTTGATGGTGTTCTCCTGACACATGACGACCGAAGACGAGTACCGGGCAACATTTACACGGCGGAGAGTTTGGAGATTTTAGTCCATGGCCGCAAGTCGTTACCAAACCGAGACTTGCTGTTTTGGCCTAACATTTGCTCTACCGACTGCTGTAAACCCGTCGTAACCAAACAATCGGAGGCGATTCATGAATCGAACTCAGGAATGCGGTCCGCCGGTTTCTTCCAAAAACAATGGCACGCTCGGCGCGAGCGGAAGCCACGCTCCCCAGAGAACAGTGCTTTTCGTGGACGATGAGCCAGACATGTTGCTGGCACGCCGTCTCATGTTTGAATTCATGGGCTACTCGGTTTTCACAACCGAGTCAGGAAAGGAAGCCCTGCAATTGTTACGCGTGAATGTGGTGGATGCGGTCGTAGTGGACTATGTGATGCCGGAAATGGACGGCGAAGAGACTGCTCGTAGGATTCGCAAAATCCGCCCCGACCTTCCCATCATTCTTTCTTCTGGGTGCCTAGCGGTGCCACAGCGCGTGTTGGACACAGTGAACGCGTCGGTCCACAAAGGGGCGCGGCAAGAGATGCTGTTCGAGACATTGGAACAGCAACTTGCCCTGCCAACCGCGAGAGGCGCCCACGACCTAGCCGTACAGCTCGGTAGTACAGTGGCCGCCTGACTGGAAGGGAGCCGCAGGTTTTGAGACGCGGCAACAGAAAGAGACCGGTGGCTGCGGGAGTGTCTACGGCGGTCCAGGCAACACGGTGAGGTCTTTTCAGGAGGCAACCATGCTTCATCACAAAGGATTGATCATTTGTATCGACTCCGATAGTCGTCGAGCAGAAGGTCGCCGGCTCTTGCTGGAGCAGTCTGGATACGAAGTGCTCGTGGCAACGAGTGCAAAGACCGGCCTCGAACTTTTCGCGCTAGAGCCAGCTGACATTGCACTCGTCGATCACGAACTGCCTCCCATGAATGGGGTTATCGTGACGGCGCGAATGAAGCGTGTCAAGCCGAATGTTCCAGTCGTCATGTTCGTCGGCCACCACAACAGTCCAGCCACGGGTGGTCCGTGCTCTGCAAACGCCATCGTAGAGGAAGGACAACCGTGGTCCATGGTACTGGAGAAGGTGGACGAGCTCGTAAGAGCGAGCGGGCCGTTCTTCCAACGTTGGTTGGAAGATTGGAGGAACCGTGGACCAGCTCAACCGCAAAATTATCGAGACGGAGAAGTGGCCTCAATCAAAGACGCTGCGCGGGCCCATTGAGAGCCGTCTTTAATCTTTGGACTAGTGCAATCGCACTGACAGAATTTACAACAAACATCAGGAGGCAATCATGCTCGACAATCGCAAGAATCTTAGTAGCTGGTTCGTGGCCGGGCTAGGCCTGGGTGCCCTCACGGGTATTCTGCTTGCTCCACGGTCGGGCCGCGAGACGAGGAAGACCATAGTGGCCGGAGTGGACGATGGTATTGAACAAGTAGCTTCCTTTGGACGTCACGCCCGCAGGCATATTGGGAATGCTCTTGAGTCCGGCAAGAAAGCCCTAGCCCTCAAGAAGGAACAAGCTGGCGCGGCGATTGGCGCTGTGAAGGTCCTGCTGAAGAGAGCAGCATAAGCAGCTCCTCGCGGAAAGAGCGTATCCCGAAAAATCGAAGTGCTCACTTACGGCATGGGCCCCGTCGTTCTAGGCAAGACATGAGTGGATCGACGGTGAGCCACTCACCAACGGGGTCCATGATTTTGCGGGAGCTCGTTTCTGCACATTTCCTCCAACTCCGGGGACTTCAGCCACATCTGCCGAGGGCCCGCTATAGGTTGCTCTCGGAAATAACATCATGAGCGTGTTGGCCGGTTTCTTCCGCACGCGCGTTAGAACGATCCTGGCCGTAGTGCCGTTCGCAGTCCTTAGTCCTTGCCCTTTTTCTCGCGGTCCTGGTGCATCACGCGGAACCGCTGCTCCGTGCCCGCGTGATTGAGACTCTCTCCACCCGTTTCCAGAGCCGGGTTGACCTGGAACGCCTCAAAGTTTCCATCGCCCAAGGCCTTGTGGCCTCCGGAAAGGGCTTGCGAATCTATGGACAGACCGACCCCAATATCCATCGACCAGGAGAAAGTGCGGCGTGCACAATCAGCTACAAGAAGAAGCCCGATATCGTGGAGCCTTCGAATGTACTTCCGATCCGCAGCGAGGCTAATGAAAACCCGCTCCTATCGCTCTTCAAAAGCGCCCGGGGATTGCAAAAACCACATAAAGCGGGTGTCCTTGTGTCGATCTTTACATACGGAAAATCCTCGATCATCCTCTCTCAAATGAGGGGCCCGCGACTTTACGGGCCCCCAGGAACCGGGAGCCCTTAATTGGCGCCCGACAGAGACGCGGATTGTGCTGCTTGCTGCGGCATCGAGAGGTAGCCGGTCACTTGGTTCTTGGTTACCGTAAATACCACGACTTCGTAGAGCGATCGATGATCTTTGCCGGTGTAAAACTGCAACGGTTCTTCTGTATTGCGATCTCTCTTCTCAACCACCTTGTCATCGGCTAGGACATTTAGCGTGAAGCGGTTCTTTTTGGGATCGACTTTTTTCAACTGCAAGCTGACGGTCGAAACCCTCGTGGGCGGCTTGCCTCGGACCAGCGTGAATTCGAGGTAGGCGCGGTCGCCTCTGTGCTTGAGCATCTCCAATTCGTCGCGGCTGTGGGCAATCAAGCCGCTCTGGACCCCCAGATCTCCGATGGCGGTGTCCAGCTTGGCGTTGGTGGCTTCAAGGCTGGTCTTGGTGCTCGCGACATCGGTCTTAGTTGCATCCAGGTCGCCCTTGACGCCGGAAACCTCCGTGTTGACTCCATTTAAGGCTTGCTTCTGCTCCTCGCTCAGTCGGGATACGTCAGCGCGCTGCGACTGCTGCAGGGCAGAGGTCTTTTTCGCCAGCTCCTCCTGCGTCATGCCCACCCGCGATGCCAATGCATCAGTCGTAGTTTTGAAGCTGGATTCCAGAGCCGCACTCCGCTGGTCGGCCTTTTGCTGGATGGCGACCTGCTTTTGCTCGAGATCACCGATCCTGCCGTGCATATTCAAAAGCAGATAGCCGGAAACCAGCACGTAGACAAGTACCATCCCAAAGGCAACGATGGTTCCTATCCTGCTGTTATCGGCAGCCGAGGACTCTGGTGTGTTGATTACAGCAATGTGTTCGTTGTGTGTTTGGCTCGTTTCTTCGTTCATAATCTCTGCCTCCTGATTAGGTGTAGGACGTTCGCGGCGCTGAAATTACGCGTTGCCGATCTGGCCCCTCAACCTCTACATTTACATTCAACTCGAGACAAGATTGCGGTGGCGCGCGGCTTTCCGCCGCGTTCTGTGCGCCGGCCCAAGCTGAAGCTGCTGTTCCAAGACCTCTAGGATGGCCGCCGGCCCGCGACCTTTGCTCACCCAGGCACTGACAACTTCCAACACGCGTAGCGGCACTGTGATACCGCCCGAACACAAAATGATGATAATGACGTTAGCTCGAGCTGTGTGGATCCTGCGCGCGGTTTCCTCTCCGTCCATTCTGGGCAGCAGGTAATCAACGATCACCGCGTCCACAGTGTTGACGTGCAGGAGTTCTAAGGCTCTTTCTCCAGAGTCAGCTGTAAGAACGCGATAGCCCAAGGCTTCAAAGACAAGACGCCGCGCCTGCAGCAGAGAGGGTTCGTCATCCACGAAGAGTATGGTTTTGGGAAAACCCGCCCTCGTTCCTGGGGAGAGAACCATGGTTGTAATGACTCCTCGTCATTTGTGTGACGAATATGTGACGGACTTTGCTTGTGATGTAAGAGCACACACCGTGCCAAACACAGAAGCCTGTAGTTGCAATGATTTAGGAGTAGACCTCGCTCTCGCCGAGCTAGCTGAGAGTTGGGGTGTGTAATTTCTGCGTTCGTTTCATTTCATGCATTGGCATAGTCTGTACTCCCCAGGACACGTCGCCTTGCGCGTGTCGCAATCTCGATTGACCAAATGGATGCCCCCTTCCCGTTGCGTGGGTTCCGAAACTTGGCACAACGAATGATCTCCGGGCGCTCATCGACATAAGACAATGCTGTCAGCTTTAGAGGCCCCGCTGTGGCCGTCGGACTTTAGAGGTTCGTCGCCATAGCCGGCAGGCCGACAAGCTGACTACCTGCCTGAGCTACCCGTTCGTGCCCGATAAGTACAGCACTGCCTGCCCGCGGTACTTCGCGATGATGACGCGGCTGTCCGGCGGCGACCCGGAGCTGTTCCGCTACAACCTGCAGGTCGAGTCGCTCGGCCTGATCCGCGACAACCCGGGTGAGCACATCTACTTCCGGGAAGGCGGCTCCAACATGGGCAAGTCCGTCTGCTCCAACGTGACCGGGACGCTGGCCGGCAGCACCTGGTACCCGGCCGCCATGGAGCTGCTCGGCGCCCTGGACGAGAAGGGCCGCTACCGGCACGCCAGCGTGCTC
>DATDGP010000148.1:0-5633 GCA_036522035.1 Terriglobales bacterium
CATAGAGCCTTCGCCGTCGCTTGCGCTTCTCCCCTCGCAGCCGCTGGTCGATGCTGCGCGGACTAATCTGCAGCATCTGCCGCTCGGTCTCCCCGCTCAGCCGATAGCGCCGACGGATCCAGGGCATCCACTCGGGCAGCACTGCCTTCAGCCGCACCGACCAGGGATAGTCAGCCGCTTCCCACACCGCCTTCAAAATCGACAGCACCCGCGGACCGTAAGTAAAGCCGCGGCGTCGTCGCCGCTTCCCCAGCGGTCTCTCGCTCGGGGCCGGGCTGTTCAAGAGCCGAATCGCATACTTGCGGTTGTAATCGCAGTTGGCGCAAAACTCGTCCAGGATGCGTTCCTTTTCCGCTCCTCGCGCTTCCTGGTAGCGAGCATAAATCTTCCCCAGATAGTCCCTTCTCGAAGCCCAACTCATCACGTAACCCGTATCCATAACGGGTTACATTTTCAAATTGCGCGACGATACCCCGCCGGTTACATTTTAGGCTGCGCGATACGGTTCGTTGCGCAACTCGCCCAGCACTGTCATTCTGAGGAGCCGAAGGCGGTCCTGAGCATCGCGAAGGAAGAATCTCGCAAGTCCTTATTCAAACGTCGTTCCAGCCCTTGTTCTCCTCGCCATTCGCCCTCAACCAGTTGGAGCCGAGACGTTGAGGCGCTTGATGGCCCGCTGGACGTCTTTGGCCTCCTCCGCGTCCTTGTCAGAAGGCAGCAGATCCAAGTATCTGTGGTAGGCATCCAAAGCGTCCTGCGGACGGCCCAGTTTCTCGTAGGTCTTGCCAAGACCGAGGTAGGCGGGGGCATACTCCGGGTTTGTCTTGGCCGCTTCTTGAAAGCGGCTGAGGGCAGCTTTGTAGCTCTTTCTCTTCAGGTAGAAATTGCCGATCTCAACGCACTTCGCCGGCCCAGGCGGAACGTAGTGGGGCTCATTGGCAGCGGCTTGACTCTGAGGGACCTGAGGCTGCGCCGTCTGACCCGGGAGAGGAGCTGGCTGAGCCGCGAAGCACGCTACCAGAACCAAGACCCGCAGCACCCACGGGCGAGTCGGCTTGAAAAAGAGCCTCGACAGATTCGGTTTCGGCGGCCAGATTTGCTCCCGCACGACCTCAGTTTACAACGAGGCGGCCGTTGATGCTAGCGGGACCTCACCGGATCCGGCTTGACGCCCCTCCCGGATACGCCGGCCTGCGCAAAATGCTCGAAAGTTGAAGAGCCTGTTGCACTTCCTCGACCCAACCTGGACGAGCGGGCCGCAGAGGTCCCCAAAACGACCTTCGGTTTGATGTAAGCCGGATATCACCCTTATTTTCTTCAACATGCGGCGTAATTACAAATAAACATCTTTTTTTCTATAGCTTACCTGAAGATCCGGGCCCGGATCGATCCCTAAGACACCTATTTATCAACAAGATGCTGGGTTTATGCCACCAAGTCATTTGGTTTCAGACAGATGCTGGGTTTATGGAAATTCCAAAAATGGTATCTACTTTGTTTTCTGTAAGTCGCTGGGTTCGTTCGTACATAATTCGATGTTTCATGACCCTTGACGCTGTCAAGCCACGGCTCCGAGACTGATCAGTTTGCAGCAAAGAAAACATAGAAATAGGCTTAGCTGATTTCTCATAGGCCCTTCTGTCCCATTTCGCGCTTTTCCGTTACCCATCGGCGTCACCGCGGCCTTTTCACTGGCGACACTCCGCAGAACCCGGCCGGCCGGCATACCGTCCCACGATAGGAACCCCAACCCCTCCGGGCAGATCGCTAGCTTCTATTACCTGTGTTCCATCAACCACATTATACCGCATCGAGTCAAGTGGATTCTCGGGCGTGGCGGAAGGCCTGGATGAGAAGAGGACGGAAGTCTTGTCAGATCCGTGGCGATTCCTGACAGTCTCCGGGCGCCGATGCGGAGTTGAGCCAGTTCGCTCTACCCTGCGCCGTTTACCCGCGATCAAGAAGCGAGTTCAATCGATTACAAGCTTTTTCGAAGGCAACTCGGGGTTTAGGCTGCGTCGCTCAGCACGACGTTGAGGTCGAGAGCACTCTCGCGACAGAAGCAAGCGCAATGCTCGCTCCACCCGCTATCGGGGTTCAATGCGTTTCGGTAGCACGCACCAGAACCCGCAGGGCGACCAGCGTCATATCGTCGTGCTGCGGGGCGCCGGCCGCGAAGGCGTCAGCCGCAGACATGATGCGCGCGATCATGCCGGCCGTTCCCAAGCCGTCGCCGGACTGGGCGGCTTGGATCAGGCGCTCCTCACCCCACTCTTCGTCCGCCGCGTTCATCGCCTCCGAGACGCCATCAGTGAACAACAGCAGCATATCGCCGGGCTGCAAAGCAAACGACCCCTGCTGATAGGGAAAGTTCTGGAGCAGCCCGATGACGGCCCCACCCACTTCCAGTCTCATCACCTGCCACCCCTCGCCCGACTTTCTCGAAATGAACGGCGGGTTATGTCCGGCGTTCACATAGGTGAGCTGGAGGGACTCCGGATCATATTGGGCGTAGAAGAAGGTCGCATAGCGGTTGACGGACGAGGCCTCGTAAACCAGCCTGTTCACCCGGCCGATGAGCTCGGCCAGGTTGCCCCCCGCCAGCGTCGCCTGCCCCCGCAGGGAAGCTTCGAGAGCGGCCATCATCAGCGCGGCTCCAATCCTTTGCCCGACACATCCCCAATGGCCACGCCGAGTTTGCCTTCCGGCAGTTCCAGAAAGTCGTAGTAGTCGCCTCCCACCTCGCGAGCCGGACGACAGCGACCGCAGTAGTCGAGCCCGGGCACCGCGGGAAGTTCCTGCGGGAAGAGCCGCTCTTGCACCTCGCGCGCGATTTCGAGCTCGCGATTCAGCCGCTCCCGCTGGGCGATCTCCTCGCCCATGGCGGTGGTCAGGCGCGCGACCTCCAGGGCCAAGCCGGTCTGCGCGGCCAGAGACTTGAGCAGGCGCAGGTCAGAGCCGGTGAAGGGCTCCTCCGAGAGCTTGGGGGCCAGGCTCATGAACCCGATTAACTTGTCCTTCACCGCCAGCGGCAACAGCAATTCGGTCTCGAGCGCGGCGAGTTGGGCCCGCTCCGCATCGGTCATCGCTGGCTCACGGTAGATCCACGAATTGGGGTCTTGAAAATAGACCCGAGCCGGTTCCCGTTCCTTTCTCAGCCATTCCACGGTGGCCCCGTCTCCGTGAAACAGCACGTCCGGCACGGGGTCGTAGCCGATGGCGTAAGCCGGTCGATAGGGCTGGCCGCCGTCGAGCAGCACCGCCACGCGCGGCACGTGCAGGGACTCGGCGATGCGTCCGGCGACGGTTTCGAGCAGGGGACGGGTTTCCACGATGGTGCGAACCTGGTCGCCCAGCTCGCTCAGGATCTGCTCGGCGTTATAGGCGTCGCGGAAAAAGCGGCGGTCGACCGACGCGTGCAAATGTTTGGCCCCTCGTCGCAGCAACCACACTAGGCCGATGCCGACCGCAATGGCTGTAATCTTCTGAGGACGTTTGGCATTCTCCCCGGCCAGCAGAGTGGCGGCTGTGGAAATCACGATCGCTGTCAACAGGATCTGCAGGACCCGGATTCCGTTCCTGGCCAGCGCGTACCGCAGTCCTTGGCGAAGCACCAGGCGCACGTCCATAGCCCGCTGCACCACAATTACGTAGGCAAAAGTGACCGGAACGAGCGCGGTAAGGCAGTAAGCCGGCATGAACACCCACCAGTGGAAATAGATCTCCACTGGCTGGTTCACGATCCCGGCGATCACCTGCAAAACCGTGACGGGTCCCAATCCCAGGACCGTTCCCCAGAACATCAGGCTCAAGCGCCTCTTGCTGTCCGCGCTCGCTGCCAATTTCCATTTCACTCCAAGGGCAGCGAAAAATGCCAGGAAACAGGCAAGGATCAGCAGGCTGGGGAGCGCCGTTCCGAGGGCTGCTAGTGCCCGGTCGAGGCCCATCACCGCAGCGCGATTTTCTACGGTCCCGACATCGTCCACTGTGAAGGCAAGCCCCAGCAGCGCCGAGGGCACGATCAGCAGCCACATCACGCGGTACCACCACAACCAGCGCCCCTGGCGCGGAAATGGCTCCGGAAAGTAGATCCCGAACAAGACGGCTGCAATCGGCAGGGCGGATTCCACTCCGAAACGGTAGATTACCGCCAGATCGCGCACCACGGGACCCCAGGCCTCCGCGTCGGCGTTGTAGAAGACGGCGAAAGTGGCGAGGAAGGTCAGCAGCAGCCAAGCCAGCGGATCGCGTGGCCGCAGCGCGGCGACCCAAAAACCGATGCCCAACGAGAGCAGCGGCACGACCACCACCAACAACACCATCGCCACGTACCCCACCCAATCGTGTCCCCCAGAGCGGCGCAAAATGATGGCTGCCGTTCGGGGCTCGCTTCCGCGGGCGACTGTCACGCGGAGGACGTCGCCGGCTCGCGCTTTATGCATGGCCTCGCCGAAGACAAAAGTTCCCACCACGGGTTTGCCGTTTACCGCCACCAGTTCGTCGCCGGCCTTGAGCCCCGCCTGCGCAGCCTCGTGAGTGAGAAAGCTGATTGTGATGGGCTCGGTACCGATGTCTTCAGCAAAGAAAGGGCGTACCGGCGCGTCGTTGCGGCCAAACCACTGGGGCAAGTTCTGGTAGGTGAGCCGGACCTCGTAACTGAGGGTGAAGACGGCAAGTACCGCAAGCAAGAAATACAGCAGCGTCGGAGGACGGCGCGTGGCTATCGTCTGCGAGGCCGCCAGCAGTTGCAATCGGTGGGAGCGATCCTCAGTATTCATCGCGCTCCCAGGTTCGGCGCCCATCGGATCATCCGGCCGCAATCGGTACGGATTATGCCACAAGCGGCTGGCCTTCGGCATGGTTTAGGTTGACGGCGGCGGCTAGGGAGAGGACTCCTTAGCAGGCCTCCGCAGTTCGTTCAGACGCCCGAGCGACCCGGGGAGGCTACAGGAACTTGAGTGGGGTGAAGGCTAAACACAAGGCAGGACACGTCAAGCCTGATAGGCCGATCGGATATACTCTAGTGCTCGGGTCGTCGTCAGGGAGTGTTTCGTTACGGCCCTGCGCGACGCCAACTGTAATGTCAGCGAGAGAACCAACTGAACCAGACCCGCGGCTAGCTTGACTCGAAAAGACCGTGAACAGGAGATATCCGAGATGCCAGGTCCCGGAATGGAGTTGATCGGAGAAGAAGAGATTCAGGAAGTCTTGGAGGTCCTGCGGGGTGGCTATCTGTTTCGTTATGGGATATCGGTGGGCACCGATGTGGACCCCAGGTTCAAAGGTAAGGTCTACCAGTGCGAGCAGGAGATCGCGAGTTACGCCGGAGTCCGATATGCCGTGGCGGTCAATTCCGGGACCTCCGCCCTGCTCGCGGCGCTCGTGGGGCTTGGGATTGGTCCGGGAGACGAGGTCATCGTTCCCGGCTTCACCTATATCGCCAGTATCTCCTCCATCGTCTACGCGAAGGCTGTTCCGGTTCTGGCTGAAATCGATCAGACCTTCAATCTCGATCCCGAGGACGTAAAGAGAAAAATCACCCGGCACACTAAGGCGATCATGGCGGTTCATATGATGGGGAATCCCGCCCGGCTCGATGAGCTCAAAACGATTGCTGAAGATCAGGGCATCCC
>DATDGP010000149.1:0-6637 GCA_036522035.1 Terriglobales bacterium
GATTCACCGGCACGTCGTCTGCGCAGCTAACGGACTGGTCGATTTCTTGGAAGTGGAGCGCAAAGGTGTTCCAGCCGACGTTCTTCGCGATGCCGAGCGCCTGGAGTGCCTCGTTTTTAACGGCTATGATCCGTATTTCGAGGGCGACGAACCACCAGGCTTGTAACGCGGGGACAACTGGGAACCGCAAGAATCATGCTGCTACTCGGACCCATGGCGACAATGACGCATGCGATGGAAGCGGTTCGTGTCCGCCACGTGAAAGCATCGTTTTGGGCAAGGCGATTTCCCATTAGTTATCCCGAGTGCGCCTGAGTTAGACCACAAAGGGCGTCTTCGTTCCCAATCCACGACTCAAAGCACGGCTAGACCGTCATGCGAGCAATTGCCCGCGGCGGTCATTTGGCGGGGACAGGACCATCCAGCTCCAATTGGCTTAGGTTGCATTTGATCACGCGAAGTCACTGCTCACAACTGGATCCCGAGGTCATGCGAGATGCGCTCCGGTGGAGTTCGCAGGCAAAGGGTGTATGCTTCTGAACCGGTTCAACTCACCGCAACCTTCCACGAATCACCGTGATCGATCCGATCGGCAGCGTATACATGCCGTCCGAGTTCGGGGTCATCGTCGTGTTCTTGTTCTCGCTGGGATTGTTGCAATATTGCACGAGGGCGACAGACCCCGCGAAAGAATGCTCGACGTGACTGGCGTCGTCGATGGCGAGGTGAATCTGACGCGCTGCATGAAGGTCGTGATTGATCAGCATCAGTGACCAGTTTCCATCCGGACGATGCACGGCGTACGAGGTAATCACGGCGCGCCCGTCAGCGTCCATCAAGTCAGCCGAAGCGGGAAAGATCTCATTTGCTCCGCCGCCATGCTGCAGCCACTCGAAGTTAATGATGTGCGCCGAAGTGTACGGCGTGTATTCCGGCGTGCCGTAAGCCCCGCCGCCATTGGGGCCGCCGCCATAATTCCAGCGATCGCTGGCGCCATTGTTGATCGCCGGCCGGTAGAACGCCTTCCCTCCCGCGGCAAAAAACGTGCCGAAGGCATCGCATTCCCAGATGGCGCGGCCCGTCACGCCCAGATAGCCGTGACTGCTCGAGCCGGCCGTGATTCCGCTTTCGGAAATGATCAGCGGGACGCTCGCGGGAACACCGTCGTCGCGCCACATCTGCAGGACGTGCTTCATGATCCCCGGCTCGATGTAGAGCGTGTCCCACTCGTCCGGCGGGCTGCCTCCATTGACCATGAACGGGTAGTGTTCGAACGACATGAACGACAGGTCCTTCAGATGCCCGTGGGCTTTGAGGTAGTCGACGAATCGCTCCATCCAGGAAGTACGTCCCTGGTCGTCCGCCCACAGGGTGATGTCTTTGTCGACGCCTTCGAAGACCGGACCGCCCAGTCTCCCATCCGCAGTCAGCTTGTGGATGGCGTCGGCCCATTGGCAGTAGAGCGCGGCGTAGTCTTCCGGCATGGTGTGCTTGCCATCGCACTCCTCGCCCATCTCGATTCCCACTACCGGGTAGCCACGCTTGTGGATGTACGCAACCTCGTTGGCGGCATCGTCGGGCGTGCCATAAATCACAGTGACGGGAACCAGCGCTGGATGTCCCATCGTCAGGCCGCTGGTAAAGAAATTGTCTATTCCGTTGTATTCATCGTGGCCGCCGGTGATCAGATTATCCTCCGCATGCCAGGGATCGACCGAAGATGCGCAGAAAGACCCCGCCGTATCTTCCGCCGAGCCGGGAAACGCCTCGGGAGCTCCACCGCCACCGTGATGACGGCGTTCGCGTAGCTTCGAAGGCCCTGGTTCGACGCCGTTCGCCGGATAAACAATCGAATAGGTCCCGGCGGCGTCCATCTTCCCGGCAGACAGCGTCTGCAGCGCGTACCCCACACAGTTGCGGATGTCTTGTGATCCATGCGTGTCGCAGGTTCCGGAGGATTTCGACATCAGGACGCGCAGGAATCGGGCGGTAATCGGCCGATCGTTGAGCTTCAGATGCACGTCGCCGCCCTTGCCGTCCCTCACCGTACCCGACGGGAAAGGCTTCCACACGCCGTTCGGGCCCATGTCCCAGTCGAGCGCATTGTTGTCGCCGATCCAGTACTGCACTACGTAGGTGACGGCGTATGGACTCACCCATTCGATGTGGATCGCATTGACGGCCCGCGCCATGCCCATATCGATCACGACCCATTGCGGGTGCAGTGCGTCGCTTTCGCCTGTGAAATGGCTCGTGAGGTAAGGATTGCTCTTCCAGTAGCTCTGAGGGCCCGCTACCAAGGGTTCATCGCCGCTGGTCATGAAGTCGCGATGCGGCAGCGAATAGGAATACCCATAGTGGATGGGTTCGCCGAGATCGGCGCTGCCCGTGTAGTATCCGCTCTTTGCCGCCGCGTCGCTCCACGCGCCGTTTGGATTCCAGTGCCATGCGGACAGGCGCAACTCGCTGTTATTACGCATGGTAATGGAGCCCCAGCCGAGGTTCTTGACCCCCTGAATCGTCTCGGGTTTGCTGAGGTTGTCGACCTGCGCCTTCGTTAGATCGTCCATCCACCCGCCGGTGGCTGTGTCGGGATAGATCGTGTTCAGAATGTGCTCTGGCGTCACGTCAACGTGGACTGTGGTGACTGCGCCGGACGTGTCCGTCTGGGCGTAGGTGCGGAAAGGGTTATGGCTGGTTAGCATCACGAGGCCGAGCACGGTCGCGACTGCCGTGCCCAGGAGCATCCGAAACGAAATTCGTGTGAACCGGTCCGTGATCATGTTGAATGTCCCTAACCCGGCGTAGCGGAACCAGGGAAGTGAACAGTTAACAGTCGAAGGTCGACAGTCGAAGGTCAACTGCCAGTGAAAATATGAATAGCCTACTTCTCAATACCGAACTCCGGCGCTGGCGACGCCGCCCCAGCGAGTATCTCCGGCGGCTTAGAAGTAGAACTTCATCGCCAACTGGCGCTGCCTCGGCCCCACGGCCGTGTAGTTGATTATGCCGAAGTTGGGATCGCCAACGTAGGTGTCCGGCGTCCCGAATACCGGATGATTGAAGGCGTTCTCCGCCTCCAGGCGCAATTCGAGCCTCAGGTTTTCGTGGCTGGCGGATAATGCGAATTCCTTCAGGACCGATAAGTTGGTGGTGAAGAAGAATGGAGTACGAATGCTTCCTACGGAGCGCGCCCCATCGCCCAAGGTGTACGCGTTCGGAATCTGGAAGACATTCTGGTTCGCAAAGTAGCCGCCCACGTTGTTAACCCAATTGTTTTCGGGACCGCCACTCGGCCGCGGGGTGCCGACCAGATTGGGTCGCTGGCAACCGTAAGTCCATATCGGAGTGCCGCAACCGGTCATCGTAAACTGAAGCGGGAAGCCGCCGTGAATGGTCTAGACGCCGGCGGTTTTCCAGCCTCCGAAGATGAGGTCGAGGGGCCGGGACACGCTGCTGAGGAAAGCTCTTCCGCGTCCGAATGGCAAGTCGTAGGTATAGTTCAATTTCAACTGTTGGGGCATGTCGAAGGTGGAGAGGCTGCGTTCAAGGTATGGCCGATTGGGATCCTGCAGACCATAATTCGCCGAGTCGTTGCCATAATTCGAAAGCCAGCTGACGTTCGTGTCGGCGATCGACGAATCGTCGATGGATTTCGACCATGTGTAATTCGCCGAGAGTTGCAAGCCGTTGGAGTACCGCTTTTCCACGGTGATTTGCAGCGCATGATAGATGGAGTTCGCGCTCGGTGGCTCGTCCGAGGCGACACCGGTGAACTGCGGATACGGCAGGTCCAACTGGAACTGCTGGACGGTCGGGCTGGTGAGAACACTGTTGCTGTAGTAAGAGTTGGTGAGGACGGGCGCGAAGGGATTGTTGACGTAGTTGCCGAGATTGCCGATCTGGGTGGGCGTCAGGTTCTCAACCTGCGGCCCCAAGATGTCGAGGCTATTGTCGCCCCCAAAATAGAGATGGGTTCCTTTGTTGCCGACGTACTCCACCCTGAGCAGGACATTGGAACCCAGCTGCCGCTCGATCCCGAAGCTCCAGCTTTGCGTGTAGGGAGTCAGAGCCTCGGAACCGACGCGCAGCGGTCCGATGGCCCCGTAGCCGACGTCGTTCAGCAGACCCAGCGAGCTGCCCGGCGGCAGAATCAGCCCGTTGGGGAAAGGATTGTTCAGATGCAGCCAGGGCGTCGCGCCATCGTTCTGATAGGTGGTGACCGCGTTCGTGTACTGGTTGAATCCCTGTGAGCCATAGCTCAACAGGCCGTTGGCACCCGATCGGGTCTGGCTGTAATAGATGCCGTAGCCACCGCGAAGGACCGTGTTGCTGCCGAGGCGATAGGCGAAGCCGAAACGCGGCTGGATGCCGCTCCAGTCCGTCAGCCAGTTCGTGCGTATCTGGCCGTTCGTGAACATCTCCCCGCCGTAAAGCGTGGGAAGACCGGGTACTTGCAGGGGAGACGCCACATTCGGATCGAACCAGTTCATGCGATTGTGGCGTTCCGTTCTGGGCAGGGAGACGTCGTAGCGAAGCCCCAGATTCAACGTCAGTTTGGGCGTGATCTTCCAGTTGTCCTGGCCAAATCCGGCGTATTGATAGTTTTGCGTCGCCGGCTCGAACTGGTCCTCATAGTAAGCGCCACCGCCCATTAGCTGACCCATCATGAAACTGACCATGCCGTCGCCGCCGCACTGCGTAATATCGGGATTCGGGCACTGCGAGCTGCCCAGGCTGTTGAAATTGAAGTAACCCGGGGGAGCGTTGGTCTGAATGTAGTTCTGCTGGTGTAATCGCCCCTCGAAGCCGAACTTCAGCTCGTGATTACCGTGAATTTTGGCCAGCAATTCGCTTAACTGGCCCGTATCCTGGCCCTGGTGGTAGTTGCCGTAAGGATCCTGCCCGATGCTCGTGAAACCGGCGGAATAATATCCGCTGCCGATGAACATGGCGGGAACGCCCAGAAATCCGTTCGTTTCGAGATAGGAAGGAAAGCCCAGCGTACTCAGAGGATCAGGATTCAATTTGCTGTTGTAAGCGTCGATGTCCAGCGAGCCTCGCGTGAAGCCAAACGTGCTGGTCAAAATCAGCGTGGGACTGAAGGTGTGCGTTTCGTCGAGCGCGAACAGGTGAGCCTTGCTCAAGTTGGGCCCGCTTCCGCAGGGGTCGGTGAAATTCTTGAAGCAGTTGTACGGCGAATTGGTATTCCGGTCCCATGAGTACTTGGCAGTAAGCTGATCCTTCTGGCTGAAGCGGTGGTCGATCCTGATGTCGAACTGATCGTTGGCGCTGGCCGATGCTCCCGAGGCGGTCCAGTTGTCGTAGATGGTGCCGCCCGGGATGTTCGGCGAGGGAAACAGGTTCATCAATTTCGCAGCCACAGGATCGATCAGGTTTCCCGCTCCTCGGGTCAACTGGTAGGGGGTCCCGTTGAGGTTGGGATTCCCGGGGCTCGAGTAGTTTGCGAGATTGTTGAACGGAATGTACGCGCTGCGGTAAGCGCCGGCGGGCCCATTTGCCGGAGTCTGGAAAGTGCCGGCATAAGGATCGTAGATTTGTCCGGCGACGACGCTGCACAGTCCAGCCGCATTGAAAGTCCCGCCGTTGGCGGCGCACAGTTCGCCAAAGTTGCCGCTGCGTTCGGCCATGCTGGGCACACCGGCCTGGTAGGTACCCAGACTCGACGCGCGCGTGCCGTCCCAATCAAAGAAGAAAAAGGTCTTGTCCTTAACGATGGGCCCGCCGATGGTGCCGCCGTACTCGTTGCGATGCTCCGGAGGAAGCGGAGTACCGTAGGCGTTGTTGAACCAGTTGTTCGCGTCCGTGATCTGGTTGCGAAAGAAGTCATAGGCGCTGCCGTGCCAGGAATTCGTGCCCGAACGCGTGATCATGTTCACCACGGTGCCGCCGGAAAACCCATATTCCGCGCTGAAGTTCGTCTGCTGCACGTTGAGTTCATCCACCGCCTCGGGCGACGGGGTATAGGTAACATTGGTGATGCCGCCATTGGGCTCGAAGTTGGTGATCGAAGCGCCATCCATGAGGATGTCGGCGCTGGCGCCACGCTCGCCATTGGAGATGAAGTTCGTCCCGGTGTCGCCCACCGAATTCGTGTCGCTCTGATTGTTCATGCCGGGCCCGAGTTCGATGAAGTCGAGCACGTAGCGGTCAACCAGAGGCAGATCGTTGATGAACCTGCGGTTGACCACCTGCCCGGTTTCCGCATCCTCGGTGTCAAGGTGCTGCGCCTGGCCCTGGACCTCCACGGTCTGCTTCGCACTCGCGACCTTCAGACGGAGGTTCGCCGTGGTGTTCTCGGCGACGCTCAAGGTGATGCCGGTGCGTACCACCTTCTCGAAGCCTTGGGCCTCCGCGGAAACGGAATACTGTCCGGGCGGAACCGGCGTGAACAGGTAATGGCCGCTAGCGTCCGAGGTCGTGGTGTACTGGTAGCCCTTCTGCTGATCGACCAGCGTGATCTTGATGCCCGTGCTCAGGCTCTCCGCCTTTGCCGCCACCATTTGCATTACTGCCTTCAGGACCACCCCATTCCCGACGTGCTTGCACCGGAACGGCGACAGGCGATGGAACGTCGCTGTCCTCGATGTGCACAGGGGACGCTCCACACTGTGGC
>DATDGP010000150.1:0-21311 GCA_036522035.1 Terriglobales bacterium
CTTTTCGCGGCTATAAGCGCCTGGCCGATACGTCACTGGCCCAGGTGGAGGATGAGAGTTTCTTCTACCTGCTCGACCCCGAGTCCAATAGCTTAGCCATCGTAGTGAAACACATTGCCGGGAACCTGCGCTCGCGCTGGACCGACTTTCTGACTACGGACGGCGAGAAGCCTGACCGCGATCGCGACCAGGAGTTCATCCTCACTCCCGCCGATACGCGCGCGGACCTGATGCGCCGCTGGGAAGCGAGTTTTGAGACCGTCTTCGCCACGCTTCGCGGCCTGCAGCCCGAGGACGTGACTCGCACCGTATACATTCGCAGCGAGCCGCACACGGTTTTGCAGGCCATGCTGCGCAGTGTGACCCATGTGGCCCATCACATCGGCCAGATCGTATTTCTGGCTAAGCATCTGCGCGGCGCCGAGTGGAATACTCTCAGTATTCCCAAGGGCAAGTCGGCAGAATTCAATGCTCAGAAACCGGAAGAGCGGAAGATGAATATTCCGTCGCGCAGCTAAAACGGAAAATGCAGTGGAGCCTCGACGACGGAGCGTTGGCTTTTCAGAAGCGACTTGACTCTGCCGGCCGAAACGCGCTTATATCTAGGCCATCGATTACCCCATAAGTCGCTTGCCTCCTGCCAACAAACTCGCCCGCAAGCTTACCCTGCAGGATGCCATTCTGCTATTGGCCGGCGGCATTATCGGCTCGGGGATCTTTCTTACCGCGCAGGACATCGCGCTGAACACGCGTGCGCCCTGGCTGTTTCTCTCGGTCTGGGTTCTCGGGATCTTCATTACCCTGCTCGCCTGTTTCGCTTTTGCAGAGATGGGCGCCATGTTCCCCGATGCCGGCGGACAATATGTCTACCTGCGCGAGGCCTACGGCGAATTCGCCGCCTTCCTTTACGGGTGGATGATCTTTACCGTCAGCAACGGCGGGACCATCGCGGCGCTGGCTGTGGGATTCGCTCTCTATATGGGCAACGTGTTTCCATCGCTCGCCTCGGAGAGCGCGGTATGGACGATTCCAGGATTCAGCTTCCTCGGACATATAGGGTGGACTGTTCCCGCTCTTGCAATCACCCGCGGCCATCTGGTGGGGATCACAGCCATCGCCGGGCAGACCCTGGTCAACATCTTTGGTGTGCGCAGAGGCGCATTGTTGCAGAACGTCTCCACATGGGTAAAGTTCGGTGCTATCGCCGCCTTCGTGTTGCTGGGGCTGGCCATCGGCACAGGCTCGTGGCGACATTACTCCTCGGCGCTCCCCTCGGCCGCGAGCCCGCTGCCGATGTGGAGGGCGCTCGGTGTGGCTTTGATCGCGGTTTTCTGGGCGCTCGATGGATGGGTGTATGTCACTTGGGTGGCGGGTGAGGTCAAGGTTCCCGAGCGCAACCTGCCGCGATCGTTGATTCTCGGCCTGCTGCTGGTGGGCACGATCTATCTGGCGATCAACGCCGTGTATCTCTACGCGCTGCCGATGTCGGGGATCGCCGCTACGACCACCGTGGCACAGGCCGCCGCGGTCTCCATGTTCTCCGCGACTGCCGGCCGTTGGCTCGCGCTGATGATCGCCGTCTCCTGTTTCGGCGCCATGGCCAGTTGCATTCTCTCCGGGGCGCGCGTCTACTACGCCATGGCCGAGAACGGCGTTTTCTTTCGCGTGCTGGCCAAAGTGCATCCGCGCTGGCGAACGCCGGTTTGGAGCCTGGTGCTACAGGGTATCTGGTCAGCCGTGTTGGTGCTCATTTTGGAGTACGCCGATCTCTTTACCTACGTAATGTTCATGATGGTCTTGAGTTACGTGATGACGGTGGTCGCCCTCTTCGTGTTGCGATATAAAATGCCCGGCGCGGAACGCCCGTACCGCTGCTTCGGATATCCTTGGCTTCCCGCTCTGTACATCGCTTTTGGAAGTATCTGGGCCGGCATCGTGCTTTGGGAAAAGACCAGAGATTCTCTGATCGGAATCTCTATTGTGCTTGTCGGCGTTCCGTTCTACTTTTATTGGCGAAGACAAAAGAAACTTGCCGCGGCCGCACACTGACCGCAGCCACAGCCGGCGGCTTCTTATGGACTTTCAGAACTTCGAACTCGAGACCTTCCAATCGAAATTCGAGCGCACGGTCGACTACAACCTCGCGGATAGCTCCGTGCAATGCGCCGCGGTGAACGACCTGCTCGCCGGACAAGACGCGGAACCGCTGCTGAATCTTCCGCTCTACTATCCCGAGGTCAACGGCACAGCGCTGCTGCGCGAGAGGATCGCTGCACTCTATTCCGACTCAAGCGCCGGCAACGTTCTGGTGACGGTGGGCGCGTCCCAGGCCAACAGCCTGATATGCAGCACGCTGCTCGAGCCGGGGGATGAAGTTGTGGTTGTTTCTCCCGGCTATCGCCAGGTCTGGGGACTGGCCCGCAACCTGGGTTGCGTAGTTCGCGAACTCGAGCTTCGCCCGGAAGACAACTGGCGTCTTGATCTCGATGAGTTGGAAAAACTGGCCGGTCCAAAGACCAGGATGATCTCCGTGGTGAATCCCAACAATCCTACCGGAACCATCCTGCGCGAGGACGAGATCGAGCGAGTGGTCGCGATCTCTGAAAAGACCGGGGCGTGGCTCCATGCTGACGAGGTCTATTGCGACACCGAACAGCAGGGCGGCCCCACACCCTCGTTCTGGGGACGATATGACAAGGTGATCGTCGCCAACAGCCTCTCGAAGGCGTATGGACTCGCGGGCCTACGCATCGGCTGGGTGCTCGCCGGTGCGGCGACCGTGGAAGCCCTTTGGCGCCGGCACGAGTATGCGCTCATCGCCGCGGCCGGACCCAGCATGAAATTGGCGGAGATTGCCCTGGCGCCGACCAAGCGCGCCGTCCTGGTGGAGCGACAGAAGAGATTGACCCGCGTCGGCCAGCAGACTCTCAACCGCTGGGTGGGGGAACAGGGTGGCAGGTTTTCCTGGACTCCGCCGCCGGCAACATCGATCGCTTTTGTGCGCTCACATCTGCATCTGTCCTCGGTCGAGCTGGCCGATTCTCTCCGCACAAGAGTCTCTGTTCTGGTGGCGCCCGGCGCTTATCTGGGCGCGGAAAACCATTTCCGCATCGCCCTCGGATACCAGCCCGAAAAACTGGAGCTCGCTCTGGAACGCATCGCCGAAGCTGTAGCCACACTCGATCCGGTAGCCGCGTCATGAGCGGGCGATGCCATATCCGATAAATCGACTGCCTCCAACGAGCTGCAGCAAGACCACGGCAGGCGAAAGCAAGATCGTTGCACCCCGCCAGCCACGCCGCGATTTGCAGCCGGCCCTTGGATCCTGCAACAATCGGCTCCAGTGGTTTTCGGGAGGATCCGATGGCACAGACCCAGGCGCTGGATATCGAACGCAAGGGAAAGATCCTGGTGGTGACCATCAATCGCCCGCAGGCGCGCAACGCGGTTGATTCAGCCACGGCGCGCATGCTGGCTGAAGCCTTTGGGGCTTTTGACGGCGACCAGAGTCTTCATGCGGCTGTTCTCACCGGAGCGGAGAGCACGTTCTGCGCCGGCGCCGATCTGCGCGAGATCGCTACCGGTCAGAGGCCGCTTGTGGAGGATAGCGGCACGGGGCCCATGGGACCGACCTGGCTGATCCTGTCGAAGCCGGTCATCGCCGCCATCGAAGGCTACGCCGTGGCCGGAGGCCTGGAGTTGGCGTTGTGGTGCGATCTGCGCGTCGCCGCGCGCGACGCGACTTTCGGCGTCTTCAATCGCCGCTGGGGCGTCCCGCTCATTGATCTGGGTACAGTGCGGCTGCCGCGCATGATCGGGCAGGGACGGGCTCTCGATCTGGTGCTCACCGGCCGGGCTGTCGGTGCCGAAGAGGCGCTCTCCATCGGTCTGGTGAGTCGCGTGGTCGAAAAAGGCCAGGCGCTGGCCGCAGCGCTCGAAGTTGGGAACATGCTGGCGGAGTTTCCGCAAGGCGGCTTGCGCGCAGACCGGATGTCTCTCTACGAGCAGTGGGGAATGTCCTGGGAGCAGGCGCGGAGCAACGAGATGCGCCACGGTCTGAAGGTGGTGCAATCGGGCGAGTCGGTTTCCGGCGCCGTAAGATTCGCCGCCGGCGCGGGACGCCATGGCCGCTTCGGGAGAGATTGACGGCGGTTTACTGCTTTATTTCTTCGCTTCAGCCTTGGTGGCCGTGAATGTGCCGCTGGCTTGGCCGCCGTAGTCGCATTTGCCTTTCATGGTCTTGCCATCGGCGTCGAGCGTGCCGGCGTAGTGAACGGGTGCGCCCTGTGCCTCAAAATCAAAAGTGACTTCGCTGCCCTTGATGGTGCCGTGCAGCGGGGCATCGCCCAAGGCGCCGGAGTAGGTGCCGGTCAGCTTGTCGCCATCCTGCTTCAGGACGAAGGTGGGCGTTCCCCCCTGGCCGCCCAGGTCCACGGTTGCGTTCCAGGTACCGGTTACGTCGGCCGCCATCATGGTGGCCGCAAGCAATATCAACATGGTCAAAAGCGCAGGAGCTCTCTTCATGCAGCGCAAGATATCATCGGCGTCGGCGAAACGCAAGCTGTTCGGGATTGTCAGGCGCGATGGGCTGAGTTACGATCAAGCCCTTCATTCTTCAAGCGGGAGAAACGACTGTGACCAAAGATTCCGGTGTCTGGAAGAGGAGTGACAATCTGCGCCGCTTTCTGAGCGCTCTCATGTTTCTGGGTCTGGCTGTGTTGATTATCCTGGCCGCGGCTCAGCCGGCTGTGGCCGCGTCGTGCGAGAGTCTGAGCAATCTCAAGTTGCCAGACACCACCATCACTTCCGCGCAACTGGTTGCGGCGGGAGCCTTTGAGCCCAGCGAAGGGCCCTCGCCTGCAGTTCTAAAGGAGCTGCCCGGGTTCTGTCGTGTGACCGCGGAGATCAAGCCCTCCCAGGAGTCCGATATCAAGCTCGAAGTCTGGATGCCGGCAAGTGGCTGGAACGGAAAGTACCAGGGAGTAGGCAATGGAGGTTTTGCCGGAAGCATCTCCTACACGGGCCTGGCCGCGGGTGTGAAGGCGGGCTACGCCGCCGCATCGACCGACACAGGTCACTCGGGCTCTCCCGCCGGCGCCGGCTGGGCGCTGCGACATCCCGATGTCATCGTTGACTTCGGCTATCGCGCCATTCATGAGATGACAGTCAAAGCCAAGGCGGTAATTCAGGCCTTTTACGGCGACAGTCCCAAGCGTTCGTACTTCGGCAGCTGCTCGAACGGCGGTCGTCAGGCGTTGATGGAAGCGCAACGTTATCCGGAAGACTATGATGGCATCATCGCCGGCGCGCCCGCGAATTACTGGACTCATCTGTTGTCTGCCGGCGCCTGGGATATGCAGGCCACGCAAAACGACCCCGCCAGCTACATTCCCGCGGCAAAAATTACCGCGCTGAGCGCAGCTGTGGTCAAGGCATGCGAAGGGCAGGACGGCGTGAACGACGGCCTGCTTACCGATCCGCGTGAATGCCATTTCGATCCGGCAGTCCTGCTGTGCAAGGAAGGTGACGCAACAAGTTGTCTCACTGCTCCGCAGGTTGCGGCACTTAAGAAGCTCTATGCCGGTCCCACCAACTCTAAGGGCGCCAGAATTTTTCCCGGCCGCGTTGTGGGTGGTGAAGACGGCCCGGGGGGATGGCCGCTCTGGGTCACCGGCGGCTCGCCGGGAACCAGCCTCATGTATCAGTTCACCACCAATTTTTTCCCCAACATGGTGTTCGACGATCCCAAGTGGGACTACAAGAGCTTCAACTTCGATACTGGTGTCAAAGCGGCGGACGACAAACAGGCCGCGAACCTCAACTCGACCGATCCCAATCTGAGAGCCTTTGAAAAGCGCGGCGGCAAATTGATCATCTATCATGGGTGGAGCGACGCCGCTATCTCCGCCTACAACACTCTCGATTACTACAACAGCCTGGTCGCCGCCATGGGCGCGAAGGATACCGCGTCGTTTGTACGCCTCTTCATGGCACCGGGCATGCAACACTGCTTCGGCGGTCCGGGGCCCAGCTCCTTTGGCCAGGGTGGCCCGGGGACGGGAACTGTCGACCCGCAACATAACATCTACAGCGCGCTGGAGCTGTGGGTGGAGAAGGGAACCCCGCCGGAACGTCTTGTGGCCACCAAATACGTGAACGACATGAATCCTGCGCAAGGCGTGAAGCTCACGCGACCCTTGTGCGCGTTCCCTCAGACAGCACACTACAAAGGCACCGGCGACCCCAATGAGGAGGCTAACTTCGTCTGCAGCCAGAAAAAATGATGGGTAAGTGGTGTACCGTCCCTTGTTAACACAACGCGACCGCTTTGCGTCTAGAGAAAGTGAAGGCGAGGGCCGTCCGGATGGCCTCAGCAATGGGAGATAGAGTTGACGCGCTCGCGCAAAGCGTGGACCCCCAGACCGTGACTGCCTCCGGCGACCTCGGCGGCGACGATTCCCAGCTGGTCGAAACTGCGCGGCAGGGCGATCGCTCGGCCTTTGGCCGGCTCTACGAGCGCTATGCCCGCATGGTCCACGGGATCTTGCTGGCGCGCGTTCCGCTCAGCGAAGTGGATGACTTGGTCCACGACGCGTTTCTTCAAGCGTTACGCCAACTCCATACCCTCCGCGACACGGCGCGTTTCGGCGCATGGCTGGGCGCCATCGCGCGCAACCGCGCCAAGGACTATCATCGGCACTCCGTGGAGCAGGTTGACCTGCCGGACGATTTGTCTGAAGCGACAAAGCAGGGCGGAGCCGGGTCGCGCAGCCGCAGCCAAGAAGACGACGAAGAAGCCCGCTTTCTGCTTGCCGCCATCCGCGAGCTGCCGGAAGCCTACCGCGAGCCGTTGCTGTTGCGCTTGGTAGAAGGAATGACCGGACCCGAGATCGCTGCGCGCACAGGGATGACGCACGGTTCCGTACGCGTGACGTTGCATCGCGGAATGCAGCAGTTGCGCGAGAAACTGGCCCGGAGTTCTCGTTCGCCGCGCGCGAGTCCCGGCTAAAAACGATGGAGCCGGATCGCAAGAGCTCAAAGAAGTCGATATGAGGATGCCATGAAGCAGGATTATTTGTGGGATGGTTCCGGCGAACCTGATCCCGAAGTTCAAAAGCTCGAGGAGGTGCTGGGCCGGCTTCGACACAGGAGCCCGGTTCCGGTGTTCCCGGAGCTTACCCGCCCCGCGTCACGCTGGTTTCCGCGGAGTTTAGCTCCGCGATGGGCGTTTGCTGCGGCGGCTTTGGTGGTCGCCGTAGCCGGCATAATGTTGCTGCGAGATGAGACTCGGGTTATCCCTAGCGAATGGAATGTCACCAGAGCGGAAGGCTCAGCCCAAGTCGGGGGGCAGTCGATCATTGGAGAGCAAACCGGCAACCTGGGTGTGGGGCAGGTGGTCGAAACCGGCGCTGCGTCCAAGGCGAGCATTCGCGCCGAAGAGACCGGCGAGATCGAATTGGAGCCGCGCACCCGCCTGCACCTGGTCAGAAGCATCAACGGCGTGCAACGGCTGGCGCTCGAACGCGGCACCATTCATGCCACCATCTGGGCGGAGCCAGGTAAGTTCGTGGTGGATACGCCTTCAGCCGTGGCCGTAGACCTGGGCTGTGTCTATACCTTGCATGTGGACGATTCTGGTGACGGCCTCTTGCGCACCACCGTGGGTTGGGTGGGTTTCAAGCTCGCCGGACGCGAAGCCTTCATCCCCGCAGGCGCTGCCTGTCCCACCAGGAAGAACACCGGCCCGGGGATACCATATTTTGAAGACGCCTCGACGGCATTTCGAGACGCGCTTGCCCAGCTTGACGGCAGTGCCATTTCCGATCAGGAACGCGCGGCCGCGCTACGCGTGGTTCTGTCAGAATCGCGCCAGCGCGATGCGCTTTCCCTGTGGCATCTCCTGGCGCGAGTGCCCGCAGCCGATCGCGGCGCGGTCTACAACCGTCTTGCACAGCTTGTGTCGCCGGACGCCGCGGTCACACGCGAGGGAATCCTGAAGCTCGATCCGGCGATGCTCGACCTCTGGTGGAATGAACTGGGCCTGGGGGACGTCTCGCTGTGGCGGCACTGGGAGCGGGGTTGGAAGTTTTAGCCCCATCATCCCCCCCGCGTGCTAGCAACCGGATCGCCGTCATCGCCGAAATTGTTATCTGTGGTCTTCACCTAAGAACCTATCAGCTCATTTTGCCCACGCCGCCGATCACGTGCCATCTTTGTGTCCATTCGTGCTGAAGCCAGCACTGCCGCGCTGTTAACAGTTTTCTCCTTCCAGCGTCTTCTCGGGCGGGCGATCTGCCCCGAAAGGAGACTCGGGACTCATGAGATTGATGAGATTATTTTCTGTTCGCCTCGCCGCCGGCGTGGCACTGGTTCTTGCCGGTCTGGCGACTTCAGCCTTCGCCGGACCGCCGCTGATTTGCCATCGGCTGGAAATTGGTGATGCGCGGTCACTGCCGTGGAACGGGACGGTGTGGAACCTATCCGGCAACGAGGACTATGACACGAACAACCTGGCCCAGGATACGCTGGCCATCCTGGACTCAGGAGCTGGGGTGATCGTACGCATGGAGACCTTGCGCCGCGCGACGCTCTATGCCCGCAAGGATGAGCACGCGGCGAAAGTGCTGTTCACCCGTCTCTACCTGCGGCTGAACACTGCCGAGGCGGCCGGCCATCCCGACGCGCTGGCCTGGTTCGATGTAGGTTATCTAGCCGAGGCTTACCACCAGTGGTTCGGCAAAGAGCGAAATCCAGCGACAGGCATCGACGGCTACAGCCTGGTCGCCAAAGCCCTCGCCCTGCGCGGCCGGAAGGATCCGGAGATGGAGTTTGCCGCCGCGTTGATCACGCTTGACGGTCCTGAGCCGGCGCACCAGGAGCATGTGCGGAACACGATCGCGGGCGCGAAGGCCGATCCCCTTCTGGCGCGCAATCTCTCAAGCCAGTTTCTTGGCGACCCTCAGCAAAGCGTCTCCGAGGCCCTGGCCCGGAACACCCCTGCCGCGGAGATTAAGAGATGAACTCAACCGTCGCCGCCTTTGTAAAGCTTGCGGTGTGCGTGGCGCTGGTTTGTTGGCTGGCCGGTTCTCTGTTCGCGCAGAACCCGCCAGTCGATTCCGGTCTCGTCGCTCACGAGTGGGGAACATTTACGTCGGTTGCCGGCAACGACGGACAAGCGGTTGAGTGGTCGCCGTTTTCTCCCACCGGCCCCGATGATCTGCCGGGCTTTGTCGAACACCTGCACTGGATCCAGTTCAAACAGGAATTGCGCGGCACGGTCCGCATGGAGACACCTGTTCTCTATTTCTACTCGCAGCAAAGTGAGACTATTTCCGTGCACGTGGGATTTGTGAAGGGGATCATCACTGAGTGGTATCCGCACGCCGACCAGCCCGCCCGCGACGATAGGTTGAACGACGCCGAGGTTTACCGTCAGCACGGAGGGGATGGAAGCATCTCGTGGAACTCCGTTGCGGTTGAGCCCAAAACGCGGGCTGACTTTCCACAAGACCTCGTGTCCCGGCCAAAACTGGTTTCCGAGGAGTCCTCCGGTGCCAATAACCGATATTACGCTGCACGCCAGACCGCCTCGGCTCCGCTGCGCGTGCGAACCGCTTCCGCCGACCAGCATGAGAAGTTCCTCTTCTATCGCGGGGTCGCCAGCTTTCCCGTGCCGCTCACGGCAACGTTTACTCCCGAAGGCAAGGTTGCGGTCAACAATTCATTCGCCGAAGGGGTTTCAACCATGATCTGGTTCGAGCGTCGTGGAGAACAGGTCGGCTATCGCGTCAGCCAGGAGATCGACGGGCAGACTGTCCTCGACCCGCCGGAGATGACGGCGCGACTCGAACATGTCTATGCTGATCTGGAAGAGATGCTGGTCGCCCGCGGTCTCTATCGCGACGAAGCTCACGCTATGATCGAAACCTGGCAGGACAGCTGGTTCGAAGAAGGCAGCCGCCTGCTCTATATGGTTCCTGTCAGTTTCGTGGACTCGGTGCTGCCTCTCACCATCAAGCCCGCGCCAGCGCAGACTGCGCGCGTCTTTGTGGGGAGAATGGAACTCGTGAGCCCGGCGACCAAGCAAGCCGTCGCTGCCGCGCTCGCCGCCGACGATCAGAAGACCCTGGCCCAATATGGCCGTTTCCTATCGCCGATCATGGAGATGATCGAAACCGCCACACCGCAGGCGAACCAAAACAACACCTCGCTAGCCGCTCCGTGCCTAGTGGAACCGGCGGTCGCCCGAACAAACCGGCAGCCATAGAGCCGGTAGCTACCGGTCGTGGGCTCGAGGGCTACTTTTTCGCGGCGATTTCTTCGTAGAGTTCGGGCAGGCGTTCTGCATCGGCGACCGACCCAGCGAAGCGTGCTCGTTCGTAATGGTCGGTGAAGACAGAAACCTCGCGACGAATATCCGGGTCAGCGATCGACGAGGTGAACTCCGTCGGAGTTTGCGCAATGTTCTTGCGGATTCCATCGCGGGCCAGCCGCTTCAGCATGCGCACGTACCAGAAGCTGGCAACCGAAGTAGGAGCGCGCTGCGGATCGCGAAGCAAACGTGCACGTTGGAAACGGCGCCACCCGTGGAGTGCGAAGGGCAAGGCCAGAAGCGACCCTAGGAGCAAACAGGTGAGCACTATCTGCATGCCCGACATGCTCTCCATGCGGCGCTGCCATCTTTCGGCACTGTCCAGAATCTTCTGGTAACGCCGACGTAGCGAAGTGCGAAAGTGCGACTGCACACTGAAGCTGGTGGCGCTGATCTGGTTGCTCAGCCGCACCTGGTGGGTGAAGTCGTAATTAACGATCCATTCACGCCATAGCCCCTCCATGGCGTCCATGTACAGTTCCATGCGCGACCAGCGCCCGGGAGCGGGCGACGGCGAAGTCGGCGTCGGATCAAAAGTCATCCATCCGAATTCGGGAAAGTAGACTTCCACCCAGGAGTGAGCGTCGCTCTCGCGCACGATGTAGTTGCCGGTGACGTCGTTATACTCTCCGCCGCGAAAACCGTTGACCACGCGCGCGGGAATATTCAGCGTCCGCAGCATGATGGCCATCGAGGTAGCAAAGTATTCACAATGGCCCTTCTTGCGTTCAAAGAGAAAGTAAGCCAGCTGGTCCGGCGTCTTCAAGCCGGGGAGTTGCAGGGTATAACCGTAGTTTGTCTTTAGATATAGCTCCACAGCGCGCGCCCGCGCGTAGTTCGATGTGGAGGACGCGGTAACCTGGCGCGCCAGGTCGCGCACACGCGAGTCTATCCGCGGCAACTGCAAGTACATGGAGACGCGCGGAGGATAGTCGTGCGCACTGGAGTGAAGCACCAGGGGTACAGGATCGCGAACGTCGGCCTCCGCGCTGTACACGGTGATAGCTTGGCCGCCTTCAGCGTCGCCTCCGCGCTGGGTGAGCACCGAGCCGTCAGGATTTATCTCCACGATGCGATAGTCTCCGTTCAACTTCAAAGGCACCGGGGCCAAGAAGAACATGTTGAGAGATCCCGGCTCCATGATCACGCGGTAGCGCAGCGAGGGCACCGCGGCCGGCGCCGCGGGGGAGTAGAACGCCCGGGGCGATGCCTGATTCAAATCTAGGGGCGAGTTGTTCACACCGCGAACGGCCGGGACCTCAAGTCCGTTCCACCAGCGCCGTCCGTCGAAATTGGCCAGCGCGATGCCGCGCCACTTGGGATCGTCAGGAAGTTTCCCGGAGAGGACCTGGATGTGCATGACTACGGCTTGCGACTGTTGGATCTGGCCGATCCCGCCGAGGCTGACTTCGCTGCTGAAGCCGGTGAGCATGGCGCTTTGCATGCCGAAGTCGCGCAGATATCCCGTGGTGTTCAAGCGCGGCAACACGAAGAAAATCAGCGCCGCGCCGACCAGGGTCAGTACTCCCATCACCGCCGCCGCGCCGGCCAGAGGACGATAAAAGCCCCGGCCCTCGCTGGGCAGCGTACCCGCGGCTATTGCCTGGCGTTCCGAACGCCGCATCTCCAGGCCGATGAAAGCGGCCATGGCGGCCAGAATGAATAGCGCAAAGGTAACCAGAAACATGGTGTCCACGGTCAGTACCGCTGCCGAGAGCACCATCAAAAATGACAGCACGATTAAGTACAGGAGATCGCGATCGCGACGAACCGAAAAAATCTTGATAACCAGGCTGAACAGTACCATATGCACGGTAGCGCTCAGGAAGCTCCGCGAAAGGTAAAAATAGTCGAGCGCGTAAAAAGCGAAGTAGAAGACGGTGAGAATGCTGGTCCAGCGCTCGGGTAGCACGATGGTCATGCGCATGAGCAGGAAATACGCCCGTAGCAGCAGCGCAGGAATCACCAGGGCCAAAGACGGAACGTCCATTTTGCCGGTGCCGATCAGGGCGGCAAATCCCGTCAGCAGCAAGAGGTAAAGGGCCCACTGGAAAAACCGCTCTACGCTGGTGGCGCGAGGCGCATCGGCGGAGGTGACAACTCGGAGTGGCACAACCTTATTGTCCCTGAATCCTTGCCGAGAAGAAAGACGTTTCCGAGGGTCCAGTGTGGCGAAAGTGCTAGAATGACGGTGCCGGGCCCCGCGCGACACAATCCCGCCAACCCCGCCAGGTCCGGAAGGAAGCAACGGTAACGGGCTAGTTGTGTGCGCAGCGGGGTACCCGGTCTTAAAATCTCTCGAGCCAAGCGAGGGATCCCTGCCGCTCTAATTAGACTTAGAGAACTTGGAATCTTGAGCTCTGAAGCGTCGTCATCGGATTTATCTGTCTGGTGTTAGCGACGGTAAAATCTGTTCGTTCCATTACAATAATCCGTCTGGTAAAACACTCTGGGGGAACACCTTTGGCGAACTTTGTGCGCGCGAAAATCTCGGCCCTGGGAACTTACGTCCCGCCGCGCTTGCTGACCAACACGGACTTGGAGAAGATGGTCGAGACCTCGAACGAGTGGATCATGGAGCGAACTGGAATCCGGCAACGACACATTGTGGATCCAGGGACCGCAACATCGCATCTGGCGGCAGCGGCCGCAACTCGCGCGCTCGAAGAACGTGGCATCTCCGGCGACCAGGTGGAGGCGATCTTTCTCGGCACCGTCACCCCGGACATGTTCTTCCCATCCACGGCCTGCCTGGTGCAGGATCGCATTGGCGCCAAAGGTGCATGGGGCTTCGACATCTCTGCCGCGTGCTCCGGATTCGTGTACGCGTTGCAGACCGGAGTCAAGTTTGTGGAATCAGGCGCGCATAAGAAAGTTTTAGTGATTGGTGCCGATGTCATGTCTTCCATCATCGACTATACCGACCGCGCCACTTGCGTGATCTTCGGCGACGGCGCAGGCGCAGTGTTGATCGAGCCAGCTAGCGGGGATGAGTACTTCATCGACTTCCTGCACGAGGTCGACGGCTCCGGCGGCTGCGCGCTTAGTATGCCTGGCGGCGGCAGCCGGAATCCCTCGTCGCACGAGACGGTCGACAAGAAGATGCATTATGTCCAGCAGGACGGTCAGGCGGTCTTCAAATACGCCGTGCGCAAGATGGCCGAGTCGTCGGAAAAACTGCTGGAGCGCAACGGATTCAAAGGCACTGACGTGGACTTGTTCGTCCCGCACCAAGCCAACAAACGCATCATTACTTCCACCGCGGCGCGCCTGGGATTGAGCGAAGACCGTATCATTATCAATATTGACGAGTATGGTAATACCACCGCGGGAACGATTCCACTGGCGCTCGAATCCGCGCGTCAACAGGGACGTCTCAAGAAGGGCGACCTGGTGCTGATGGCCGCTGTAGGCGCAGGATTCACCACCGGCGCGGCCCTGCTCAGGTGGGCGTACTAGCAAGATCGTCGAAATCGCCGGAATACCGACTTGGCAGTCCCGGCAATCCTGCTAAATCTGGCAATTGGTCGTGCAGTCTTACCCATGACGCAAATTACCGTGGATCTCGCCGGCTGGTTGGGAGCAGGAATACTGCTGGTGGCGTACGCTTTGGTTTCGTTTGAGAAACTCCAGGCTGAGACCTATCGCTATCAGTTTCTTAACGCCATCGGAAGCCTCCTGCTGATTGTGAACACGGTCTATTACCGCGCTTACCCCTCGGCGTTTGTAAATGTGATCTGGATTGTGATCGCATTCGCAGCGTCAGTTCGCGCCCGAAACCGGCAGTCCCGCACTGCCGGTTCCTAGCGCCGTTTCTCGAGTCGGGCTCAAGGTCCCTGCTCCGCTGCGGAAGTGTACCTACCGGTGAGTTCGCGGAAAGGGGCGTAGTTGCTATGCTACTTTCTTCCGACGGCTAGGATATGCGCACTGGCGCCAAGGATGGTTGGCTCGTGTTCCACCCTGCGAATCGATTCCAGCAGGCGCTGGCGCAGAGCCCGATCCGTCCAGAGGTCATCGAAGTCGCGCGCCAGCCATCCTGGCCCCTCAATGGCGGACAGACTCTCTATTCGAAAGCCGGCTTCAATCAACTCGCGAGACAACTCACCGGGACGATGGAAGAAAGAAGTTGTGAAGTATTGCGGGTTGCCGGTCTCGTTACGATGCTGCCCGTCGATGAGGTCGCGGTCGAGTATCGGCGCAAAAACCGGGTCCTCAAAAAATCCGTAGCGCAGCGAGTCGAGCAGCGAGGCAAAACGGCTGATAGCGGCACCAAACACAAGCCCGTCGGGGCGAAGAACGCGAAATGCTTCCTTGAGGCTGACGATGCGGTCTTTGCGCTCGGTCAAATGATAAAGTGGACCTAGCAAAAGAACCGCGTCCACGGAACTATCGTCTTCTTCCAGGTGGCGCGCATCGCCCACGGTCATTTGCACAATCTGATTTTGCTGGCGTAGGGACCGCTGCCGGGCCAGATCGATGTGTTTAGGCACGGGGTCAAGCAAGCGCACTTCGTACCCCAGAGTCGCCAGCCAGGCTGAATAGATTCCCGTTCCGCCGCCGATATCAAGGACCACTGCCGGCGTCGGCTGCAGTGCGCGCAGAATCAGCTCCTGCGTTCGCGCCAACTCCAGTGGTCCCCAGCCCTGTTCAAGACGCGAATCTTCATCGATCTGCTCGTAGTGGCCTAGGACTTGGGAAAGCGGGTCTCGCGGCTCGATGGCAACCTCCTTATGTGTGTTTTCTTTCCTCGAATGGGTCTTGTTGTTCTTGCGTTGCATCGCGGTTGCGGCGCGTTTGGTTGTCTCCTTGGGGTTTAATATCATCCCGCTTCTTTCCCGCCATCTCTCGGCACTCGCGGTTCGGTCATGTTGGCCGGATCGAGGATCTCGGCAATCTCCTGCTCGGTGAGAACTTTCTTTTCGCGGGCAATGTCGATGATCGACCTCCCGGTGGCTACCGATTCTTTCACGATCTCCGCCGCCTTGGCGTATCCGATATAAGGATTCAGCGCCGTGGCTAGTGACACCGTGCTCTGTGCGTAGAAATTGCAACGCTTCTCGTTGGCGGTGATGCCGGTGATGCACTTCTCGGTGAAGACCTTCAGCATGTTGGTCATAATGGTTATCGACTGCAGCACGCTGTAAACCATGGTCGGCATCATCACGTTGAGTTCGAGCTGGCCAGCCTGAATGGCGAAGGCCACCGCCGTGTCATTGCCGATGACTTGAAACGAAACCATGGCGGCCAGCTCGGGCATCACCGGATTGATCTTTCCCGGCATGATGGAAGACCCGGGTTGAAGGCCCGGCAGATTGATCTCCGCCAGGCCGGTGTTGGGCCCGGAGGAGAGTAGGCGCAGATCGTTGCCCAGGCGGATGATCTCGAGTGCCAGGTTGCGCAGCGCGGCGGACACCTGCGCCACGCTTGCGTTCGACTGCATGGCCCAGCGCATGTCGGCAGCCGGTGTGAGCTTCTCTCCCGAGATGCGGGCGAGGTTGGCGACCGCTCGCTCGCGATACTCGGGATGCGTATTGATACCGGTGCCTACCGCGGAGCCGCCCAGTCCCAGTTCGCGCAGGGAATCAGCAGCGTGACGAATGTCGGCAACAGCTCTTCGCATCGCCATCCCGTATGCAGCGAATTCCTGGCCCAGGCGCAGGGGCACGGCGTCCTGCATGTGCGTGCGGCCTGACTTCATAATGTGGTGAAACTCTTTGCCCTTGGTCTCAAGTGCTGCCGCCAACGCCTCGATCGCGGGATAGAGCTTTTCGAGTTCCAGCAGCGCGGCCAAGCGCATGCCAGTCGGAAAAACGTCATTGGTGGACTGGCCGTAGTTCACGTGATCGTTGGGATGCACCATCACGTAATCGCCCAGCTTGCCGCCCAGGATTTCGACCGCGCGGTTGGCGATCACCTCATTCGAGTTCATATGGAAGCTGACACCGGCGCCGGCCTGGAACACGTCGACTAAAAACTGTTGGTTCCACTTACCGTCGATAACCTCTTGCGCGGCCTGCACGATGGCGTCGGCGCGCTTGGCATCAACCAGCGACAGCGATTTGTTGGCCTCCGCAGCAGCCCGTTTTACCATGCCGAACGCCCGGATCAGCGTGGGATGGGCGCGCATTCCAGAGATGGGATAGTTCTCCAGCGCGCGCGCGGTCTGAATGCCGTAGTAAACGTCGGCTGGAACTTCTTTGACGCCGATGGAATCTTTTTCCTGGCGCGTGTTGGGAGTAGTCATAGATGCCTCGATGAGCGTAGGTGTGTGCCTCCGGGCGCAGAGACAAAACTGTAGATTATAAATGAGGTATCGTAAGGCGTAAGCCGATGGGGAGCTTTATTGGAATCCCGCGGGCTGAACCGACAAAAACGTTTGTCGAACACAGGGCTCGGCAAAGTCCGGGATTAGCGTTTCGCCGGAATCTCCCCAAGCATGGCCTGGACTTCGCGGGAGTGGCTGCCATTGGGATCAAGCTCGAGATACGCCTGCAGCGCGGAGAGTGCTTCCTGCGTCGCTTTGAACTTTCCTTGACGCGCACCTTCGCCGAACAGAGCCGCGGCTTTCGCGTAGTACGCGTCGGCCATCCCAGAATCTCCGGCGATGGCGCGATCGCAGGCTTCAACGGCCGCCTTCCACTCACCTAGATCGAATCGCGTGGCGCAAAGATTGAAATAAGCCAGGGCCGGATACTCGTGCAGCTTCGCGGCTCGAGCAAATAGATCGGCAGCCTGCTTGAATTTCCGCAACTGAAAGTATGCGTTGCCTTCGGAGAGCAGCATCTGTCCGGCGCGCGACTTATAGAAGGCGCTGCCCTCGCCCTCGGGCATCATTTGCCGGGTCAATGTCTGCTCCATCGCCGTGATGGAATATGCGTCGGCTGGTAAAGGGACCGTAGAGCGCGTCGAATTCCTGACCACCTCCAGAGTAGCCAGGGCCAGCCGCGCTCCCTTGTCGTAGATGGCGATGGCCTCGCGATACTTCTCAAGATTCATCTGGATGCCGCCGAGGATCTGGTAGAACTCAGAATGGCGAGGGTCGGCGGCGATGCCCGTGGCACAATCGTCGAGTGCGGCCCCGGCGTGGCCGGTGTTGTATTCGGCGACGCAGAGGTGGATGTAGGCCAGCGCGGGATGGGGATCGATCTCTGCAGCCTTGCGGTATTCGTTGGCCGCCGAGTCTAACTGACCCCAGGCGCCGTAGGCTTCACCTTCACCGATCAGCATTTGCGCCCGCACCAGGTTGAGCCTCTGGCGATCCTTGCTCAGGGCGTCATCATATTCGACGACCTGAATGCCTTTCTCGTAAGCCGCCACCGCCTCGGCGTAGAGCCCGCGGTTGCTGGCAATCGTTCCCAGGTTCTGGTACACCTGCCACATATAGGGAGCGATCGCGGCCAGTTGCCCCAGTAGTTCCTGAGCGCGGGGCCACTCTTGCGTCTTGATTGCGGCCTTTGCTTCAGAAGCCACTTCGTTGTAGTGAACGAAGGCGGCGTTTTCCTCGCGCAACTCGGCCATCTCCGCCTTCGTCAACGTGTGATCTTGGACTTTACGCCAGGTTTCGCCTTCGATCTGCTGGGCGCTTGGACCCTTGAATGGCGCCAGTGAAGCGCGCGTAGGCACGATGGAAAGATCGACATGAATTGCATTGAGCACCTGCTGGTCCCCGTCGAAGACAGATCTCTTTGTCGAGAGGATGTGCTCGCCCGTAGGTCCGGTAATCTCGACCTGATACGTGCCGAGCATCACGCCGACGATATCAAACTTGCCGTTCTTGCCCGTGCGGGTGCGGTATACCCTTGCGATGTCGACGTTCCTGTAAACAACTTCGCCCCCCGCGACAGGACGCCCGAGCATGTCAATGACTTGGCCTTGGACTTCCGCTACACGGTCGTTCTGGGCGAAGAGAGTGCAGGCAAAAGCGGTGACGATCAACACGTTAGCCAGCCTTTTCACGGCGTCTCCTAGCTTTTCAGAATGATACCGCCTTTGAATGAGAACGATACCGGACGTGATGCGTGCTTGCTTCAGTTTGTGCCCGCGTCGGTACAATAAGAGCTCTTATGGCGGTCAAGGACAATCGCTTCGACGTGCTGGTGATCGGTGCGGGACCTACAGGCCTGGCCTGCGCTATTGAAGCCCAGCGCGCGGGCTTCTCAGCAGTCTCCATCGACAAGGGCTGTCTGGTGAACTCGCTGTTTCACTATCCAGCCAACATGGTGTTCTTTACTACGCCGGAGCTGCTGGAGATCGGCGACCTTCCCTTTACCACAGCGAACCAGAAACCGAACCGTCTGGAAGCGCTCGAGTACTACCGCAACGTGGCCCAACATTACCGGCTCGACGTCCGCCAGTATCAGCAGGTGCTGACCGTGGCTGGACGCGACGGTGCCTTCCACGCCGTCACGCGCGACCGCCATCGTCAAGAGCACAAGTACACGGCGCGCAAGCTGGTGGTGGCCACCGGGTTTTACGATCGCCCGAACTACATGGGCGTTCCCGGGGAAGACCTCCACAAGGTAATGCACTACTACACCGAGCCGCATCCCTTCTTTGACACCGATGTCCTGGTAGTCGGAGCCAAGAATTCTGCGGCCATAGCGGCCCTGGAACTCTGGCGGCGTGGAGCGCGGGTGACCCTGGTGCATCGCGGCCCGGACATCCACAAGAACGTGAAGTACTGGATCAGGCCGGATATCGAAAACCGCATCGCCAACTGCGAGGTCACCGCGTACTTCTCGAGCACGGTGGAGGAGATCGGCCCTAACGCGGTGCGCATCAGCACGCCGGAAGGTCCACTGACGCTCAGGAACGATTTTGTCTTCGCGCTGACCGGCTACCATCCCGATTACGAATTTCTGGAATCTCTCGGCATTCAGCTGACGCGTCCGGAGATGCGTCCGGTGTGCGATCCTCGGACCTTCGAGAGCAACGTCCCCGGGATTTATGTAGCTGGCGTGATTGTGGCCGGCGCTAAGACCGGGGAGATCTTCATCGAGAACGGACGTTTCCACGGCCGGCAGATCGCCGCCGCCCTCAAAGAACGACTGGGCGTGCGTCCCTAGATATCTTCTTCCAGATATTCCATCACCGCGTGCAGGTTGTTCTCTTCGAGAAATACTTCCTGCAGCCGGCTGCGGCCTTCGGCCTGGGCCGCCCGGGCGGTGGCTTCCGCAATGAGCAGGTCGACACGCATTTCCTCATGCAGGAACGCCACCAGCTCATCCCCTTCGACGCGGGCCACGAACGTGCCCCCGGCGTTCTGTTCGAACATGATTTGGTAGGTCGCGGGCTGCCCTTCGAGTTTCATGATGTCCAGAGTCCCTTGAGGCATAAGCATTCTCCGTTAGGGGATTCCCATCACGCGTGGTGTTCGCGTACTTGGGTAAGGTAGCATATAGACGCAAAGTTTAATGCCCAGGTTGGACGTGTGCAAACGCCTGACGGCCGCCGCCGGAGCGATCTCCGGTTCCGACCGCCCGCGGTGCGCCAAAAAATTGAGACGGGGGAAACTCGAACGATCATGAAACATTTAGCCATGTTGAGAGCTGCGATGTTGTTTCTGGCGGTAATTCCGGCGGCGGGATGGGCGCAAAACACGCCCCCGGGACAGACCCTGCCTCCGGGCCAGGAGGAAAACCAACGGGACCACGGCAGCTTCGGCGCGTTCTTCGATTACTCACGCTTGCAGACGCCCGGTCTTAACATGTTCGGGGTTGGCGGACGGGTGGGATTCAAGCTGTGGCGTCAGGTTCAACTGGAAGCCGAAATCTCCTACGACTTCGAGCGGACGTTCACCCAGACGGTGACCGCAGGGAGCTCGACGAATACCACGACCACTAATATTAAGGGGCTCTATGCGCTGTTCGGCCCCAAGGTCCGCATTCCTCATACGAAAAACTTTTTCTTCGTGGCTAAGGCCGGCTTCGTGAATTGGGGGGTCAGCGGGGCGGCGACCACCAGCTCGTTCACTACACAGATCGCCGGGATCGCCAACGGCAACATCGACGTGGTGATCTATCCCGGGGTGGGTGCTGAATTCAAGATCGGCAAACACCTCGACATTCGTGCTGAAGGGGGAGATGAGATCGTCTCGGTCAACAACGGCCACATCAACAATTTCCGGGCCACTATTGGTCCGCAGTTCCGTTTCTGATTTTCGTGGAGGAGGTTTTTTGGTCGAGGAGGAGGCTTTCCGAAACCGCTTTTTCTGCATCCAAAGAAGTTGATCGAGAACTCGGGTCCCTAAGGCGATGTCTTCCGAATCTTCTGTTGTCTTTTCCCCCGCAGTACGGGCCGCGGAATGGTCCCGCAGTCTCTTCTTCAACCGCAAAGCCACAATCGCGCTGTTCGAGGCTGGCATCGGCTTTGCGCTCATCATGGGGACGGTCTGGACGCAGCGCACGACGCAGCGACGTCTGTTCTGGATCTCCGCAGCTTACTTCCTTATCTGGACGGCCACGGCCGCGTGGAAGAGAGTCAGGGGCGGCCAAAGGCTGCCGTTGCCATCGTTCAAGATTTCCGCCGCGCTCGTCCTCTCAGCGATCCTGTTATCCGCGGGCATGGTAGCTGTGGCCGGTGCGGTGGGCACGCTGCACGGCCTGTTCGGCGCACGTGATCCCCTGCGTCATGCCGGCGGCTATATCCTATGGGCCGTGATCCAACAGATCATCCAGCAAACGTTCTTCCTGCCCCGCTTCGAGCAGCTTACCCATCGAGGGCTGCTAGCGACCTTCATTGCCGCGGCGATGTTCGCTGTGGCGCATATCCCCAATCCGGTGCTCGTGCCGATCACGTTCCTCGGCGGATGGATTCTGGGCGAACTCTACCGCCGCTATCGCTCCGTCATGCCGCTGGGCATTGGGCACGGTCTTGTCGGAATGGCGATCGCCGTTTCCTTCCCCGATCACATCCAGCACCATATGCGCGTGGGCTTGAG
>DATDGP010000151.1:0-2542 GCA_036522035.1 Terriglobales bacterium
ACCGTGGCACTTGCCGGTGAACCACAAGCCAAGTCACCAGGATCTCCGTCAGAGCAGCAGCCACTGCCCACAAAAAGACAGGGCGGGTGAAGCGGGAAGGGAATGTTCGATTCGTGACCATAAGGACAACTCCTATTTACATACAGTAAAGTATGATTTACATATTGTCAAGTTTTATTTACTTATTCCTGGCGGAAGCCGGGCCGCTATATATTCATGTGAGATCAGGTCCCTCCGGCGAAGATCCAAACATCGATAGCCGATAATGGATGATTGCCCAAGGGGTAACAAAGGATATCCTCAAGCGTATCCTCGGCTAGACTCGCGAGAACTTCGGGCGGCATCGCCGGTTTGCCCCAAACCACAACTTCAAAGTCGTTCATCACAGCGCTGCCGACAGCGATTGATTCCAAGCGCAACAGGGGTACGGCAGCTTCTCCGAAGCCGTGACGGTGGACGGCAGGTCATCCACATTCACGCCCAAGGCCTTGATAGTCCTGGCTGAGACTAATGTTCTGGCCAGCGACGGCTCGATTGCGAACCAGAACGGCGAACGACCGTTGATGGACACTGGCAGAAGCCAGTCCACGCACCAAGCGGGTAGTGAAAGATCCCGACGGGGACACGATTGAACTCTATCAACGGCCGGCTGCTCGTCATTGGAACAGCGCCTGCAGCCGCCTTTGCCGTTGTGGTCTGTTGGCGCTTATGGCCGGACGTCGGAGGCAGCCTGGGTGCGGTAGTGGTTGATGGATTCATCCGGCGATGGGAAGATGCCGGCAAGTCCGGTCTGCAGTTTAACCGAGAGAAGTTGACGCAGCAATGCCAGGTCGCTGGCGACTTCGCTATGCGCGGCCTTTCGAGCCATGGCGGGACGCAACTCCTGCTGGATTCGCGCGGCAAGGAGTTTCGCGGCCAAATCTGACGATCCCGGACCGCTTAAAACGTTCGCGCGGGAAATGCCGACGTTTGCGACGTCGCCACCTATGCGCACTTGGACGACGGGCGTCCCAGAAGAGTCGAGCCCCGGCTCTGCGCCAGCCTGCAATTGCTCCCAGGTCTTGCCCACCACCGAAGAGTCCGAAGATGAATCCTGGACGGAGCTCATTTGCTTTAATTCGTCTAATTCACTTAGGAAGGAACGACGCTCAGCGCTGGTCATCGGCGTATCCAGCTGCCAACGCGAATCAAGAACCAGGGCATGCTGGGCAGGATTGAAGCGTGGGCGGCCGAAATAAACGGCCAGCACGCCGCCAGAGATGTAGGGATGCAGAAGCAACATGGGCACCACATACTTCTTGGCGGACAGCGCCAGCTCCAATACTCCGCGTACAGGTTTACTGCGCGGTATGGCGCCGGGGACCTGCGGTATCACAAAACTCGAGCTTTCCAACTCCGGATGGCGGCGGCTGTACTTGGCCAGCATTTTCGCGATCTGCTTGGGTGTGGTCACGCCGAGATCGAAAATCACGTTGCGATGCACGGCGTGCGGAAAGTAGAAATCGATCACCTCGCGGGCGAAGTCCGCACAATTGTGCGTCACCAGGTTGAAACCCCTGTGGTTTCGCTGACTGTTGAACTTGTTGATCAGCAGGGCGTCTTGCTCCGGGCTGGATTCGATCGCGAAGGCGTAAATGGTCCTGATATACGAGGCCCCAATCAGTTCGTACCATTCCCCGGCCGGCGCTCCTCCTCCCGGACGATCAGGAACCAGCGATTCCAGGTATTTGCGGCGGTATTGATCTCTAAGAAAGGCCACCAGCTTGGCGTTGGCGTACAGGGGAACGTCTTCCTGTCTTTCCACCGCGTAGAGGTAGGGAACCAGCGGGATCGCGATCCAATCGTATCCCCCGATTTCATGGTAGCGGCTCAAGACGATGCCGGTTTCACCAGGTTTACAAACACGCAGCTCCACAGGAGAGGCCGCGCAAACGTGGTCCAAATAAATGGCGGCGTGTCCGGTACCGGCCAAAGTGCCATCATAACTGTAGGGTTCTTCCAGAAATAGTGTGGCTCCGGCCTGGGCAGGCGGAGTGTTGAACAGAAAAAGGAGTGGGGTCGCGAACAGGTGCCAGACGAGCCTCGGCCGGACCGCCGCGAACGCAGTACGCATGCTAGAGAAAACACGCATCCTAACAATCCTCAATGTTCTTATCCTTTTAGATGCTCGAAAAGCGTCCCGAGCTTGAGCCTGTTCGCTTTCAATTATGAAAATAACCCTAAGTCGATCATGCGATCGTTCTGGCACGATGTCCGCCACGGTTTGCGACTGATCAGTCGTAACTGGATTTTTTGCGGTCACGGCGAGCAAACATTTCGCGAGACCGAAAACCTCTTTTTCCTTTCCATCCCACAGCTGGATTCACGAGAACGGCCACCAAGAGCTTCCCGATAAGGGAGATCAAGTACAATCCGATTTGGTCCCTGCCGGTCAAAAGCCTTTCGCCAATAGACCTTGCCGACAAGGTTCTCCCTTCCGTTCGTGTGCGGCTGCTGGTGGGCAGCGAAGATCCTGTGGCACCGGCGGAAATGAGTGAACGCT
>DATDGP010000152.1:0-26851 GCA_036522035.1 Terriglobales bacterium
TTTGGCGAGTGGGTCAGGATCTTAAGATTGCCGATTAGGTTATGCCGCCGACTCGCCAGATTGTCGCCCAGATGTGGCTGTGCCTCTCCCTGTGCTTGGGCACATGGCCATGGCGGCGATAGTCTGACAGTCGTGCATGCGCTGAACTATATCCCTGCTGGTCATGGCTGTCAAGCAACCTCCAACAGCCAGCCTTCCATGCCCGGGCGGGAGGTAAAATGAAAAGGATGAGCTCGGTCCGGAGCTAACTAGAGGGACCCTCCTTAAGTCTAATGAATATGCGACGCTCGCTGGAATCTCTGCTTCTTGCAGGAAAGTTTCCACCCTGCCCCCTGTTCGAAGTGACTTATTAGACTACCGGCCAGATTTGCGGTTAGTCTAAAGTGTGGCACCAGGTCGAACAAGGCCTTGACACAACGCGCACGTGTATTTACCTTAGTATCCATGCGAATTCTGTGCCAGAACATGTGTCGGTGTTGTCCGGTGACACCCATGTCTCTGGCATTTGAAGCCGCTACCTAAAGACGCATTCATTCATAGGAAGGGCCCATTGCCAGAGAGGCGATGGGCTTTTTGCTTTTTTGGGGACCAAGATAGGGAGGCCGCGATCGGAAGCGGACAACCATGAACGCATCGGTAGAAGTTATCGTCAAGGAAACAAAAGCGCAAAAGGTCGAGAGGTTCAAGCGCGAAAAGAACCCTTGGGAGTGCCTCGACGAAGTACGCGAATTTGCTCGGTGCGGATACGCTGCCATCCCTGAAGCCTGGATCAAGACCTACTTCCGCTGGTGGGGCGTCTACACCCAGGGCGACGGTGTGGGTGTGACGGGCGGCGCCGGTGGCGAAGGCAAGGCGGTTCCGTATTTCATGCTGCGTATTCGGCTGGCCAACGGGTTTGTGACCTCGCGCCAGCTGCGCACCATTGCCAATCTCTCCGACAAGTACGGGCGCGGCTCGGCGGACATTACGGTCCGCCAGAACATTCAGCTTCACTGGATCACCATTCAGGATCTGCCCGACGTCCTCGAAACTCTTTTTGACGCCGGCCTCACTTCGCGCTCGACCTGCGGGGACGTCACTCGCAATATCACTGGCTGCCCACTCGCAGGGCTCGACGCCCACGAGCTGTGCGACGCTTCGCCCCTGGTGTTCCAAGCCGATCAATTGCTCGCCGGCGCCGAAGAATTCTACAACCTGCCACGCAAGTACAAGATTTCCATAAGCGGCTGTCGCGAGTGGTGCTGTTACCCGGAGATCAACGATCTGGCGTTTACGGCCGCGGTGCGCGACGCCAACGGAAAAAAGGAGGTTGGATTCTCCGTGCGGATCGGCGGCGGGCTCTCCACCGATCCTCACCTGGCGGTACGGCTCAACGCCTTTGTGGGCTGGGAGCAGGTGTTGCCGGTGGCCAAAGCCGTCAGCGAAATCTTTCGCGACTCGGCCGGTTTGCGCGAAAACCGCGAACGCGCACGTCTCAAGTTTCTCTTTCTGCAGCATGGCTGGACTGCACAGAGTTTTCTCGAAGAGGTAGAGCGCAGGCTCGGATACAAGCTCGAACCCGCAGTCCCCGAGGACGTACCGTCGGACGTTTACCGCGACCACGCCGGCGTGCACCCGCAAAAGCAGCCGGGCCTGTGCTACGTGGGCGCCGCCGTGCTGGGTGGCCGGGTTACGCCGCAGCAGATGCGCGTGGCTGCAGATTTGGCCGACCGCTACGGTTCCGGTGAACTGCGAACCACCAACACGCAGAACCTAGTGATCGTGAACGTACCCCAAATCCACGTGGACGACGTGGTGAAGGCCCTGGACCGGGCGGGTCTGCATGTGTTCTCTTCGGCTTTCTGGCGAGGGGCTGTCGCGTGCACCGGCACCGAGTTCTGCAAGCTGGGGATTACGGAGACTAAATCTTTCACCCGCTGGCTGGTGGAGGAGCTGGAAGAACGGTTGCCGGCGTTCGATCAGCAATTGAAATTGAACGTAACCGGCTGCCCCAACAGCTGCGGGCAGCATCGCATCGCTGACATTGGCCTCGAGGGCAAGAAAGTTAAGCTCAACGGCACCCTTGAGGACGCCTATTACTTCTGCCTGGGCGGAGCCGTTGGTCAGCACGCGGGCTTCGGACGCCCGGTGGGGTACCGCTGCCCAGCCGCTGAAGTTCCTGAAGCCATCGAGCGTGTGCTGCGCATGTACGTGCTCACACGCTATTCCGGTGAGAACCTGCGCGAGTTCTTTCGGCGTCATTCCGATGCGGAGCTGCGCATGTTTCTCGCCGGCGGCCACGTCGCCGAAGTCGCCCGCGATCCCTCACCGGGCAGAGTGCCGCATTCGGTGGAGGGCTGAGCGATGTCCTTATACCCGGTTTTCCTCAAACTCAACGGCCGGAAGGTCCTGGTGATCGGCGGCGGCAGCGTAGCCGAACAGAAAATCGAGGGTGTGCTCCACGCGGCGGCCGACGTCACCGTGGTTTCCCCGCGAGTTACCGACCGTATTCGTCGTTGGGCCGAGGAAGGGCGATTGCAGCAGGTTGCCGCGGAATATCGCGCCGGCATGGTCCTGGGCTATTTTCTGGTGATCGCAGCGACCGACTCCGAGCCAGTGAATCGCGCGGTCTCTGAGGAAGCGCGGGAGGCCGGTGCGCTGGCCAACGCGGTGGATGATCCCGACTACTGCAACTTTTTCGCGCCGGCTGTGGTCAAACGCGGAGATTTTCAGATCGCGATTTCCACCGGCGGTGCCAGCCCGGCTTTGGCCCAGCACGTTCGTTGCCAGCTGGAAGAGCAATACGGGGTAGAATATGGACCTTGGACGGCATGGCTAGGGCGCGCTCGCGATCTATTGCGGCAAGCGCTGCCGCGCGGTGAAAACCGCAAGCAGATGATTCGTATGATGGCGCTAGGCCGCCCACAGGAAGTGTCAGATCATCACACCAATGGAGCCAACGATGGATGAAACGAAACGCACCGAGCTAGCAACCAGTTTGAGAGCGGCGCTGAAGGACCATCAACGCGAAGGGCTGAACATGATCGGCAACGTGGACCAGTTGGTGCAACGGCTGGTCGAAGCTGTCGAGCAATGGGTAGAAGGCGACCGCTTGGCGGAACGGAAGAGCGCTTAAGAGCCCGAGCGGGCGCTTGCGAAGGCAAAGCTGTGAGCGAAGGCAGAGTGATGATGGTCGGAGCCGGGCCCGGACCCGCGGACCTGCTAACCGTGCGCGCCGCGAAGGCGCTAGCCCGAGCCCAGATTGTGCTCCATGACGACCTGGTACCTCGAGAGGTGCTCGTGCTCTGTCTGGAATCTGCGCAACTGATCAACGTCGGCAAGCGCTGCGGCCGGCGCGGGACCAGCCAGGAGCAGATCAACGCCTTGATGGTCGAGCACGCCCGCGCAGGGCGCACCGTGGTTCGACTGAAGTCGGGCGATCCCGCGGTCTTTGGCCGCCTGGGCGAAGAGATAGATGCGCTGCGCGAAGCCAGAATCCGTTTTGAGGTGATTCCAGGCGTTACCGCCGCTGCAGCCGCTGCAGCCGCAGCTGAGATTACCCTCACCGATCGCCGCATGGCTTCGAGCCTGCTCATCGTCACTGGGCACAATGCAGACCAAGTCCGGCAGCGGGTCGCTCTGGGCGTTGAGGAAACGACCATCGCGGTTTACATGCCTGGTCCTGACTACGCCCGCACCGCACGCGAGCTGAAGGAGTTGGGCGTCGATCCCGAGGTGCCGTGCGCGCTCATCTCCCACGCCGGGCGGAGCACGCAGCAGGTCCGTTTTCTCTCGCTGGAAGACCTGGGATCAATAGGCGGTGTTATTCCGCCTGCAGTGTTGATCGTAGGAGAAGTAACGCGTCGCAAGCAACTTCCCGAGGTCCTGAAACTGCTGGCCACGCAGCCGGCGCCAAGTCCCGTGTTGGAAAATCCTGCCTGTCAGTAAGAGTGCGTTGGCGAGCAACTCGATCGATCGGATTCACGGTAAGACCCGATTCTTTCACAAAGGATTAGCCTGATGATCACACCGGCGGAACGGGAATTCGCTTTGCAGGTGCTCGACCAGAGTGGTACCCGCGTGCTCAGCTTGTTACAGAGGCTTTCCCTAGAGCAACTGCTCTACCGGCCACAACAACCGGATGGCTGGTCAGTGGCGGAGAATGTGGAGCATCTGATCGTCACCGAAAGGCGCCTGGTGAGAGTCCTCGAAAAGCTCGTGCTGGGACCGGCCGATTTCCGAACCCGGTGCTCGATGACCGACGAGGAAGTGCTGCGGAAGATTGGCACGGCCGCGAACAAAGTGCAAGCCCCTTCACAAGCCTTGCCGACCTTGCGCTGGCCCGCGGAAACCCTCTCGCACGAATTTGCCACTGCGCGCCGGGCTACGGGCGATTTTGCCTCTGCCACGACCGCCGATCTGCGTCGCTACTTCATCCGCCATTTTTTGTTCGGAGAGATCGATGGCTATCAGTGGTTGCTTTTCATCGGCGCACACACTGAGCGCCACAGTGCGCAGGCGGAGCGCGTCAAAACCGCTCCGCGATTTCCGATCCACCAAGTGGTCCAGCGCTGAGAACAATGCAGCTACAAAGTGGTTGCGTGATGCTCCCGAGTCTGCTTGCTTATGTGCCAAGCTCGTCGTAGTACATCAGCAAATCCGTCGATACTGGCTCCGCACCTAATTGGCGAAGCAAAGTTGTGATTTGTCCGCGGTGATAGCTCGAATGATTGACCACGTGGACCATCTGCTGCCATAGGGGATACACCCAGCGCTCGCCGGTACGGTTGAGGTAGGCAAGAGGTTCGTTCAACCGCGATGGCGTAAGCGACTGGATGAAGCGCTCATAGTCCTGTTCGACGCCATTCCACCGCGCTTGCAACTTCTCAACAGACGGAAAGTCGGCGGCGTGGAGAAAGGCAGTTGGAGCGCGTCCTAACCAGCGCTCCAGCCAGATCCATTCCCCGCTCAGCATGTGGACCAGGGTATCTCGGACTGAAGAAAAGCTGTTGCCCATGGCGCGACCAAAGCTCCCGAGATCGAGCCGGGAAGCCGCGTTCAACGTTCGCTTGTTGGCCCACCGGTTATATGCATACAGTTCCTTGATGTAGCTCAGTTCTATTGCCATGGCACACCTCCCCTCAATCTCTTACCGGCTCTCGTCTGTGTAAGCGCGTCTTCTAGCCGCCCGCGATCGAGGGCACAAGAGTGACTTCGTCCCCCTGGTTGAACCTGTAATCGCCGCCGAGAAAACGGATGTCTTCGTCGTTCACGTAGATGTTGAGGAAGCGGCGCACCTTGCCTTGCTCGTCGCGCAAGTGCGGCTTGAGTTCGGGGAAGCGATCGCCGAGAGCGTCGAGAAGGTCGGGGAGTGCAGCCGCAGCGCACTGATATTTGTCCAGACCTTCCGTGTGCCGGCGAAAGGCTGAGGGGATGGAAACGGTCACGTTGGCCTTCACGATTTATGCTGCTCCTTTCTGGTTGCCTGCGCCGATCGTCTCGCGCTCCAGGTACTCTTCAAAAGCCGCCAGCTTGGGTGGAATGGCTTCCGAGGCGGTGAACCGTCCGGCGAGCGCATCCGTGGTCTTGAGGCCGTTCCCGGTGATGCAGAGTACCGTTGTCTCCTCGGGCTTGATGCGTCCCTGGGTGAAGAGCTTGCGTGCCGAAGCTACGGTCACGCCGCCGGCAGTTTCGGTGAAGATGCCTTCGCTCTCGGCCAGCAGGCCGATGCCGTCTACGATCTCCGGGTCAGACGCATCTTCCGCCCATCCACCGCTGGCCAGGATCGTCTTGGCAGCGTAGAACCCGTCGGCAGGGTTGCCGATGGCGAGCGAGCGGGCAATGGTCGCCGGCTTCTGGGGTTCGATCTCGTTGCGCCCGGCTTTCACGGCGGCACTGATCGGGCTGCAACCGGTCGCCTGGGCGCCAAAGAATTTCACGGTCTTCGATTCCACCAGCCCAAGCTCAATCAGCTCCAGGAATGCTTTGTAGATCTTGGTGATGAGCGAACCGCCGGCCATCGGCACGACAACGTTATCGGGTAGGCGCCAGCCCATCTGCTCGGCGATTTCGTAGCCCACAGTTTTTGATCCTTCGGCGTAATACGGGCGCAGGTTCACATTGACGAAGCCCCAGCGGTGCTTGTCGGCGATCTGAGAACACAGGCGGTTCACATGATCATAGTTGCCGGCGATGCGCACGATGCGGGCGCCGTACACTTGGGTCCCCAGGACCTTCGCCGCTTCCAGATCGGCCGGGATAAAGACACAGGCTTGGAACCCGCTGCGAGCCGCTTGCGCTGCCACAGCATTTGCCAGATTGCCGGTCGACGAGCAACTCACGATTTCAAAGCCGAAGTGGCGTGCCTGGGTCAACGCCACGGCGACCACCCGGTCTTTGAAGCTCAGCGTGGGAAAGCAGACGGAATCATTCTTGAGGTAGAGAGACTTAGAGTGAAGCCGCTCGCCCAAAGCCGGGGCTTTCACCAGCGGGGTGAAGCCAACGGGCAGAGAGGAGTCATAAGCATCGGGAAGGGGCAGCAACTCCTGGTATCGCCAGAGATTGGCGGGACGGCTCGCAATCCCCTCGCGGCTGATCTGCTCGCGAATGCGCGCGAAGTCGTACGTGATCTCAAGCGGCGCAAAACATTTCTGGCAGAATGAAACCGGCTGGTTGCCCCACTCGCTGAGGCACTCTCGACATCGTAACTGATAACGCGGGTTCTCATTCATTGGGTATCCTCGTGATTCTGGCTGCAGCCGGGCAGCAGGCCCCAAAACTCGAAACCCGCTGCTTCAGGCAGCGGGTTGGTCATCGATGACTAAGATTGCGTTAGGACCCCGTCTGCCTCGGCATGGAAATTCGCATGCCCATGATGATGGGACAGCACATGGCCATGCTGGAGGTAGAACGATGCATCGCCAATTACTATATAGAAGCTGAAGAGGGCAAGGCAAGCGCCCCATTACCAAGAGCGTGCTCGAAGAGCCATCACTCGTGCCTCAGGGCTACCATGGGATCGGTACCGACCGCGCGCAGAGCGGGAAGATAGCACGCCAGCAGCGCTACCAGAACCAGCAAAACGGCAACCGCGCAGAAGGTCAACGGATCATGCGCGGTGACGCCAAAGAGCTGGTTGGTTAAAAGGCGTGTCAGGCCCAAAGCAGCCGCAATGCCGATGGCCACACCAAACAAGGCCATCTTGATTCCGCTGCCGAGCACAAGGCGCATCACGTCCGCGCGCTGCGCACCGAGGGCCATGCGCACACCGATTTCCCGGGTACGCTGGCTGACCAAATAGGAGATCACGCTGTAGACCCCCAGGCAGGAAAGGGCCAGGGCAAGCGCCGCAAAGGCGCTCAGCAAAATCATGGAGAGCCGTCGCGCGGCGAGGGAACGAGCGATCACGTCGTCCATGGTTTCGACGGCGTAGATCACCCGGCGGCGATCCATCTGGCTGACCGCATCGCGAACCTGGCTCATGATGGCGGCCGGATCCCCCTCGGTGCGCAGCACCACGGCTACCGCGTCAGCGACCAGCGGCATGAGCTTCTCGGGAAGCTGCATGAAGGGATAGAAGAATTGCGCCTCTACGGCCGACTTGGCATCCACGCCAAGTCCCCACTGCTTGATATGGCCTACGACTCCCACGATTTCGGCCTCCACGTTGAACTGCTCAAGATGAACATGCTTCCCGATGGGGTCCTGGTGAGGGAAGTAGGTGCGGGCAAAGGTATCGTCGATATCGATGACGACGGGAGAGTTCTCATTGTCTGCGGGCGTTACGAAGCGGCCGCGGTGAACCGTCATCCCCATAGCCTGCTGGAACCCGGCTTCGACCAGGTAGAACATCGCCTGAGGCATTTCATTGTCGTTGGCAGGCTTGGGACGGCCTTCGATCCAGAACGGCAGCGACGAATCGTGGATCATGGGTCGCGAACCCAGCGTGACGGAAACAGCTTTGACCCCCGGAATGGATCGCAGCTTTTCGTCGAATTGGCGCAGGCGCGCCCGAATTTCGGCGGACGTCGTCGCTGAAGAGGAGGGCATGGAGACCGTGAAGGTGATGGCGTGGCTGGGATTGAATCCAGGGTTGACGCGCCAGAGTGCGCCAAGGCTGCGGGCCATCAGACCGGCGCCGACCATAAGAACCAGCGCCATGGCGACTTCGCCGGCGACGAAGACTCCCTGCATCCGGTGTTGCCCCCGGCTGGAACCGCGGCTGCCTTCTTTGAGCACTTCCTGCAGATCCGCCTGTGAGCTTTTGAGGGCGGGAATCAGGCCAAAGACAACCGCGGCCAAGAGTGACACGCCCCCTGTAAAGACCAGCACGCGGCCGTCAAGAGCGATTTCGCTGGCGCGCGGCAATGTGCCGGGCAAGGTGTGGATCACGGTCTTGGTGCCTAACGACGCCAGCAGAAGCCCCAGCACCCCGCCCAATCCCGCCAGCACAGCGCTTTCCGTGAGGAGCTGGCGAATGACGCGCATCCGGCTGGCGCCGAGAGAGGCACGAACCGCAAATTCGCGCGACCGGCTCATGGCGCGCGCGAGAAGAAGATTGGCTACGTTCGCGCACGCAATCAGCAACAGGAAACCGACGGCGGCGAGCAGCACCAGCAAGAACGGCTGGACGTTGCCCACCATGTCTTCCTTCATGGAAACCAAGATAATACCGGTATCCTTATCGGCGACCGGATAGGCAGCGGCAAGATTGCGCGCGATGACGTCCATGTCGGCCTGAGCCTGGGTCACAGTTACGCGCGGTTTCAGGCGTCCGACGGCGTGCGCACTCACCGAAATGCGGCGATCGCGGAAGGAAGGATCGTTCCACTGGCCGATAGGCGTGTAGACGTCGCGGTCATGGCCATAGAACGTGAAATCGGCAGGCATTATCCCGACCACAACGTAGGTTTTGCCGTTCAAGGTCAGCGTTTGGCCCAGCACGTCAGGGGAAGAGCCAAACTCGCGCTGCCAAAGCCCGCCGCCCAGGATCACGACCGGCGCGGCGCCCACCATGTCGTCATCGGGGCTAAAGGTGCGCCCGAGAACAGGCTTGGCGCCGAGCGTGGAAAAGAAATCCGCTGAAATCATGTAGCCGCTGAGCCGCTCGCCTTCACGGACGCCAGCGAAGTTGTAATCCTGGTTGCGGTATGCGGCCATCGAGGAAAAAGTCTGCGTAGACCGCTGCCAATCAAGGAAGTTCAAATACGTGATCGGTGCCTGATTGAATCCGGTCGTCGACGCATAAACGGCGACGAGCTGCTCGGAATGGGGATACTCGAGCGGGTTGAGCAGTACTCCGTTGACCACGGAAAAGAGCGCGGTGTTCGCGCTGATGCCGAGCGCGAGCGTAAACACGGCGATGGCGGCGAAGCCGGGAGATTTGCGGAGCATCCGGATCGAGTAACGCAGGTCCTGAGACAGTGTCGTCATGGTGCACCTTGTTTACACATTATCGGCGATTCTAATGCTCTCGGCCGGTCATAGCTCTCGTGCCCTTTTCGTCGTGGTTACGACCGCCTGCATCAGCGTCACGCGCAGGCCGCCGCGCTCCAGCTCCATCAGTCCCTCGATGGTGCAGCCGGCGGGCGTGGTCACGGCGTCTTTGAGCAGTGCCGGGTGGTGGCCGGTGTCGAGCGCCAGTTTCGCCGCGCCAAACATGGTTTGCGCCGCCAGAGTGGTGGCCATCTCGCGCGGCAAGCCGACCTTGACCCCAGCTTCGGCCAGCGATTCCAGAATCACGAACATAAATGCCGGACCGCTGGCGGAGAGCGCAGTGATTGCATCCAGATGCTTCTCGTCGACGATTAACACCCGGCCTACGCTTTCGAACAGACGCTTCGCCGTTTCCAGCTGCTCGGGACCTACTGCGGCGCCGGCGGAGAGCGCGGTCATGGCTGCACCCACCATGGCGGGCGTGTTGGGCATGGCCCTCACTACCGCAACGTCTTGACCGAGCTTCTGCTGGATAAATTCCACCGTGGTGGAGGCCGCAATTGAGATCACCAGAACCCCCGGAGCCAAGGCCGACCGAATCTCCTCTAGCACCGAGGGCAAAGTCTGCGGCTTGACGCATAGCAGTACTACCGGTATGCCGGCCACGGCGGCGCGATTGTCGGCGCCCACCGCGATGCCGCCCAAATCGCTTGAAAGCGCCGCGCAGTTCGTCTCGTGTTGGACGGTCGCGACAACCTCGTCGCGGCCTGCCAGCCCGCGCTCCAGGAACGCCTGCAGCAGGATGGTCCCCATCTTGCCGCACCCGATGACGGCAATCTTGCATTGTCCGCGTGCCTGGGCTTGTCTGTTTTTAACGTTCCTCGTCGATGAACGCATGGTTTCTTGTCCTTTCAGCATTGTTTCTCACTGCTCGAAAATAAGCCCTAAAACAAAACCCGCTGCCTGGGTTAGGCAGCGGGCTTTTTCTATGATGGCTGTGTTATCGCTAGGCGTTCATAGTTACCCTTCTGCCGGTGAGACACACCGGAGCGGGTGTGCGGCATGCGCCCGGTTGGCGAAGGAGGTAACCATAGCCGAGAATATAGCCCAAGTATCAGGGAGACGCAAGTCAGCTTTGAGGCTGCGGGTTGATCACAACCTCCGGTCGGCCAGAGACGGCTGGTCTGGAGTGTTTGATAAGCGGCTGGGTGGTGCTCGAGTGCACACGACAAGAGAGCAGATTCTTGAGCCGGCCGGACGCCGAAAAATTACCACGCATTCTCGAACCGCATCACTCGCCTGAGAATCAACGGAGCATCAACTGCGCGTCAGTCGCCGGACGATCTCTTCTGCCACGCTATCGGCGCGGGCCGCAACCTGCTGTGGGGTCTGATCCTGAATGGGATGAGGGACGTACACAGCATCGAACCCTGGGCGTCCGAGCGCGCCTGCTTGGATGCGCGCCGGCGACATGAATTCGGCTGTCGCCACCGGCACCGCCGGGATTCCCAGATTCTCGAGACGGATGCTATCGTGCAAACTGCACGTAGTGCACGATCCTCAATCGGCCAGGGCTTCGATCACCGCGTCCATGCCCCGCAGTTGCTCGATGACCTGAGGCGGGGCATTTTTGGCGAAGGTGGGCTTGCGCGCGCGAATCACCTCGGCCACCCCGTAATCTTCACGCAGGATCGATTCCAGGCGGTCGAGAAACAAACTGCCGCCGGGCTTACTGATGTCCAGTAAGCCTATTCTCTTGCCGGAGACGGTCGCCAGTCGTGCCGGCGGATTTGCGGCGTGGGGAACGCTTTCGTTGCCGGGATGAATCAGAGTCAGCATGATGCGCCTCTCAATTTATCTTTCAGGTATAGGATACGTGACCATCTGGCTACCCGTGGAGCCCGTACTCCAGCTTCCCAGCACAGCGGAAAATTTTCCCGCCGTGCCACCGGCAACGATGATCTGAATCGACTCCGGCGCGCGAAATTTTTGGTAGCAAGGTTCGCCCAGAATCGTGATCTCGCGATACTGGGAGACCAGCTGCGTGCCCTCGCCGCCGTCGTTGCGGCTGCCTGTGTAGTAGCGCAGGGGGATCCCCGTGTTCAGAAACAGAAACTCTCGAACCTGTTGCTTGGTGAAACCATCGCGATGAAGCGTCTTCACGTGTTCCGGGCAGAGAACCACCACGGCTTCAAAGCGCATGCATGCGCGATAGCTCCACACGGTAGCCAGAGCGGAACAGATCGCACGCAACACAGTTTCACCGTTCTGGGCGGTGTGCTCGCTGACGCCGCGTGGAGGCTCAGCGGCAAAGAGCGACAGCGCGCTTTCGTCGCGCGCGAAGCCCTTCTCCACGTGCAGCGGCTCCCAGGGATTCTCTTCTTCGTTTTCGGCGATCGAAAAGGAAAATTTCCCCGAGTTTCCCAGCGCGGACATGTCGATCCCGTCAGGACGAGCGCCACCCAGGTTGAGCAGGATCAACTGCAGCGCCCGGCCCAGCGTACTGTTGGCGCGAGCGACATTGCTGAAGACGTTTTGTTTCGACCAGAAGCCGAGTTCTCCTCGCACCGGGCCGTTGATCATGATCAGCGGCGCCGCGAAGTGGGTGGTGGCCTGGACGCCGTGGGCGTTAAAGCGCTCGTCGCACACGGCGCGAACCAGAGGAATGAGCACGCGCATCATCCCCGGAAGGCATCCGGCCATCACCGCGTTCGCGGCGATCTTTTCGACTGTTGCCTCGCCATAGCAGGGCGGAATGCGCCCGATCACGCTCCGAGGCGCCAGCGCGCAGGCGTTCAGCATGGCGTTGACTCGTTGTGATGTAGGCGGGACAACGGGAAACGCATCGCCGAAACGCCGGAAGCAATATTCAACTGCATCTTCTTCGTCGGTGAGATCAATGCGGCTGGCGGGTTCCCCGATACGGCGTAAGACTGCTGCGCCTTGGCTTCCGCCAGTGCCAGTTGTTCCGGCGGAATCTGGTACGTGAGACTCTCGGTGGCGCGAACTGCAGCCCGGCTTCCACGCCGGCGCGCCATCGTGCGCGGGTGCGATCGGCCCATGACCCAGAACGCCGGCCAGATCGTTGAGACCGGCTTTGTCGAATCCCACCAGCGTCCGTGTCACGTGGCCCGACTCATCGAGCAGCAGGAATGTCGGGACCGACTGCGGATCGTAAGCCCGCGAGAGCGTCAGCCCTTGATCCATGTGCACGGGATAACTGATTCCCATCTGTCGGACAAAGTCGCTGGTCGGGTTTTCGCCATCCTGGGAGAGGCCGATGATCGTCGCCGAGTCTCTGTCGAGCGCGTTCAAGTAGGGGAGCGCGAGCTGACACGTAGGACAATCGGTCTCAAAGAAAACGACCAGCGCCTTCTTGCCGGGCCTGTAGCCGGGGATGGCTGGGAGATTTGGCGGCGAAGGCATGGGACAAGATTAGATGGATGAACGGTTTAAGGACAAGCCCGCGAGTCTCCCCGAGAGACCTTGCCGTCCGTTGTCCTAGGGTTGGCACAGTTGCTGGGCAGAGTTCATCCAAGCAGTACTCCGGTTCAGGACCGTGAATGATCAACGCGCCAAGTTCCTTGGCTAAGACGCCGTTCTCGCCGTGCTTTTGTGGCGCTTCTCGTAGGCTAGAATCTCGGCTTCGTGCTTCAAGGTCATGCCAATCTCGTCCAGACCTTCCAGCAGCGAAGTGCGGCGGAAAGGATCGATGCTGAAGCGCGTGTGGAAGCCATCATTGGAATACACCTCACACAAATTGAGATCGACCGTGAGGCGGAAATGGCCAGCGGCGTCGCGTGCCTTAAGAGCGACCATCTCGGCCGGGCGCAGCGATACGGTAAGCACGCCGTTCTTGGCGCAGTTGTTGGAAAAAATGTCGGCGAAGGAGGGTGCCAGGATGGCGCGAAAACCGTAGTCACGCAGGGCCCATACCGCATGTTCGCGCGACGAGCCGCATCCAAAATTCTTTCCGGCAAGCAGGATGCTTGCCCCGGCGTAGTGAGGTTCGTTCAACGGGAAAGCCGGGTTGGATTTGCCGAACTGGTCGAAGCGCCAGTCGAAGAAAAGGCAGTTGCCGTAGCCGGTGCGTTCAATGCGTTTCAGGAACTGCTTGGGGATAATCTGGTCGGTATCGACGCTATCGCGGTCGAGGATGGCGACGATTCCGGTATGGACGACGAAGCTCTGCATCGAAATCAATCCTTGTAATGCCACTGGCGGATGTCGACGAAATGTCCGGTCACTGCCGCCGCAGCGGCCATGGCCGGGCTCACCAGGTGGGTTCGGCCTCCGGCTCCCTGGCGGCCTTCAAAATTGCGGTTGCTCGTGGAGGCGCAGCGTTCGCCCGGATTCAGCCGGTCCGGGTTCATGCCCAGGCACATCGAGCAACCGGCCTCGCGCCATTCAAAGCCGGCTTCGGTGAAGATGCGATGAAGGCCCTCTTGTTCGGCCGCCCGCTTCACGTGCTGGGATCCGGGGACCACCATGCCCTGGACCTGCTTGGAGATCTTGTAGCCCTTGAGGACGCGGGCGGCGGCGCGAATGTCTTCCAGCCGCGCATTGGTGCACGATCCGATGAAGACGCGATCCACGCCGATATCGGCGATGCGCGTGTGCGGTCGAAGTCCCATGTACTCCAGTGCGTGCTTGATGCTGCCGCGCTCGCCATCGGCAGCAGCTTCCGGATCAGGAACTTCTCCTGTGACGGGAACGGCCATGCCTGGGTTGGTGCCCCAGGTAACGTAAGGCGCAAGCTCGGACGCGTCAATCTCAACCGTCTTGTCGAACCGGGCGCCAGGATCACTGGGCAGAGTTCTCCAAAGGCCTTCGGCCTGGTCCCAGGCTTGGCCTTGTGGCGCGAACCGGCGGCCGCGCAGGTAATCGAAGGTGATCTGGTCGGGTGAGATCATGCCGGCTCGAGCTCCGGCTTCAATGCTCATGTTACAGACGGTCATGCGCGCTTCCATCGAAAGAGCGCGGATGGCGTCGCCCGCGTACTCGATCACGTGTCCGGTGGCACCGTCCGTTCCGATCTCGGCAATCAGGCCGAGGATGAGGTCTTTGGCAGTGACGCCTTCGACGATGGTGCCGGAGAAGCGTGCCAGCATGGTTCTCGGCTTTTTTTGGATCAGGCATTGGGTTGCCAAAACGTGCTCGAGCTCGGAGGTGCCAATGCCGAAAGCCAGCGCGCCAAAAGCCCCATGAGTGCTGGTGTGGCTGTCTCCACAGACGATCGTTTCGCCGGGCTGCGTCAGACCCAGCTCCGGCCCGATCACGTGAACGATGCCCTGGTCGGGAGAATCCAGATCGAAGACCGGGACACCGAACTCGCTGCAGTTCTTCCTTAGCGCCTCCACTTGCTTGCGCGCCAGTGGATCAGAGATCACCAGCCGATTGCCATTGGTGGGTATGTTGTGGTCGAGAGTGGCGAAAGTGCGATCGGGACGGCGCACTTTTCTATGAGCTTCCCGCAGGCCCTCGAAGGCCTGCGGGGAAGTGACCTCATGCACCAGGTGCAAATCGATATAGAGAATCGAAGAGCCTTCGGGGCCGTCGCACACCAGGTGGCGGTTCCAGATCTTGTCGAGGAGCGTACGCGCAGTCATGTCCGTTGCCTACACAGCATGATACGAGAAGCGGCGGTCCAACATGGCCACAAAGGCCTGCTCGACCAGTGCGCCCATCTCTGGGGTCCGCAGCGCGTAGTTATGCCCGCGCGCCGTGATGTCTGCGGTGCGATGTCCGGCCTCAAGCACCTGGCCGATCGCGGCCTCGAGGTCGGCGGCTTCGTGCGGCATGCCCGCGGAGTGGCGCAGCAACATCGCCGCGGAGGCGATCGCGCCCAACGGATTGGCCAGGCTGCGCCCCGCAATGTCGGGCGCCGAGCCGTGGACGGGCTCATACAGATCTACCGCACCGCCGATGGTTGCCGAAGCCAACATGCCCAGAGACCCGGTAATGGCCGCGGCTTCGTCGGAAAGAATGTCACCGAACAGGTTCTCGGTAAGGATCACGTCAAAGCGCGCGGGGTTGGAGATCAGATGCATGGCGCAGGCGTCCACGTACATGTGGTCGAGCGTGATGTCGGGATAGTCGCGAGCCACGCGGCTCACGGTACGCCGCCACAATTGTGAAGTTTCAAGCACGTTGGCCTTATCCACCGAAGTCACGTTCTTGCGCCGCGCGCGGGCCTGCTCGAACGCGACGCGGGCCACGCGCTCGATCTCCCCGGTTGAATAGCGCATGGTATTCAAGGCTGCGCAGCCGTCGGCGTCAAAGCCGCGGGGCTGGGAGAAATAAAGTCCACCCAGAAGCTCGCGAACGATGAGCACGTTCGCGCCTTCGACGCGCGATCTCTGCAGAGGTGAGCAATCCTCTAGAGCAGGGAAGAAGATCGAAGGACGCAGGTTGGCGAATCCGCCCAGTTCAGTGCGCAGTCGCAGCAAGCCGGCTTCAGGACGCTCCGACGGCGGCAGATGGTCAAACTCGGGCGCGCCTACAGCGCCAAGGAAGACCGCGTCGCTGTCCAGGCAGGCGTCAAGCGTGTTTTTCGGGAGAGGCGTGCCGTGGGCTCTGATGGCGGCGCCGCCAATGGCTCCCTCCTGAAAGCGGAATTCGTTGCCGTAAAAGTGACTGAGGGCCTGGAGGATGCGCACCGCTTCGCGGCACACCTCCGGACCTACACCGTCGCCGGGAAGTACCGTGATCTTAAAACGCGTCATGGTTAGCCCAACTTCTTCTTCCGTAGATTTCGATTAGTGAGCATGCGCCGCGGACTTCTCTCGCGCCGCCATCGGCAGCAGCGACAGCAAATCCTGGTCGTAGATCTTCTTTTTGCTTTCCGCCAGCTTCATGAACCGGGTGTAGACCGAATCCAGCTCGCTTGGGGAAGTGGCGAAACCGAGTTCGGCCAGGCGCTTGCCCAGGGCGTGACGTCCGGAATGTTTCCCCAGAACCAGGTTGTTGCCGGATACGCCCACCGACTCCGGCGTCATGATCTCGTAGCACAGCGGATTGACGATCACTCCGTGCTGGTGAATGCCGGCCTCGTGCGCGAAAGCGTTGCGACCGACAACTGCTTTGTTGGGCTGCGGCGTTACGCCGATGATCTCCGCGAGCAGGCAACTTGCCGGATAGATCTCGCGCGTGCGGATGGCGGTCTCGTAAGGCAGCTTTCCTTGGCGGACCTTCAAGGCCATTACAATCTCCTCGAGCGATGCGTTACCTGCGCGCTCGCCGATGCCGTTGATGGTGCATTCCACCTGCCGCGCCCCTGCCTGAATCGCAGCCAGACTGTTGGCTACGGCCAGACCCAGGTCGTTGTGGCAATGGACGGAGATGGTGACCTTCTCAATCCCGTGCACTCGGCCGCGGATGGTGCCAATCAGTGCCGCATACTCTTCGGGGACGGTATAACCCACGGTGTCGGGAATGTTGATTACATTGGCCCCGGCATCGACCGCCGCCTGGACAAAGCGGCAGAGAAAGTCGACGTCGGATCGGGAAGCATCCTCGGGAGAGAACTCCACGTCGCCGCATAACGATTTGGCGTAGGTGACCGACTTGTATACCTGGTCGAGAGCCTGATCGCGGGTGATGCGCAGCTTGCATTGCAAGTGCAGGTCGGAGCTGGCGAGAAACACGTGGATGCGAGGTCTTCGCGCGGTTTCAAGAGCGGCCCAGGCGCGGCGAATGTCGATTTCGCTGGCCCGGGCCAGTCCCGCGACTACCGGCCGCCGGATCGCGCCGGCAATCATGCTCACGGCATTGAAATCGTCTTCAGACGCGATGGGAAATCCGGCTTCGATCACATCCACGCCCAGCTGCTCCAACTGGCAAGCCATGCGTAGCTTGTCATGGATCCCCATGCTGCATCCAGGAGCCTGTTCGCCATCCCGTAAGGTAGTGTCAAAAATCGCAATCTGCGGCTTGGCCATGGCTTTTTTCTCTCCCATGCGCAAAGTTTCATGTATGCTGGGCCGGAATCGTGAATAAGTCAAATTTATAGTTCTTTTGTATGCGATAAGAATGTCTTATTCTATAAGCGGAATTTTTGCCCGCCACAACCGGGGAGTTAGATGGATCTTTTTCAGTTGGAGACGTTTCTTGCCGTAGTTCAGGCCGGCACTTTTTCCGGCGCCGCCAAGCTGGTGCATCGCACGCAGCCGGCGGTCAGCCAGGTGGTGCGCAAGCTCGAAGAAGAGCTGGGTGAGGCCCTGTTCGACCGTTCGTCGCGCGACGGACGTCTCACCGACGCCGGCAAGGTTCTCCACGAGTACGCGCAGAAAATGCTGAATTTACGCCGCGAGGCTCGCGCCTCGCTGGAAGAGCTGCGGCAGTTTCAGCGGGGCACATTGGTGCTCGCCGCCAACGAGTTCACGTCGCTTTACCTGCTGCGGGTGTTGGAGGATTTCCGCCGATTCTCTCCCATGATCAAAGTAGCAGTGCAGCGCGGCTTGGCCAGCGGCATCGCGGCTCAGGTCGAAAACCATACGGTCGAGTTCGGCGTGCTCTCTTTTCGGCCGGAGAGCCCATTGCTCCAGTCGGTGGTTGTGTACCGCGACGAGTTGGTATTCGTGGTCCCCCCGGCGCACCCGCTCGCCCGAGCCCGCGCGGTCAGCATTCGGCAGTTGGGGGCGGAATCGTTTGTCGCCCACAATGTAGTCTCACCGTACCGATTGAAAGTCCTGGACGCGTTCAAGCGCCACAAGACCCCCCTGAACATGGACGTGGAGATGCCCACCATCGAGGCTATCAAGCGCTTTGTCGCCGCCGGCAATGGCGTGGCCCTGGTACCCAGAATCTCGGTGGAACCGGAGTTAGGACGTGGCGAGTTGGTGTCGATCCCGGTCGAGGAACTCAAGCTCGAGCGGAAGTTACGCATCGTCTATCGCAAAGCCGGTCAGCTTTCTCATGCCGGCCGCGCCTTCCTTGAGGTCGCGCAATCGTTGAGCGCCAACGGGAAAGACAGGTACCTGTTTCAACTGGAAAAGCAGTAAAGACCTAGTACTTCGGCATCTTGGGATCGATTCGGTCGGCCCAGGCCAGGATTCCACCCTTCAGATTCTTGGCTTTGGCGAAGCCGGCCTGTTGCAGGAATGCAACTGCCTTAGCGCTGCGCCCGCCGCTGCGGCAATGTACGACCGTCTCTTTGTTGGGGTCCAGCTCCTGCACGCGCCTGGGCAAGTCGCCGAGTGGGATGAGGTGCCCGTTGATATTGCAGATCTTGTACTCGTGGGGCTCGCGCACGTCCAGGACGAAAACGTCTTGCTTGGCATCGAGCCGCTGTTTCAGCTCTTCCACGGTGATTTCGGGAACGCCGGCCGGGGGAGTTGTCACAGGTTTTTCTTGACCTCCTAGTCCACAGAATTCCTCATAATCGATGAGTTTAGTTACGGTGGGGTGAGTTCCGCAAACCACGCAGTCAGGGTTCTTGCGCAGCTTGAGTTCGCGGAACTTCATGCCCAAGGCGTCCACCAGCAGCAAGCGGCCGATCAGCGGATCGCCCGATCCCAAAATCAGTTTGATAGCTTCGGTGGCTTGGATCAGTCCTACTAAACCGGGAAGAATTCCCAGAACGCCGCCTTCGGCGCAGGAAGGAACCAGTCCCGGTGGCGGAGGCTCGGGATAGAGACACCGGTAACAGGGCCCGTCTTTGGCGGCAAAAACGCTGGCCTGCCCTTCGAAGCGGAAGATGGAGCCGTACACGTTCGGTTTGCCGGTAAAGACGCAGGCGTCGTTGACCAGGAAACGGGTAGGAAAGTTGTCGGTGCCGTCGATGACGATGTCGAAATCGGCGAAGATCTGGAGCGCGTTGGCGCTCGTCAGCTTGGTGTCAAATGTACGCACGTTGACAAACGGGTTGACGGCGGCCAGCTTTTCCTTCGCCGAATCAAGCTTGGAACGCCCGACGTCGCTGGTGAAATGGATGATCTGGCGCTGCAGGTTGGTAAAGTCCACTACATCAAAGTCCACGAGACCGATGGTCCCTACTCCGGCGGCCGTCAGATAGAGCGCCAGCGGCGATCCCAGCCCGCCGGTTCCGATCAACAGCACCCGCGCCGCCTTCAGCCGTTGCTGCCCCTCCATGCCGACTTCCGGCATGATCAGGTGGCGGGAATAGCGAAGTACTTCCTCGTTCGTGAGCGCCGGCAATTGTTCGAGGGCAAGAGTGGCAGGCATACATTTTCCTTTCCGGGAGCGGGTCGTCGTAAGGGCGTGCGCTGGAGGACCGGGGGCGTTAGCGGCGCCGATCGTTGGGTATCTCGGCCGACATTCGAACTCGCGGTGTCATGCGCTCATTATAAACAACGTCCCAGCGGGGTCGTTAGTCGTTCACACCGCGTCGCGCAGCGGACGTTGGTAGGCGGTGATGTTGATGGGCTCCGACTCCAAGGCCTTGGCGTCTTCGCTCCCCTGCAGCACGAATGAGTTGCCGGCTACGGCCCGTCCATGCTCCACGCTTACGATCAGATAGGAACAGTCGAACCAGTGCGCCTCGTCGAGGTCCGTCGAGGAGTAGTGTGCCGGATGGTCGGGATGCGAATGGTAGAAGCCGATGATGGTCTCTCCCCGGCTGCGTGCCAGCTTCAGGCCCGCGATGAGCTGTTCGGGATGGATACTGTAGCGGTTGTTGGGCGCATCCGTGCGCGCGTTTTCGCAGGTCAGCGTCAGCGTGACTACACGTTCATGATCGAGCGCAGTGCCTAGAAGGATGCCGCAACACTCGTGGGGATAGCTACGTTCGGCTTCCCAGCGGATCAGGTCGTAATCCGGCTTGCTGATCTTCAGCATAGGAGTTCTCCCGGGAAGTGGCGCGATTCGCGATATCGACTCTCTTGAACGGTCTTGCTTTCTAGACCCCTCCAACGGCCAGCGAGGATAAAGGTGCCTCATTATCGAGGATAAGCTCGAGAAATGCATCAGAGTTGCTGCAATTTTACCGTTCCTTTAACAGTAGGATCACTATATTGCACCGACTCTGGTGCAAATGTCAGGAGATTTATGCGCAAGAGTAATTGCAGGAGATGAGCGTAAACGGCTGGACTCCCTTGTTGACATTCGACAAGAGGCCTAGTCTAATTTCTTGTCGACATCCGAGGGGAGCAATGATGGGTGAACAGATGGAGCTGTTGCAAGGCACCCTGGACCTGCTGATCCTGAAGACGCTGGCGTTGGAGCCGAATCATGGGTGGGGCATCGCCCAGCGCATCCAGCAGGTTTCAAGGGAAGCACTGCAGGTGGGGCAGGGGTCGCTATATCCGGCGCTGGCGCGGTTGGAGCAGCGAGGCTGGATCGCCTCCCATTGGAGCGTCTCGGACAACAATCGCCGCGCCAAGTTCTATTCGCTGACCGCGACGGGCGCCCGCCAGCTGAAGAAAGAATTGGGTGAGTGGGAGCGGTTGTCGGCTGCCATCGCGCTGGTCTTGGAACAAGGCTGAGGGAGATTGAGGATGCCACTGCAAGAGCTGACGCTCGCGTTTGTGACGGCGCTTCTGCTCCTGGTCGCTCTGGCGGCCTGCTATCTGCCTGCGCGCCAGGCGACGCGAGTCGATCCCCTGGTTGCTTTGCGGGAGGAGTAAATCGTTTCTGGGAGATTCCGATGAATCTGCGTGAGCGCATGCAATCCTGGTTTGGCAAGAAGCCGGCGGCGGGTAGCTTGGAAGACGAGTTGCACTTCCATCTGGAAAAGGAAGCTGAGCTGAACGTCGCCCGGGGTATGTCGCGCGAAGAAGCGCGTCGCCAAGCGCTGATCTCGTTTGGCGGCGTCGAGCAGACGCGGGAGAAGGTTCGCGAAACCGGCAGCCTGCGCTTCTTCGCCAACGTCTGGCAGGACGCGCGCTATGCGGCGCGAATTTTTGCTAAGAGCCCGGGCTTCACGGCGGTGGCGGTGCTTACCTTGGCGCTGGGCATCGGCCTCAACACGGCCATCTACAGCGTGATCGATGCCATCCTCTACCGTGCTCTGCCAGCCAGCCATCCCGAGGAGTTGGTGTTGGTGCGCTGGTATTCGCACCATCGCCCGCGACTGCTGTTCAGCCACAGCTCTTACGGCGATTGTCCGGACCATCGCCAGGGCGAGGACCAGGATGGCTGTTCGTTCTCGTTGCCTTTCCTCAACTTGGTGCGCGAGAAGAACACCTCATTCTCCGGGCTGGCGGCCATGGCCGGCGGGCCCCGCATCGATCTGAGCGGCAACGGAGCCGCTAGCATTATCGACCGGACCGAGCTCGTCTCCGGCGACTACTTCCCGACTTTGGGCGTGCATGCGATTCTCGGCCGCACGCTCGAGCCCGCCGACGACCGACCGAACGCGGCGCCCGTGGTCCTGCTGAGCTACAGCTACTGGCAGACGGCATTTGGCTCGTCGCGCGAGGTTGTGGGACGCACGGTGCGGCTCAACGCTTTTCCTTTCGCGATTGTCGGCGTGGCCGAACCGAGGTTCACTGGGCTTACACCCGGGCAAAGAGTCGACCTGTGGTTGCCCCTGCACTCTCGCCAGCGCCTCGATATGCGCTGGGCGCCCGACGAAGATAACGCCAACTCCTGGTGGCTGGTAGTGGTGGGACGTCTCAAGCCTGGGGTTACCCTGAAGCAGGCCCAGTCGGAACTCAGCTTGCTCTATGCCGATGAGACCATGCACGAGCAAAAGGCTCTGTTCCAGCCCGGCGACAATCCGGGTATCAACCTGGTGGCGGCAGAGGACGGGCTAGTGGGCCACAAGCAGGAGATGCTGGGGACGCTCTACCTGCTCATGATGGCCGTGGGCCTGGTGCTGATGATCGCGTGCGCCAACATTGCCGGATTGCTGTTGGCGCGCTCCGCAAGACGCAGCCGGGAAATGGCGGTAAGGCTGGCGCTGGGCGCTCGCCGCAGCCGGCTGGTCTCGCAACTCCTGGTAGAGAGCCTGCTGCTCTCATCGACGGGAGGCATACTGGCACTTTTGATCGGCCGCTGGGGCGCGCGAATCCTGTTGGTCATGGCGGAGAAGGGAATGGGCACGGAGTTGTTGTTCATTCCTCGTCTCGATCTTCACGTGCTTGGCTTCACGGCTGCAGTCGCGGTTCTCACCGGGGCGATCGCCGGCGTGGTCCCGGCCTTGCGCAGCTTAAAGGTCGATTTGACGCCGGCGCTCAAGACGGTCAGCGGCGTTTCCGATGCCCGTCGAACGCGCTGGTACGGCATGAGGAACGTGCTGGTGGTGGCCCAGGTTTCCCTCGCCATCGTGGCCCTGGTGGTCGCCGGGCTGCTGGTACGAACGCTGCGCAATCTCCGCGCCTCCGAGCTCGGCTTCGATCCGCACAACATGCTGGTGTTCGGCCTAAACCCCAGACTGGCGGGTTACAAAGGAGGGCAGATCCAAGGTGTGTACCGTGATCTGCAGGAACAAATCGCGGCGCTCCCCGGCGTGACCGACGTGACGTATTCGCTCACGCCGCTGCTCAGCGGCTCGGAGTCCGATACGGATTTTCACGCTCCTGGGACCCCCGACAAAGAAGCTAGCAACGCGTTGTACATGACCGTGGGGCCACGGTTTTTCGAGAGCATGCACATCCCCCTGAGCGCCGGCCGGAATTTCAGCGGTGCTGACTACCTAGCGGCGGCCGCGCGCGAAGCTCGGCCACCGGACGCCAAACCCGATCCCACCAGTCCACCGATCACCATCATTGTGAACCAGGCGTTTGTCCGCCGCTTCCTTTCCCACACCAATCCCCTGGGACAACACATCGACAATGTAGTCCCTGAGGATCCGACGTGGCCGCGACGTTCGGGATACGAGATCGTCGGCGTGTGCGGTGACGCTCGATATGACACCCTGCGCGGCGATATCGGCCCCACCATGTACGTGGCCAGCGGAGGCAGCCCGTGGTTTTCGCTGCGCACCGCGGGCGATCCCATGGCGATCGTGCCCACCATCCGTGACCTCGTCAACCGCAAGAACTCGAATCTGGCCATGTTTGAAATACGCACCGAGAATGACGAGATCGACCAGCAGGTGTTTATTGAGGGATTGGTGGCGCGGCTCTCTAGCTTCTTCGGCCTGGTGGCCCTCTTCCTGTCTTGCGCTGGAATCTATGGTCTGCTGTCCTACGAAGTCGCGCGACGCACACGGGAGATCGGCATCCGCATGGCTGTAGGTGCTAGGCAAAGCGACGTGGTGGGCATGGTAGTGCGCCACGGATTGCTGGTGGCAATCGCCGGGGTGCTGATCGGGGCCGGAGCATCGTTCGGCGTCAAGAAACTGATGGAGACGCTGCTTTACGGGGTCCGCCCGGGCGATCCCCTGACTCTGGCCGCGGTGACGGCCATCCTGATCGTGGTCGTGCTGGCCGCGTGCTATCTGCCGGCAAGGCGGGCTAGCAGAGTCGATCCGTTGGTGGCGCTGCGAGATGAGTGAAAACTCACCACCGAGGCCTGGAAACGCGAAGGGGAAGGCAAAGAGATTTAGCCGCGGAGGAACCCTCAAAAAACGCAGATGAAGGACCACTGGCAGGAGTGATGCCGGCACAATCAATCATTCCGTTATCCTGATAACCCGTCTCGGCGTGCCGCGGATTCTGCCTGGGCCAGTGGGTTTCATCTGCGTTGTTCTGCGGCTCAAAGGCACAACTTGTTTTTCTTGGTGGCTGGGTGCTCCGTGGTAGGTGTTTATCGGGCGTTCGAGTACAATAAATCCGAGTTGGTTCAGCCTGCCGGGTGGCTGAAGGTTGTCGAGTCGAAACCCGGTTTTCGGGCATCGAATCAGATGTACCGGTTGTACGGCTGCGGGCTTCAACAACCCCGTGGGCTGGGCGCTTAATGGCGCAGTGAGCCCACTGGAGCTGTGCAGATGCTTTCAACATCCCCGTTCCTAGGTGAGGAACTGAAGGCGGAAAACTAAAATGTCGATGGCGATTGCTCCTACGATCGAAGAGCGAAGTGTAAGTTGTTCGCTCGAAAACTACCTGGTGCTCCCCGACCACAGCATGGACGTGCGCATCGCGGCTGCCAAAAGCGCGTTGGGCTCCCGCCTAGTCATTCTGGGACATCATTACCAGCGCGATGAGGTTATCCGTTTTGCCGATCTCCGTGGCGACTCCTACAAGCTGGCTCAAGAAGCCACACATACCAACGCCGAGTACATCCTGTTTTGCGGTGTGCACTTTATGGCTGAGAGTGCCGAGGTCCTTGCCCGCGCCGGCCAGCAGGTGATTCTGCCCGACCTAAACGCCGGATGCTCGATGGCCGATATGGCGGAGATCGGCCAGGTGGAAAGCTGCTGGGATCAACTTGTCGCCATGGGTCTGACCGACGAGCAGGGCCGCGGCATCACGCCCCTTACCTACATGAACTCCACGGCCGCCATCAAAGCTTTCTGCGGTGAACGCGAAGGCCTGGTGTGCACTTCGTCGAACGCGCCGGCGGCGTTCAGATGGGCGTTCGAACGCAACGAAAAGATCCTCTTCCTCCCCGACCAGCATCTGGGACGCAACACTGCTTTCAGCATGGGTATTGCTCTTGACGAGTGCGCAGTGTGGGATCCCTTTATGATCGGCGGCGGCACTACTTCTGAGAAACTTCGTCAGGCGAGAGTGATCCTATGGAAGGGACACTGTTCTGTCCATCAGCGCTTCTTGCCCGAACATGTAGACAAAGTGCGTGCCAGGTATCCCGGGATCCGTGTCGTAGTTCATCCGGAATGCCGCTGGGAAGTCTGCCAGAAAGCCGATGGCATTGGTTCCACCGAGGGCCTGATCAAAATGATCAAGCAAGCGCCGCCCGGCACCAGCTTTGCCGTAGGCACGGAAATCCATCTCGTCAACCGCATGGGCAAGGAATTCCTAGCCGAGGACAAGAAGGTCATCACGCTCGACGATTCCGGCTGCCTTTGTACCACCATGTTCCGTATTTCGCCGCAACATTTGTGCTGGGTTCTCGAGAATCTGGTCGCCGGACGAGTTGTCAATCGCATCGAGGTTCCCGAGGATGTCAAGCACTGGGCGCAGGTGGCGCTGGCGCGGATGCTGGAGGTATGAATTGTGGCGTGAAGGCTACTTCTCTTCGACGCCAATTTGTGCTAAGAGATAGCTGTACGCGTCAATTTCTATGCCCAAGATGAAGACGTTCACGATCGACCAGGCCCACCGGCTGCTGCCGGTCCTGAAGTCGCTGCTCAAGCGCTCGATGGAGGGCAAGCAGCTGATCGATCAGGTGGATAAAGAGCTTCAGGACCTGAAGCACCGCATTCTGCTGAGCGGGGGCCTGAGTGTGGACGTTCCTGCCATTGCCCGGCGCCGCGCGGAGCGCGACAAAGCTGTACAGGACACCAAAGACGCCATCGCCGAGATCAATTCCATCGGCGTGCAGGTAAAAGATCTCGACATCGGCCTGCTCGACTTCCCGTGCGCCGTGGAAGACCAAGTCGTGCTTCTGTGCTGGAAGTACGGCGAGGAAAGAATCCAGTACTGGCATGGCCTGGAAGAAGGCTTCAAAGGCCGCAAGCCCATTGACCAGCGTATCCTCCGCGGCAAAAGACGCGAAAAACCGAATTAGCCGGCGATCTCACAGGTCCAGGTGATTGTGCGCGCCGCTAGAGCAAATTCCAAAGGCGATCAGGAATGGCCGGACTCAGGATCGATAGCGCTTCTTCACCGGCGTAGAACATGAAAGCCTGGCCTTTGGAAACACCAAGCTGGCGGAAGAGTTCAGGACGGTACTCCTCATTAAAGGCTTCCACGATCTTGCCGTTCACGACCTTGAACTGGCTTCTGCCCTGCATCGTAAAACGCCTATTGGTGGGCTTGAACCCCGCGCCGGGGTGAGTGTGAGTTCCTCTCGCCGTCCAGGATACTGTAACCATGTTGCCGTTGACGCTCATCTGATTGATCGACATCACCAGGTCGGGAGCCGCGGACCGCAAGCCTTTCCCTTCGGCCACGGCCTCTTGCAATCCCAAACTGCGATTGCCAAAATGCACCGGGCAGTTTGCAGCAAAGACCTGGCCTTGAACCTCGTAGCGGCCCTGGCTGAACATTTCTTCGAACAACTGGCGAACTGGGACTTTGGCCTGTTCTTGGTTCTGTGGGTTGACTTGGGCTTCACCGGGCTGCATGCGGCCCTTCTGGGCCCCGGACGTCAGCACGAGAGCGCTGCACATGACGGTCACGGAGCACAGCATTCTGGCACGGCGCATAATCCCTCCCGCAGACTTGCAATTGCCCGCTAGAGTATACCCCGGTCGTTACCGTTCGACGGAAATTTTGGCGCGATGCCCAGGGGGAACTGGAGAAACCGGACGGCCGCACATCTGGGGCCTTCTTGAGAACACCCACGCGCGGCCAGAGTTTTTACCACTGGCGCCAGGAACAGCAACGCCGAGATACGAACGCTCTACGACGTGCCCGGCTCTTCATTTTGTCCTTGTAGGAGAGGAGCAACTTATGAACACAGCTCT
>DATDGP010000153.1:0-5122 GCA_036522035.1 Terriglobales bacterium
GCCCCGCCGGCGTGGCGGCCGGTGAACCCTTGAAGAAAATCCACAAAAGCACTTGCGTTCCGTTTTCGGTTCTGGCACACTGACGGCAGATGGCTGCGGAGTGGAGATATCGAGGGCGGGTGGTTACAGCCGGCGATGTTATGCTGATTCGCCAGTTGATCGCCGAGAATCCGGGGGCCAGCCGGCGGAGGCTATCCGAGAAACTCTGCGAAGTATGGCAGTGGAAACAGGCCAACGGGGCGTTACGCGATATGGTCTGCCGCGGCTTGTTGCTCATGCTACACCGCGTCGGCGAGATCGAACTACCGCCCGTCCGTTTCAAGACTCTCAATCCCTTCGTCCGGCGCACCGCACCCGCGCCGATGCCGATCGACACAACGCCGATCGTCGGTGTCCTCGGGCAACTGCGGCCTATCGAGTTGCAGCAGGTGCGGCGCACCGCCGATGAGCCCCTGTTCAACAGTCTGATGGAGCAGCATCATTACTTGCAGTATGAGCAACCAGTTGGAGAGCACCTAAAATATCTGGCCTGGGCGCAAGGCCGTCCCGTCGCGTGTCTGGCGTGGAGCTCAGCGCCGCGTCATCTGGGCAGCCGGGACCGCTACATCGGCTGGAGCGCGGAAGCGCGGCGCCGCAACATCCGCTTCATCGCCTACAACACGCGGTTTCTCATTCTGCCCTGGATCCGCGTGCCGCATCTGGCATCGCACCTTCTCGGCCGCATGGCTGCGATACTTTCAGACGATTGGGAACGGATGTACAGCCACCCGATTTACTTCGCGGAAACTTTCATCGATCCCAGCCGTTTTCGCGGAACCTGTTACCGCGCGGCGAACTGGCAACTGCTCGGCCTCACCACCGGGCGCGGCAAGAACGATCAGACTAATAAACCCAACCGCCCGATCAAGGAAATCCTCGGCCTGCCCTTGACGCTTCGCTTCCGCGAACACCTCGCCCAGATATGACGACGAAGCGGCAGATCGACGTGAACCTGGACGAGTTGGACCAGATCATCGACCGCGGCACACAGGCGCCGTTAAGCGAATCCGAAGGTCAGAAGCTCAAGGCCGCGATCCATGCCATGGCAGAGAGACTGGTGCGGAAACGGAATACGGAGAAAACCAGCGCCGTTCTGGCGGATGCAACACCGGCCGGGAAGCCGGAGACCGGCGAATCGGCTGCGGCCGGTCATGGGCGCCATGGGGCCGCGGCGTTTACCGGTGCGAATCAGGTTGCCGTAGCACACGCCACACTCCATTCCGGCGACAGGTGCCCGGAGTGCCGCCGGGGAAAAGTGTATTGCCTGAAAGAGCCAGCAACGCTGGTACGGTTCGTCGGCCACGCACCGCTGGAGGCGACCGTGTTCGAGATGCAGCGACTACGCTGCAACGCGTGTGGGGAAGTCTTCACCGCTCAGGAGCCGAAGACCGCGGGCGCGGACAAGTACGACGAAACCGCCGTGGCGATGATCGCCCTGTTGAAGTACGGAACCGGCGTGCCATTCCAGCGGCTGGAAAGACTGCAGGAACATTTAGGGATGCCACTGCCGGCGACGACACAGTGGGATCTGATGGCTGCTGCCTGGAAACTGCTTTGGCCGGTGCTGGCGGAGTTGATCCGGCAGGCGGCGCAGGGCAGCGTGATGCATAACGACGATACCGGCATGCGGATTCTGCGCCTGGTGCGCGAACCGGGCGACAAGCGCACGGGCACCTTCACCAGCGGCATTGTATCGATGATGGGCGCGTGGACCGTCGCGCTGTTCTTCACCGGATGGAAGCATGCGGGCGAGAATCTCGCCGAGGTGCTGAAACAACGCGCACGCGAACTACCGCCGCCGATCCAGATGAGCGACGCGTTATCCCGCAACTCGCCGAAGGTGGAAGGCGTCGAACCCCTGCAGGCGAACTGCCTCGCGCATGGCAGGCGGCAGGTTGTGGAGGTGGCGGACAACTTTCCGGAAGAATGCCGTTATGTGTTGGAGACGTTACGCGACGTTTATCATCACGATGCCCAGGCGCGAGAGCAGGCAATGGCGCCGGAACAGCGGCTGCGCTTCCATCAAGAGCACAGCGTGCCGTTGATGAAAGGGCTGCATGAGTGGCTGGAGGCTCAGTTGGCGGAGCACAAGACGGAGCCGAACTCGGGACTGGGCAAAGCGATCTCCTATCTACTCAATCACTGGACGAAGCTGACGCTTTTCCTGCGGCAAGCAGGGGCGCCAATCGACAACAATATCGTCGAGCGCGCCTTGAAGAAAGCCATCTTGAATCGCAAGAACGCACTCTTCTACAAGACGATGAACGGCGCCGGGGTCGGCGATCTGTTCATGAGTCTGATCCACACCTGCGAACTGAACGGAGCCAATCCGTTCGACTATCTCACCGAGTTGCTGCGGCACTCCGAAGAACTGAAGCAGCATCCATCGGAGTGGATGCCGTGGAATTACCGCGAGACGCTGGCGCGACTGGCCACGCCGGCAGCGGCGTAGTAGGATAGACCATCCTGGCCGAAAATGATCGTCTGCGGCCAGGCGGATCGCACATCCTGAAATGCCTGTAAAACAGGCCTCCCAGAAAGCAAAAACAAAGAGGGTTTTTGGCCAGCGACGCAAGCAGCCTAAAATGTTCCGGGCCGGCCTGTATGCATTCTGGTATAGTGAAAGCTGCAATTCAGGATGCACCCCGTCCGCGGAAAGGGATGATCCCACCTGAATCAGTCTTTGAGCACCGAGCATTGACTTCTCTCCTGCCCGTCATAGCGGACACCGGGCCATGGAAGGAGGAGTGATGTCTCGTCAGCTACCTGAAACCCCGAACTTCGAATATCTCAAAAAGCAAGCTAAAGAACTGCTGCGCAGTATGCGGCAGGGCAAACTGGCGGATGCGCAACATACGCTGGCCAACGAGTACGGTTTCGCCACCTGGGCGAAGCTGAAGTTACACGTGCAGGCGCTGGGGCTCAGTCCCGCAGAGGCGCTGAAGGCCGCGGTGTGCGATAACGATGCGGCGCGCGTACTCGAGGTCCTCGAGCGATCTCCGGAGTTGCGGGCGAGGATCGACGATCCGCTGCCCGACTATGGCTTCGGCCAACATGCGTTATTCGCGGCGGTGCAGCGGAGCGATCGGGCAACCATCGACGTGCTGCTGCGCGCGGGCGCGAACATCCAGAGGCGAACCGAGTGGTGGGCCGGCGGATTCGGCGTGCTGGACGATTGTGATCCTAGCATGCTGGAGTTTCTTTTGGACCGAGGCGCGCTGCTGGATGCGCACTCGGCGTCGCGGCTGGGAATGACGGCGAAGCTGCGAGAACTGGTGGCGGCCGATCCGGACGTGGTCCACGCACGCGGCGGGGACGGGCAAACGCCGCTGCACTTCGCCTCCACGGTAGAGGTTGCCGAGTTCCTGCTGGCGAACGGCGCCGAGATTGATGCGCGCGATGTGGATCACGAATCGACTCCGGCGCAGTATATGCTGCGCGTGGAGCAGAAGCGGCACTACCCGCGGGACCGGCAGGATGTGGCGCGGTACCTGCTTACGCGGGGATGCCGGACGGACATTCTGATGGCGGCGGCACTGGGAGATGTGGATCTGGTGCGGCGGCACCTGGATGCCGATGCGGGATGCATCCGCATGAGCGTATCGGAGGAGTGGTTTCCAAAGCGGGATCAACGCGCAGGTGGCACGATTTACATCTGGGAGCTGGGGGCACACCGCACTGCGCATTCAGTAGCGCGCGACTTCGGTCACGAGCAGGTCTTCCAATTGTTGCTGGAGCGGACGCCGGAGGACCTGAAGCTAGCGCTGGCGTGTGAGCTGGGCGACGAAGCGGTGTTTCACGAGTTTCTGTCGAAGCGTCCAGATGCGGCAAAGACGCTATCGGAGGCGGACCAGCGCAAGCTGCCAAACGCTGCACAGAACAACAACACAAAAGCAGTAGGGCTGATGCTGGAGGCGGGTTGGCCGGTAGATGCGCCGGGAGAGATGGGAGCGACGGCGCTGCACTGGGCTGCCTTCAACGGCAATGCGGAGATGACTCGCGAGATTTTGCGGTTTCGCCCAAGCCTGGAATTGAAATCGCGGGAGAATGAGGGAACGCCGCTAGGGTGGGCGATATACGCATCGGGGAATGGTTGGCATCGAGACACCGGGGACTTCGTCGGAACGATTCGGGCGCTCCTGGCGTCTGGAGCGACTGTGCCGCCCCATGCGGAGGAACTGGAGCCCAGCGAAGCGGTGCTGGAGGTGCTGCCATGACGTGGAACATGGGCCCCCTGTCCGTGACTATCCTCGCATGGTTGTATATCGGGGTGGGTACGATCGGCTTTGTTTCCCACTTCACCGAGATCCATGCGAGGTATGCGTTTCGATACGATGGCATCTGGATCGAAGTCGTCGAGGTTCTGGCGATTGTCTGCGGAACATTTATGCTCCGCGGCCACAACTGGGCGCGCTGGCTTGCGATTGCCTGGATGGTTTTCCACGTTGTCTTGAGCGCCTTTGGCGCGTTCCACGAGTTCGCCATCCACTCTCTGTTCTGTGTCGCGATCGCCTGGCTTCTTTTTCGTCCCACCGCTGTGCGGTATTTTCGCGGTGCGCGAATGGAACCGACATAATTTACAGAGAGGCCTGATACCCGTTCACGGCTGCCTGCATATAAGCAATGGCACAGGCAGATGTGGCTTTGATCGGGACCAACCGGTCAGCCTTATTCCGAAACCTGCCTACATATGGGGCATTACGCATTCCTGCCGGAAACTCACGACAAAAGCACCCAGGACCGCAATGGGCGTTCCCAACAGAACGCTGAAGGGTAGGGCCCAGCTTTCATATTGGGCAGCCATGATCAGGAAGACAACCAGGAGTGAAAATGCGAAGACGGCCGCGGGGCTCACCTGCGAAGCGGCCTTGTCCTGTTGGTAAGAAAGAGCGTTCCAATCGTAACCCATATTCTTCGGCAGTACCTGATGGGCGACTTCTACAAGGGCCGTCATCGCTTGTGAGGTGCTATAGCCATTGGCAGCCGAACCGGTAATCTCGACGGCCCGGTATTCATTGAAGCGGGAGGTAAATTCCGGACCAAACTTAGTCTGAAGCGACACCACCGTGGAAAGCGGAAGCAT
>DATDGP010000154.1:0-4423 GCA_036522035.1 Terriglobales bacterium
CCGGGTCGATATGCGGGCGTGGCCCGTCGCCCACTAGAAGTTCCTCATCGATGTGGAGCTTCACGATATGCACTTCGAACGCGTTGGCGCTCACGTTCTTGCCGAAGGAACGGAAGTCGTGCACGATGCCCTCCATCTGCACGGGACATTCGCCGACCCGCGGCGGCGCGACCGACTCCGATTCCACCGCCGTAAATCCGGCCAGGCCAAACTTGTGCGGTTCGTGGCGGTAGCCCCACTGACGTTTTCTCTCCGGCACGGGATCCTTACCGGTAGTGAGTGCCAGCCGGTCAACATGGTTAGCCAGAGCTTGCGATGGTAAGTTGATCACACATTCACGGGTGCGGATGAGGTTGTCGGAAGTCTGACCCATCTGGCCCAGGCCCAGCATGCAGCTCCAGCCCAGCCACCACGCCGATGACATCGGCGCCAGGTTGGGCGAGTCGTCCGGGTTCAGCGTGCTGATGAGCGCTACCGGTGTTCCGAAGTAGAGGATGGTCGGCTCGATCGTCTTATGCATGGACGAACGATATCCGGCACTGTACCCACCGCGCTATCCGTACCTTGCGGTCAAAACCAGAAAGTCGCCCTGCCCGCAGATCAGCGGAAATTCTGACATCTGTGCACAATCATCAGTCGAGGCGACATCTTCCGTAGGGGCAGAACATAAGTTGTCGCCAGTCGACAACTCGTCCCCATACCGCTAAACCATAGGTCACGGGTTCCCAACTGATTACGCTGACGGATGCTCTAGAATCTCTGCCAAAGCACGCAGCCGTGTCGAATCCGCCGGGCTTTTCGCTGTGCCGGCGTCCTTTTCCAATGACGGCGCCATGTGCTTCAGCCTCGCTAGCGTACCCTTGCTCATATGCGAACTCTCCGCACTTTGAATTGCCTCTTGTAGAGCTGCGATTTTCGCTTGCGGGAGGGCCTGCGACCGCGACAATTGATCCACGTACGCTTTCGCGACGACCAGCTTCGACGGCCACTCGATCTTTTGCTGGTTCTGCACATTCAACTCATCGACCCGAACTGTCTTCGCGGCGTCGATTTCGTTCTGGGTCAAGAACTGGGTCGGCGTCAGTTCAAACACGTCCAGGCCGCGCGCAATCTCCGAGCCATAAATGTAGCCGTTGTACCAATAGGCCGACCAGTCGCCCCCGAGCACCAGCACCTTCAAATCAATCGGGCCGCGGTCGAAGTAGGCAATTTCAAATGGATGCGTTGCGTCAGTAAAGTCCACGATGGAAATGCCGCCTTGGTACCAAGCCTGCACTTCAATATCGCGACCCGGAACGGGAATCAGCGAGCCGTTGTGCGCCACGCAGTTCTCCGTGTCACCCTGCGCAGCTGGCATCTTGTAATAGCTCTTGAAAGTCAGCTTGTCTTGGTTCAGACCAAAGATCGCGTCCGCGCCCCACTTGTTCGGATCGTTCGGACGGCACCGCGCCCCCAAGCCGCCGCCCCACTCGTCGGTAAACACGACTTTGGTCCCGTCGTTCGAGAACGAAGCTGAATGCCAGTACGAATAGTTCGGATCGCTCACGGCATCCACACGCTTCGGATTTACAGGATCCTTGATGTCGAGCAGAATTCCATTTCCGGAGCACGCACCCGCCGCCAACCCGATCGCCGAATACACCGTGATGTCGTGGCACTGGTCCGTATCCGACGGCTTCTCCGAGCCTTTCTTGCCGTGCGTGCCGCCGTTATTCAGGCCGTTCATCGCTCCCGTCCGGCCGTCGATAAATACCCGAGGGCTGGACACCACTTTCGCGTCCTGCGGCCGAGCGAGGGGAACCTTGATCACTTCGATACGAAACAAGGCTGTATTCGGATCTTTGTCCGGCTTTTCACCTGAGCATCCCGCCAGTTCTTCCGGCTGACGCACAAACGAGGTGCCCGACACGTATATATAAACATTGTCTTTGTCGTTCGGATCGACAACCAGGGTATGGGTGTGTGATCCGCGACACGTCTGCACCGCCGCGACTTGCTTGGGGTTCCCGACGTCGGAGATGTCGAAGATTCTCACGCCGCGGAAACGGTCCTTTTGCGCAGCCGGCAAGCGACGTTTTTTCTCTTTTTCATCGCCCGCAGGCGGGGGAGGCTCCGGCGGAAAACCCTCCGTGCCGCAATCCAGACGTCCATTCGGCATCTCTACCGACATGAACAGCAGGTTCTTATACACCGACACATCACCCTGCCCACCGGGGCACACCACCGAAGTCAGCAACTTGGTATTCGCCGGATTGGAAATATCAAAAATATTCACACCATAAAAATTTCCCTGAAACAGGTGGTTGCCCTGGAACGCAAAATCCGAGTTCGCGAAAGCCAGCTGCGCGAGCACCAGTTGCATCGGCTTCGGAATCTTCGAGGTATTACTCATGCCGAGCTGGCCGAGCTTCTTCTGCACCTTCGGATCATCGGGATCGGTGGCCGCGAGTTGAAACGCATCAGGCTTCTTGAGAAGCATCAGGTGCTTCATACCCAGGGCTGCTTCACCCGCGTCATAGAGGCCCGGAGCCAGCGTTGCGCGCGGATCATTTACATCCGACCCGGTCATGCCCGGTGGTAGCGCCGGAGCCGGCTCCGGAGCAAACGGATTCCGCTCTTCCTCCGCGGCCGCGGGCGACGGAGGCGCAGGCGTCTGTGCCTGCAGGCGGCCCATACCCAAAGACAAAATGATCGCGGCGACCGCCGCGCGAAAACCAACACAGGGCACTCGCTTCATTGTTTCTCCTCTGGAATTTGTTTCTCCAACATTGTCTGCATAATCCTGATCTCGGCTCGCTGAGTATTGTCCGCATCCGTGGCGAAGTCGAACAGCTCGGCATCCTGCCCCGCGCCGGCGGTGTCGAACAAATCCTTCACCATGGTCAAAGCGCCATTGTGGTGCTGAATCATCCCTGTCAAAAATAAATGATCGAACTCGGTGTTCTTCGCCTTCCGTAACGCCGCCATCTGTTCCGAACTGAGCATACCGGGCATCAGGGCCATCGGATGGCCTGAGGTGTCCATGTCCCGCATTCCCGGCATCGCCATGGAAGCGGGTTCTCCACGAACCTCCAACCAGCGCCTCATAAACCTGATCTCGTCGGACTGCGAACTACTGATGCGCGCCCCCAGCGACCGCAGATCCTTGTTCTCCGTATGCGACGAAATCAGTGCCGTCATCTCTACTGCTTGCGCATGATGCATGATCATGCCTTGCATGAACTCCACCTCGGCTTGCGACCGTGGCGGCAGCTTTGCCGTTGCCGACGGCGGCAGCCTCCTGCTCGGCTTACCTGGCGCACCTGGCTGAACCACGACAGGGGTCGGATCAGTCTGTTGTGCGAGCTGAGCAGAGCAGAAGAATTCTGTTGGAATGCTCGCTGCGAGGGGCAGGCCACACAACACGGCAAATGCTCGCGCAGACCGGAGCTTGCGCTTTCGGGGTAAACGATAGAGCCACCTAAACATTTTCATTTGGCTTCGATGAAGGTTTGTCACGGAATATTAACATTTTATAAGATTTTTTCCAGGCGGACCCGATGGGCCAGGTCGATGAGTCCAGCCTGCTTGACAGCTCAATATCCGCCGAAGAAGCCATGCCGTAAGATAAGTTCAACTTCTCTCCGAGATCTTTCCTGGAAGCAACCGCCGGGGGTTGCGACACGTTTGCGGCTTCTTAGCCCTCGATGCTCATCCTGAGCTGTGATATCCCATCGCGAATCTGACGTGCGTTCGTGCCCCCATAGCCAAGAATCAGGCCGCCCCTGGTCGGTGGTTTCAAGTAGCAGGTGGATAATGGCGTCGCAGAGATGCCCCTCTCGGCAGCCCTCCTTGAAACCACCACATCGTTAACCCCAGGCAGCAGCATGGCCAACAGATGCATTCCTGCTTCGGCACCAATCACCTCGAGCATGTCTCCCATCTGGACGTGGATCTCCCTTACCAGCGCTTCTCGCCGCTCCATGTAGAGCATCCGCATCCGACGTATATGGCGAGCGAAGTGTCCCTCCCGGATAAAATCGGTCAAGACCGACTGATACAGAGTCGCCGAAAAGACGTCGGCGGCGTCTCGAGCGGCGGAAAATGCGGGTACTAGATCCTTGGGAACAACCAGGTAACCGACGCGTAGAGCGGGAAACATGACCTTGCTGAAGGTCCCGACATAAATGACCCTCGCATCCGTGTCGAGTCCTTGCAGCGAAGCCATCGGGCGACTTAGAAACCTATACTCGCTATCGTAATCGTCTTCGATGATCCAAGCACCGCTACGAACCGCCCAATGGAGAAGAAGCAAACGGCGCGTGGCACTCATCGTCATGCCCAGCGGATACTGGTGCGACGGCGTGATATAGACGGCACGCGCGTTGTGACCGCTTCGGATCATCTCTGCTACTTTCATGCCCTCATGATCCACAGGAACCGG
>DATDGP010000155.1:0-2323 GCA_036522035.1 Terriglobales bacterium
TTCCGCACGCTCGCCAGCCCTTGGGACACGCCCTTCCCGCTCTGAGTCGGGTACGTGTTAGGTTGACCAGCGTTCTCCTTGATCAGCGGCCTTCCCTCCTCACTCTCCGCCGACGATCTTCCGTCTTTGTTCGAATGACTCCTCGGTACTATTCCCCTGTGTGACTCCTCAGAGACGTGCATGCGAGCCGTGTGGCCTGAGCCTTCGCCCGCCGACCTGTCGCCTGGTTGAGCCATAGGTGCCTCCGAGGTCTCCCGGTTCTCGTGCATGAAGTTTCTAGGCGTGCCGTGGGGTCTTCGACCACGCCGGACTAAACAGAAACTCGCGCTGTCGCTCCTGTTCATGTTGCCTTCCGCGCATGTTAACCGCGTCGGCGTCCGGATTGTAAGTTTTCGCGGCTCAATGGCCACCCCGCCTATCCTCTATCTACGCTTCGCTGGGTCCCTCGCGGTAGCAGTGCAAGACTCGAGGCCAAGTGGTTCGCTATTCCTTTCTTGTAAGGCTCTTTCATCCTGTTGGGATAGAACTCGGGCGCGATAGTCGTAGGCGGAGGGTTACCAGCCCCGCCCTTTCGGTTGCGAGGTGGGTGCACAATTCCACCGTGACCTCGTTTCCCGAGGCCCCCCTATAATCCCGGACGGCCGGATTTCCCAAGGTCCGGTTCGGAGTCTCGGCCACGTTTCTTCCTTGGGCCTTCCCAGCGGCCGTGAGGTTTAAGCGCTGATTCGCATGCGCCCCATCTGCTGTTGGTTTGCCCATGGCCTAGTTCCATCTCCCTCGTAAGGTTATTGCCGGCTCTGTGTCCAGCCCCCTATGGGACGATGAAACGACCGAGTACCCAGAGTCCCTTTGCCCATCGCCGGTGTTACCGCCGTTGGAGAGACGTGAAATCGTCTCTTCGGAGAGCGTTACCCCTCCTTCATCGCTCATACGGACTCATGCGCCGATCCCGCCACCCCTCCCCAACTTTGGCTTTGGCCTCGTTTGTGGAGTCTGTGCAGGTTGCTATCAGCCCCTGCTGCTGACGGGACCCTCCCGACGTTATCTCTGCGAATCTTTCTTCAGGTGCCTGATCCCATGCCACGGCGGTGTGCGAAGTGCATTTGCCTGTTTCTTCCTTCGTACCATCGGCCTCCCCCAGAAGTAGAGTAGGTCGGCTTTTCCGCTTTTAACCCGCGAACACGACTTTTCACGGACCGGCTTTTCGAGGCTGCAGATATTCCTTTATGTTCAGGCTCCCGAGTTTGCTTGCCCCCCAGGTCGTTCCCACCGCTGCGCATACTGCCACAGGGCGGCCGAGACTTTTACATCCGGGCAGAACGTGCTTCGTTGCCTCCGCACGCACCGGATATGGCTAACCGTCCGATTCCAGGCAATTGACGGTACGAGGACTCTCACCTCGCGAGATTCGCAGCCTTGTCGGCTGCTCCCTACTTCATGCCGGTTTATCCCGGCGCACTAACATCGCCCCAACCCAGCAAGTTCTGGTTGTCCGGCAGCATCCGAAAGAACCCGTCCGGCAAGTCTCTCTGATGAAGTGGGGCTTGATTCCACACTGGGCAAAAGACCCTTCGATTGCGACGAGCACGATCAATGCGCGGTCGGAGACAGCCGCAACGAAGCCTGCGTTTCGCGATCCTCTGAAATCTCGAAGGTGTCTGATTCCCGCCGATGGGTTTTACGAATGGAAGAGAACAGGAACAGCCAAGCAGCCGTACTGCTTTGAAGTGAACGAAGGCGAGTTGTTCGGGTTCGCTGGGCTGTGGGACGGATGGAAGAACGCGGAGGGGCAATGGATCAAGACATGCTCGATTCTGACCACAGTGCCGAATGCTGTTGCGGCGACCGTTCACGACCGGATGCCTGTGATCCTCGACCGCGAGAGCTATGACCTGTGGCTCGATCCGGGCATGACCAACGTGCAGGTTGTCTCGGAACTGCTGAAGCCCTACGACGCCAAGTCGATGCGGAGCTATCCCATAAGCACGCGGATCAACCACGTCGGCAACGACGACGAGGAGTGTTCGCGCCCGGTGGAACTTGTCGAGCCTCAGGATCGGCTGTTCTTGTAGCGGAGCCGTGAGGCTATGAAAGCAGCCATCTCATTTTCGAAGCTGGTCGATAAGCTTCAACGACATTACGGTGCTCCTGCCTTACCGCCCTCGACCGACCCACTGGAGCTAGTCATCTGGGAGAACATCGCGTATCTGGCGACTGACAAGCGTCGTGCTGAGGCATTCGCCACGCTAAAACAAACGATTGGCACGCGTCCGGAACAGATTCTCGCTTCCAAGCACTCCGCTCTAGCTGCTATCGGCAAAGC
>DATDGP010000156.1:0-7338 GCA_036522035.1 Terriglobales bacterium
GACTGAATTTTGGACTCGCCAGAGAAGAATACGGCGGGGGATCGAGAAAAGTTGCAACTAAGCAGCGAGCGCTGAGCAATCAGCAGTCAGCCGGAGTTGGATGCTGCCTTTTGGCTGACTTTCCGATTGCCGAGCACCGAATCACCGGATCAAGTCGCGTTTGACCATGGGCTCTGGCCGGTGCAACTGACCAAATTCACCAACGACGATATGTTCGCTTTCGCCTGGTTGCACGACGGCAAACTGCTGGCTTTCTCGCGCGGGCAGAAAAAAACCGACGTCGTCATGATGAGCAACTTCCACTGATCGCGACGCGCCGGTTTTTTTGTGTGGCTGTTTACGCGTTCGTTATTGCAGCAAGTCGGACATCGGCGCCGCGCCGGCGGCAGAGCCGAGGTTGCCGCCAATCGCCAGATACGCGGCGATCATCGCCAGCAAGTTCTGATGCTGGTAGAGCACCGCGCTCTGGAACCCTTTGTTGACCAGCGGTCCCACGGCGATCATGGCAACGTGTCCGCCGCCGTTGGTGGTGTCGGTGGTCTCGGCTTCGTCGAACACGATCAGCAGCAGGCCGTTCTGCTGGAACTGCGCATCGGCCAGCAGCGGAGCAATGTTGGTCTGGAGCCAGGTATCGGCCTGCGCGAGAGTGCCATCATGCGCGTCGTCCTGCGTGTTGGGCGTGACGAAGGCGAAGTCGGGAAGCTGACCGGCTTTCAGGTCCGTGGCGAATTGGGTAAACGGAACCAGGTTGTTCGCCTGCGCGGTGCCCACCACCTCAGAGAAGTATGACAGCGGAACGTGGTGCCGCAAGTACAGAGGCAGCACGTCGCCGCCGCTGTAGCCGACCGAAGGAATGCTCTCGGCGTACGACTTCCAGGTTTTGCCCGCCGACAGCAGGCTGCCCACGATGTCGGGGACCGTAACGGTGCTCATGTACGCGTCGTCGTTGGTGATGATCTGGCCCGTCGTCATCATGAAGTAATTGCCGATCGAAGGATGCGTGTTGGCGTAGTACTGAGTCGCCTGCGCGTACTGCGTTGCCAGGCTGTTCAGGTACGGCATCTGCGAACTGCCGATCACGCTGGAGTAACCGTGGTTCTCTTCGAGCACGAGCACCACTTTGCCTTTCTGCGTTGTGGTCGGCGTGGGCGATGGCGACGGACTCGGAGTTGGAGTCGGCGTGGGGCTTGGCGTCGGAGTCGGTGTCGCGACCGGAGTCGGCACAGGTGTTGCAGCGGGAGTCGGTGACGGGCTGGGCGACGGATTCGACGACGAAGGCGTGGTGTTCGCGGCTGTGCTCTTGGTTCCTCCGCAGCCGGCGGCCAACAACAGCGCCAACAGGATCAGAAGATTGAATGCTTTCCTGCAAGTAATAGACATGTTTCCTCCAAGACAACGTTGGAGGTTAGGGAAACACCTACTCTGCTTGCATCCGGCGTACACCGATTTCCGACAGGAAAAGCTCCTAACCCGGCCTAGAGGAGTGTTCGGGGAAAACACTTAAGACGCCATTTCTTTGGCGACCGAAACCGAGAAGTTACGAAAAAAACCGCACCGGCCGCGAAGCAGGTGCGGTGATTTTCAAAAAAGCCCACAACTCCGTGGCTACCACACGTGGCAGGCGTTCTCGCTGACCATCTTCTGTCCTGGCTTGCAGTTGAAAGCCTTGGCAAAGTCAGCATTGTTTTGTACGGTCCCGATCACGCGATACTCCCCAGGTGAGTGCGGATCGGTCTTGGCCAGGAGGCGCGCGCTTTCTGGTGTTCGGTTTTCGCACCACACTTGGGCAAAACCGATGAAGAAGCGCTGTTCGGGGCTGAAGCCTTCCTTGCTCTGAGCGATCGATGCATCCTTGGCCATGGCCTTGCGCAGCGCCATCAGCGCGATGTGGATACCGCCGTTGTCGGCAGTGTTCTCGCCCAGAGTCAGGCGTCCGTTAAGGTGCACATCTTCCACGGCGACGAACTTGCTGTACTCGTCGGCCACGCAAGTGGTGCGCTTCTCGAACTCCTGGCGGTCGGCATCCGTCCACCAGTTGGTGAAGTTGCCGTCGCCGGCGAACTTGCTGCCCTGATCGTCAAACCCGTGGGTCAGCTCGTGTCCGATCACCACTCCGATTCCGCCAAAGTTCACGGCCTCGTCCGCGCTCTTGTCGAAGAACGGCGGCTGCAGAATGCCGGCGGGGAAGTTGATGTTGTTTTGCGACGAGTTGTAGTAGGCGTTCACCGTGGGCGGTGTCATGCCCCATTCTTTTTTGTCCAGTGGCTGTCCAATCTTGTTGATCGTGCGCCTGACTTCAAACGCGCGCGCCCGCTCTATATCACCCAGCAGATCGTCGCGCTTGATGTTCACGGTTTGGTAGTTGCGCCAGTCGTCGGGATAGCCGATCTTGTTGCTGATAGCCTGCAGCTTCACCTCAGCCTGCTTCTTGGTGTCCGGGGTCATCCAGTCGATCTGCTGGATGTCGTCGCCCAACGCCGATTCCAGCGCGTTCACCATCTGCAGCATGCGCTGCTTGCCGTCGGGGCCGAAGGTCTCGCTCACATAGGGCTGGCCCAAGGCTTCACCCAACAAGCCGTCGGTGAGTTGCACGCAACGCTTCCATCGCGCCGGAAGTTCCTTAGTTCCGCTCAGGTATTGTCCCTGGAAACTGAAGTTTTCTTTGACGAACGCGTCGGAAAGCCACGATGCCGCGGTACGCACCGTATGCCAGCGCAGGTAGGTCTTCCAGTCGGCGATAGGGACGGAATCGATCACAGGGTTGACCTTCTCAAAGAAGTCCGGCGGCACCACGTTGACGTCGGTGAACTTGGGCGCTCCCGCAGCGACGAAGAAGCGATCGAACTCAAAGTTCGGCGCCAACGAGACTAGTTGGCTGACCGGCATCTTGTGATCGCGAGTTTTGGGATCGCGCATTTTCACCCGTTCAAACGACGCTTCCGCCAGCTTGGTCTCAATCGCCATCACCGCCTGGGCTTCCGCCTTGGCTTTCTCCTGGCTGTCGCCCAGGAGAACGAACATGTTGGCCATGTGCTCAAGGTATTTCTGGCGCGTCTCCTGAGATTTGGCGTCCTGGTTAAGGTAGTAGTCGCGGTCAGGAAGGCCCAGCCCGCCCTGCCCGATGTTCGCAATCTGCGTGCTCGCGTTGTGGAGGTCCGGCTGCGCCCCGAACCCGAATAGTACGGGCACGCCGACCGAATGCAAGTAAGCCACCGTGGTGATCAGCTGGTCTTTGTTGGATATCTTGGCGATTCGGGCCATTTGTTCTTTTAGAGGCTCGGCGCCCTTGGCGTTGACCGCCGTCTCGTCCATACAGGAGTAGTACATGTCGCCGACCTTCTGCATTACCGGCGTGCGCTTTGGATCGTTGGCCGAAGCCTTCTCCAGAATCTCATGCAGAATCTGGCGGTTGTACTCCGCCAGCTCGTTGAACCGCCCCCAGCGTGACTGGTCGGACGGGATGGGATTGTTCTTCCGCCAGTTGCCACAGGCGTATTGATAGAAGTTCTCACAGGGGTCGGCGGTCTTGTCCATCGCGCCGAGGTCGAAGGACTTAGGCCGCGCCACCGTGGTCGCGTCGGCGCTCGAGTTGGAAGCGCCTGGGTCGGGCGCACCGGTTGCAGTCGTGGTTACAGCCTGCCGGCCCGCTGAGTCGGCACTCTGAGCCAGGGCACTAATTTGGGCCAAGCCAGCCAGGCTGCCCAGGAAAACAGAGACGAGAAGTCGTGTGAAACGCATGAATGCCTCGATGTGTTCGGGTTTTCTGGGAAACCTAAAATTCTATGCCGAATCAGCAGCGCTGTAAACCTCAAGTGCCCAGCGTTTTGGCACTTAGCTAGGAGTCCTTGGCTTGAACTTCTTCGCCACATCTGGGCTTGTGTGCGCAAATCTGTTGGGACTAGGAGTCGAGTGGGCGCCGAGTGCGTGAGGCCGTGATTTCGAGCAAGCAAAGGCCTCAGGGTGTAAACGCCAGGGGTTTTGGGGTGAGGTTCGACACGAGTAAGCTCGTGCCCTAACACTTGCCTCGCCAGGTCGATGCTGGTCGCCGGCTAGCAACATTTTGTAGGAGTCGGCTAGGTATGACACTCACTCTCGACCGCCAAAAACGTCACGTTGGGGGCGCCAATCGGTTTTCTCGGCGCCTCCGCGCTTGCGGACGATAACTCCGGTCTTACGCTAACGCGCCGCTTGCCTTCTCGCCGACAGTCTCGGACTGGACGCCTTTGCGCGTGAGCTCGGCCCGCCTGGAGGCCGAGAAGATCCTCCGATAGGAATAGTAGAACGCCAGCATGACCGGCAGAACCAGTGTGGGAACCAGCCATCCGACGTAAGCCGCAGCAGTTAGGACTGCGGCGGCCACGCCGGCGCTGGCCACAAAATAGGGGAAGGTAAGTTGGGAGATGCCCAGCCACGTGCTGAAGACGGCGTTGTGTTTCTGTCCTTCTGTGAGCACGATCACAATCGCGACCGGCACGGTGTTGACCAGAAAGAACGCCACGGCAGCCACGTCCAGACGCAGTGACGGCGACGCCACCCAGGCGGTCATCGCCGGCCAGTTATAGACCAGGCGCGTAGCCTCTACAGCCAGCGCCATATTGCAGACGTTGAAGATCGCCCGCAGCAGGTTGAACTTCTGTTGGTTGCGGGGCAGGCACTGCACTAGGTTGGAGACACAGGCCACAATCAGCGCTTCCAGCATGCTGGTTCCGGCCACGGCAATAAGAACGAAAGGCAGATTGACAGACATGCTGCCGGTGAGTCCCGGCAACTTTACTTTCAACCGTGCTGCCAGGCATGCCGCTAGCAGCAAGACGGCCAGCCGCGCGCCATGGATTTCGCTGGCACTAACGAGCGCGTTCCCGAACACGCACAGGCCGAGAACAATCACCAGCGTGACAAAAGCGCGTGCTGCGAATGAGAGGTTCATGTTAGTTCTCTGGCCCCGGCGCAGACCCTGCATTGTGGTTATCGCCCCAGATGACCGAGTCGCCCCAGATCACGGAATCACCCCAAATCACGGAGTCACCCCAGATGACCGAGTCGCCCCAAATGACAGAATCGCCCCATATAACAGAATTGCCCCAGATGACCGAGTCGCCCCAGACCACGCTGTTCGCCCAAATGTCCGAATTGCTCCAGATCACGCTGTTGCCGTAGGTCACGGAGACGCTATTAGTCAGCGTGGCTTGCTGGGTGGACGGATTCCAGACAGCGATCGGCGAAGGTGCGCCGCCGACGCCAAGGTCGGTGTTGGCCAGGGCCGAGTCAACATCCAGATATCCGGCGCCGATGGTGAAAATGTCGTACTCGGCAAAATACTCGGTGCCATCCACTGCTGCGCCCATACTGGTAGTGGGATAGCCCTTCCAGGCCGTCTTCATCATGCGTGCCTTAATGGCGTCGGGCGTGAGCGTAGGATCGTACTGCAGCATCAGCGCCGCGGCGCCGGCTACTACCGGCGTGGCCATGCTGGTTCCGCTCAACTGCAGATACTGTCCGCCAGGACCGATGCTGCACCCATCGGCATTACAGACCTGCACCGGAATGATGCCCAGAGTCGAATAGGTCGAGATCAGAAAGCTGCCCGGCGACTCCAACGACACGATGTGGTTCCCGGGCGCCACCAAGTCGGGCTTGACCACGTGATCGATCAGGGAGGGTCCTTTGGAACTATAGGTCGCGATGGTGTCGTCGGTTCGGTCCGGCGTTCCGTTGGGATTGGTGGCGCCCACGGTGATCACGTTAGGATCGTTGCCCGGTGCACCGATGGTCCCGTAACCGTTGTTGCCCACGCTATTGTCGCGACCGTCATTTCCCGCGGCCACTACCACCACAATGCCCGCTTGCCAGGCGGCTTCCACGGCCTGGCAGAGCGGGTCCTGGGCATAAGTCTCTGCAATCGGACGTCCGAGGGAAAGATTGATGACGCGAATGTTGTAAGTGTCCTGGAGCTCAATCGCACGCTCGATGGCGGCGATCACCTGGCTGTCGGCGCCGGCACCGGTGCCGTCGAGCACGCGCAGGTTGATGATGTTAGCGTTCGGAGCCAAGCCCACGTATTGCTGCGAATAGCCTTGCCCGGAATCCTGTCCGTTGCCGGCAATGATCCCAGCCACGTGCGTGCCGTGACCATAAGCATCATTGGGGTTGGGATCGCCGGGCACGAAGCTCTCGGCATAAACAATGCGCGATGCGCTCAGATCGGCGGTCTGCAGGTCGTCGTGGTTGTACACCCCGCTATCGATCACGGCCACTCCGATCCCGGTGCCGTCGAGTCCGTATTGCTGACGGGCGACGTCTCCTAACACCGCAGCAACAGCGTCGTCAAAGGCCACTTTATTTTTGCGATCTGGGCTGATGTACGCGACGTCAGGATGGTTCTCGAGCCAGAGCAGAGCGGGCGCGGGAATCCGGTACGCGGCGGCCTTGATGTGTTGCAGCTTGAACTTGAGCTTGCCGCCGTGCAAAGCCAACTCCTGGAAGTGGCGCGACTGCGGCGTCACATTGAACTGGATGATTACGTCCACGGTACCGTCAGCATGCACGGGCGCCGTAGCGAGGTCGGGCGCCATCTTGCGGCGACCGGCATACGCGGCTGTCGTCGCCAGAGCGATGATCGCCGCCATGACGAACCAGCGCGCGAGAACATGAACAATTCGCCCAGCCCCGCGCTTACCGCTGAATGTTGTTTGGTTAACCGTCATTTTCTCTCCTACTCGCTACACTTGGCTTGCGGAACCCCATGTCTCATCAGGAGCCCCATACTGCTGAAGCCACGACGCTTGCTACGTGTTTCGTAAGGAGTGAGCTGACCGCGAATCCGACTGCCATCGCGACGCTGAGCGCAACCAGTACTTTGGTTTTCAGGGTCATATCTGCTTCACCTGGTTACTTATGTAAGCAACCTACCCACCAGAGCTCGAGGTTGCTCATGTCGTTGAAAAAGAATGACTTACTTCAGAAGAAGAGCTACGGCCAGAGACATTCTGTCGCTAGTTCCAATCCCAGGAATCTACTTATATGCATTTAGAATCAATCACTTGCAAGAAGCCAGGCCTGGAGTGCCAAACTGTCGCAACTTGGTCAGACGAGGGGAACGAGCGCTGCTGAACACCCGGTTAGGCTTGGGGCGGGAGCTAGGATTGATCGTGATTAGTGAATGCTAACGGCTTCGGTCTTATCGGTGTGGGCGGCCACCTTGGGCGACGCCGGCAACGTAGACACGGCTGCGACCAGCTTCCGCGTAAAGGGATGCAAGGGATTGAAGAGGATGCGCTCAGGTATATCGCATTCCACGATTTCACCGCTGTCGAGCATAGCGATGCGGTGGCACAGCCG
>DATDGP010000157.1:0-2830 GCA_036522035.1 Terriglobales bacterium
ATTTTCGCCGCCTCATGGGTTACCGAGACCTCTGGAGACTGAAAGTGGCGCTGGGTCGAACTGAGGAGTCCTCAAAGGAGAAAGCGGCGTAAAATGAAATCAGCCGTCGCTCAAGCTCCAACGAACTCTGGGACACCCTCCCAGCGAGTCGGCCAATTGAGACAGTTCGGTCGGCGTACCGGAAACCTCGAGTTTCCGCTGTTTCTCTCCTCCCGTTTGTGGACTCGCCGATTTAGTGAGAGATTTCCACAGTGAAAAGGCCACCTACTACTAGGTAGCCTTCTACCTGCATCTGTATAAGGTAACTACAAGTGGGGTTGCGTAAAAAGCTGAAGCGAAGGCATTTACGAGGCTGCTGGGTACCTAAAACACCGGTCGAGGGTACCCAAAACACCGTGAAGGCGTACCTAAAACACCGGACACTCGGCGGCAAGTGTCGTGATTGCCAGCAGGCAGGGCGTACCCAAAACACCGTTAATCGGGAAACAGAAAGGGCGGGGTTTTGCTCAGGTCCCAGCCTTGGTCACCTCGGCGACAGCAAGTCCCCAGGCCGCCACAAGAGCCAGCTTGACAGTTCTACGGTTATACTAGAATAATTATTCGAGTATGGTAGAGCTCCCTAACGACTACACAGCCTGCCGAGAGAAACTATTGAAGCGCCTTCGGGAACCCGCACCAGGCCGCATTCAGTTGCTCACCGGACCGCGCCAGGTTGGCAAGACCACGTTACTGCTTGACCTAGCAACGCAGTTTAGGGATGCGGCCGTGTACGCTGCAGGTGACGAACCGGACGCGGCTCTTCCCGGCTTTTGGGAGCGCCGCTGGGCAGAAGCCGAAGCACGAGCTCGTTCGGGCAAGGCTGTCTTGCTCCTGGATGAGGTCCAGCATTTCGCGGATTGGGCAAAGCGTCTCAAAGGACAATGGGATCACCTGCGACGGCGCGGTATGGCGGTGCATGTGGTAGCGACAGGCTCGTCTGCGCTGCGTGTGACCAGCGGATCGCGTGAGAGTCTGGCGGGTCGCTTCGAGCGCCTCACTCTGAGCCACTGGTCGGCTTCGTCGCTGGCCCGCGTCTTTGGCATGCCAGCCGATGAGGCCGCTCTGCATTCGGTTCAGTTCGGCTCTTATCCCGGAACAGTCCCGCTGCGGAACGATTTCGATCGTTGGCGTGGCTACGTCAGGGATGCGATTGTCGAGGCGGCCATCGGGCGGGATGTGCTCGCGCTTGGAGCCGTCCGGCGGCCCGCTCTACTTAGGCAGGTGTTTGCGATCGCCGTGAGTTCTCCGGCACAGATCGTCTCTCTGCAGAAACTGCAGGGGCAGCTTCAGGAAAAGAGTGCTCTCGAAACCGTAGCTCATTACTTACGTTTGCTCGAAGACGCCTACTTGGTGGCGGCCCTCGAAAAGTATTCAACGCGGGTTCACCGAAGTCGCGCTGCACCACCCAAGCTGGTGGGGTTGAATAATGCCCTTCTGTCGGCCATGCACGCCGAAGGGCCGCCAGACTCTGCCCGCGAACCTGAGCGTTTTGGCTTGTGGGTTGAGAATGCTTGCTTGGCGTTTGCCATAAACCAGGGTCAGCGCGTTACATATTGGCGCGAGGAACCGTTGGAAGTTGATATCGTGATCGAGGGTAGCTGGGGAGCGTGGGCGGTCGAGGTGAAGACTGGCAGCCTCGGCTCGCACCAGCTCAAATCGATGTTGGAGTTCTGCCGACGTAATCCGAAGTTCCAGCCGCTGGTGATTACAGCCACGGGAGCTGAGGAGCAGGCTCGGCGGCATGGTTTAGCAGCGGTGAGTTGGAGCGAGTTCTTGTTGTCGGGGCCGCCTTCGGGAGTTTTTGAGAAGAGGGACCCGCAGTAGGGGTTGTGACGTAATCGCCGACGAGGCGGGAGCGAACTTGGGTGGACCCGAACTGTAGTCCCACGGGAGTGTGACTTTGATGGTGCCCCGACAGCACTGGAAGTGGCGGCACAGATTTAATGGCGGGCGAGTTGCGAGAAGAGGACACGACGAGGAGTCTACGGTCTTCGGAAACGATGGCCGGACACTCCGGCCAGAAAGCTTTAACCTTATGAAGCCAACTGACAACGATGTGCCGGAATCGCCGGTCGAGCGAGTATTCCTTGCTGCCGAGCTGCTCGTTCAAGCCTCCGTTTCCCACAATCGCAATGCGGGCTGACTGGCCGTTCAAGGTCCAGCTCTTCCACACGAGCCACAAATAGAAGTCCAGGATGCCGGGTGCATGAGCGAGTGCGGCAACGACTTCGCGCTCGACGGGAATGCGGTGCTGGTCTATTTCGCGGTAGAACGCCTCACTCAAGGTAATGGTGTTAGTAGCGTCTTCTGGTGGCGACGCTGAGTCGCGGGCAGTGCTGAACCATAAGCGCATGTCATCGAAAAAGTGGAATCTCGCCCAGTCAATGAGCGCGCTTCCGCTAGGCTGGTCTTCTGATCCGAAGAAGATGGTGGCGGCAAAGATTCGCTGGAAGCCCTGAACCATGCGTCGGTAGTGATAGCCGTCGGGTGAGAGCCTGAAGAACTCCAGAATTTGGGCGGCGCTTTCAAATCGCACCCTTCGACTCTTCTGACGAAGGGCGAGCGTGGCGATCCAGATGGGAATGAGGCGATCCTGGCCAAAGGGGACGGACCATTCATAATGCACCTTCCGCAGTAGCGTGTGGGGATACTTTGCCTTTTTGGAGTTTAGTCGAGTTGCGTACCCGGTCCTGGAGTCTCTGTTCGTCTGACCCATTCAGCGTTATCCAGTAGGGCATTCGGTGGTTCAGCCGCCGAGCAGGGATCAGGCTGCGCTTGATCCAATAGTAGA
>DATDGP010000158.1:0-1728 GCA_036522035.1 Terriglobales bacterium
AGGAAATCTGGAGTGTGCAACACCGCGGCGGTGACTATGGTGTCAACGATCTCGTGGTCAAAGGCGTGCCACCCGGCAATTTTGAGGACCTACGTGCGCGCTGCTTTGCGGCGCAGGAGTCGGCCCGCAGCGACAGCATCGGGGTGGACTACGTTGCCGACATTCCGATGCTCCTCGCCAAGTCCATAATTGGCTTCAAGTACGATGAGATCAAGCCGGAGATCGAGGCGAGATTTCGAGCCCTGCGTCAAGAACCGACAGGTCTGCTGGCGAAAGCCACCAGGCCAAGATGGAAGTTCTGGTAGTCCGATGGATCGAAGGCTAGAAGCGGTTCACCGATTGACTGAATCGGAGGGATTCCGCTGGGGAGAAATTTGTGATTCAAGATGCTGGCTGGGGTGGAGGCCAGCATCTGATGACCCGACCTCTTTCCAATGATCTGCGAGAGCGTGTGGTTGCGGCGGTTTGTGGTGGCGAGAGCTGCCGATCGGTTGCGTCCCGGTTTGGCGTTGCGGTGTCGTCGGTGGTGAAGTGGTCGCAGCGCTACCGCGCGACTGGGTCGGTGGTACCGGGCAAGATGGGAGGTCATCGCAAGCGGGTGTTGGAGCCGCATCGCACTTTCATCCGGCAACGGATCGCCCAGACGCCGCACCTGACGCTGCACGGGCTCAAGGACGAGCTTGCGGCGCACGGGATCAACGTCTCCCACAACGCGGTGTGGCTGTTCTTGCGGCGCGAGGGACTGAGCTTCAAAAAAAACGCTGTTCGCCCTTGAGCAGGCCCGCTCCGACGTCGCCCGCAGGCGGCGACGCTGGCGCTCATGGCAGGCGGGCCTCGATCCCCAGCATCTGGTCTTCATCGACGAGACCTGGATCAAGACCAGTATGGCCCCGCTCCGTGGCTGGGGGCCGAAGGGCGAGCGCCTACGCGGCTTCGCACCACAGGGCCATTGGCGGACGCTGACCTTCCTCGGGGCGCTACGCTGCGACCGCCTGACTGCCCCGTGCGTCTTCGACGGCCCGATCAACGGCGAATGCTTTCGAGCATATGTCGAACAGCAACTCGTTCCGATGCTCCGACCCGGCGACATCGTCATCCTGGACAATCTCGGCAGCCACAAATCGGTAGCGCTGCGCCAAATGATCCGCGCCGCCGGTGCCAGGCTCTGGTACCTGCCGCCATACTCGCCCGACCTCAATCCCATCGAGCAGGCCTTCGCCAAGATCAAACACTGGATGCGCACCGCTCAGAAGCGCACCATCGAGGATGCTTGGCGATACGTCGGAAGCTTGGTCGCAACCTTCGAACCCGCCGAATGCAGAAACTACTTCGCGAATGCCGGATACGCTTCCGTCAAAATGTGAAACGCTCTAGAATGAGACGGACTTCAGAATCAGGACACTAGCGCCAGACAGCTTACCCGGGGAGACGTCATTTCGAAAAACCTCCGCCGGACATTGATGGACAGTGCACTAGCGACTGCTAACTCAGTGATCAGAGAAAGGATCCCGCAAGGCTCTTCAGCGCTTTTCGTGCTCTTCAAAAACGAAAATGGGGACAAGTGCGTCGTCCAAGCCACTTGTTCTCAAGACCTCGCTTCTCAACGGGGCGGAGCAAAGGCTGAAGGCCCAGCTGACAAGGCGCCCGCTGTGTTATGGGTGAGGGACTGAGCCATGGGACTGCTAGGCAGGCGGCGGCTAACAGCGCTTGGCGCTGGCGGCCGTCGGT
>DATDGP010000159.1:0-19157 GCA_036522035.1 Terriglobales bacterium
GGCACCGATAAGAAAGATGAACTGGTGATGCTGGGCGCACACCTGGATTCCTGGCACTCGGGCACTGGCGCGACCGACAATGGCGCGGGCACCATTGTGATGATGGAGGCGGTGCGCATTCTCGAAGCCTTGGCCGTCAAGCCGCGTCGGACCATCCGCATCGGCCTGTGGAGCGGCGAAGAAGAGGGACTGCTGGGCTCGCAGTGGTACGTGTCGAGGTATTTCGGCACGCGACCCGAATCCACGGATCCTGATCGCAAGGGCGACCCAACGATCATCCGTCGCGACGCCGGTCCCATCACTGTGAAACCTGAACAGGCCAAAGTCAGCGTTTATTTTAACGTGGACAACGGCACCGGCAAGATTCGCGGTGTTTACCTGCAAGAGAACGCGGCTGCAGCGCCGATCTTTGAAGCCTGGATGAAGCCCTTCCACGACTTAGGCATGGACACGCTCAGCATGCGCAACACTGGCGGTACTGACCATCTTTCGTTCGACGCCGTCGGTATCCCCGGGTTTCAGTTCATCCAAGACCCGATTGAGTACGACACACGCACCCACCACTCCAACATGGATGTCTATGACCGCCTCCAGCCCGAAGATCTGAAGCAGATGGCGGTGATCGTAGCATCATTCGTGTACATGGCTGCGCAGCGCGAAGAAAAGTTTCCCCGTAAAGCTATCGAACCGGCCTTACCGCCTCCTCCGCCCCCGGAAGAGGAGAACACAGCGCCGACACCACCACCGAGGCCGCCGGGGATGTAGCCTTGCTTTGTTCCGACCCCGGAGCGTGGCGAAAGGGAGGGATCCTGATTATGACGATAATGCGTCACGGAAGACTCTTTCAGCTGCCTTAAGGCGGCTGACTTTTTTGGGGTGCTCGAGTGGCTGCATCCTCAATATTGCACTACTTCTCTGCGCGTAGCTTTTTTAACATTTCTGTGCCGTTGGTGTTCTGCGGATTCAGTTTGAGGGACTTCTCGTAGTACTCGATAGCCAGCTCCTTCTGACCGGCGCTCATGTAGCCTTGGGCTAGGCTGTCATAGCAGTTCCAGGCATTGGGATACTCCCGGACGTTGAGTTGGAAAACCTTGACGGCATCGTCAATCTTTTTTTGCCCAAGTAGCCAGTAGCCAAGCGTGTTGAGCGCCGGCTCATCCGCCTTGTATCCGCGAACAGCGCCTGCTTTGATTTGTTGATAAACGTCTAGGGCGGCCTTGGTGCCCTTCAGGGATTCGAGCAGCACCAAGAGGTCGCCCGCAAAGTGCGACTGCTCAGGATGCTTCCATCCGTAGGCTTTGCCGATGGCCTCCTGCACATAGGGTGCAACGTGGAAAAACGTATCAGAGTTTCCCATGATGGCCACGCCCTGGCCAGAGTCGGCGAACATGACGAGGCTCGCCTGGAAGCCTTCATCCGCGCCGTTATGCCCGAACTGGTCGGGGTGCAGCTCATCGCCGAGGAAGAAGCCGAGGCCCACAGGGCCGCCGTCCCCATCCACCTGCCGAGTGAGCATCTCACGCGTCATCTTCTCGGAGAGGATGTGGTTGGCTTTGTCCTGCTTGGAAAGCGCGATCTCGATGGCGAACTTCGCAAGATCGGTGGGCGTGGTCCACAGCCCGGCCGCCGCCATTTCAGGATAGATGTGCCATTTTCCCGCGACGGGCGTGCCGTCTGCCCGAGTGCCGGTGGCCGTGAGAGCGGCACGGGCAGCCGGGATAGGCTGCTCGTAGGTACTGTTGGTCATTCCTGCTTTTTCCAGAACAGTCTCGCGCATGAACTCCGGGAAGGGCTTGCCGGTCACGTCGATCACCAGTTGCTGTTCAACGGTCACTCCGCCGCCGGAATAGCGCATCTTGGTTCCGGGAACGAAGTCGACGCGGATGGCTGGCGTGTTAGCTGGCTTTTCGCCGTTGAAGATCTCCGGCAGCGTAGGCACAGCCTCGCCCACCGCGTATCCGGGAAAGCCGTGGACGGTCAGCCCCGCACTGTGGCTCATCAGGCGCCGCAACGTGACCTTCTGCGTGGCCGTGAATTCGTTCTCCGGGACCTTCCAGGTCTTGAGCTTCTTGTTTACGTCTTCATCGAGCGAGAGTTGCCCATGCTCTACCAGCCACAGCGCGCCGGCGGCGGCCACTGGCTTACTGATGGAGCCGGCTTGAAAGAGGGTCCGCGTGGCAACCGGCTTGGTGCCGCCCGGCTCAGTAACACCGAACCCTCTAGCCCAGGCGACCTTGTAGTTGTCGATGACGGCCACGCTGAGACCCGGTACTTTGAAGGTGTCCATCAGTTGCTGAATGGTCATCTCCAGTGGGGGTTCATTCTGGCCCAAGGGAACGGAGAGGGCGACGGTCTGTGGCGTGATCTCGCGCTCTGGGCGAACGGAAGGTGTTTGCGCCATTCCGACGCTGCACTCGAGGGCAAGGATCATCCAGAGGAGTAAAGCGTCTTTCAGCGGGACACGAAGTGGACTCATCGTACTCTCCGGAACCCCAGCGGTATCAAATCAAAGAAGCTAACTGGTCAGACGCGCGAGTTTATGATACGGAAGCGAGGACTCGCCGCCCTAACTTTTTTCTGCAGGCGAGCAGGCTCTTCGCCATAAATCGCGAAAGTATTCGAGAACTGCCATCCGTCTCCTACAGCATCGGCCCTCAAGTTGACCATCTCCCGCCTATCACGTTAAAATTACAGGGTTTGCCAGTACCTTCCGTTCTCGCCTGGGTTGGGCAAGGCGCGAGCAAACCAATTAGCAACCAGCAATATTCAAGTTCAGTTAAGTCCTTTTCGGCCTGAGGCTTGCAAGGACAATGGGAGACAGTTATGTACGCCGTGATTCGCGCCGGTGGCAAGCAATATCGGGTTGCACCTGGCGACGTGGTGAAGATTGAGAAGCTGCCTGCCGCCGACGGCGACACTGTGGAGTTCAATGACGTGCTCGCCGTATCCGGGCAGGACGGGCAGATCGGTCCGGGACAGGGCGCGATGGTTAGCGGGCAGGTAATGGAATCGGGCCGTAGCGACAAGATTCTGGTCTTCCACTTCAAGCGTAAAAAACAGTACAAGAAGATTTACGGACATCGCCAGCCGTTTACCGCCGTACGCATTACAGAGATTGCTTACGACGGGCAGAAATATTCCGCGCCTGAGCTACCCGCGCGCAAGCCCAAGGCCAAGACAAAACACGAAGCGGCTGAAGACGCCCAGGCACCTCACAAGACGGCTCCCGCCAAGGGCGGTGCGACAAAAAAGGCCAAAGCTAAGAAAGCTCCGACCAAGAAAGCCGCAGCCAAAGGGAAAAAGAAGAAGTAAACAGGTTCAAGCAAGAGGGCTTTTCGCGGGATCCGTAACAGGAAGATAACTTTCAGAACGTCGTCGAAAAAATCAAGGACTACGTCATGGCACATAAAAAAGGTTTAGGCAGCTCGAGAAATGGACGCGACTCCAACGCGCAGCGTCTGGGAGTCAAGGCTTTCGGCGGACAGCTTGTTCCTGGCGGGACCATTATTGTTCGGCAGCGAGGCACGCCTATCAAGCCAGGCACCAACGTCGGTCGTGGCAAAGACGATACGCTGTTCGCCAAGGTCAGCGGCGTGATCAAGTTTGTGGATCGCGGTACCGGCGGACGTTACGTGATGATCGAGCCGGCCGAGATTGCCAAGGCTTAATCGCGCGATCCCGATTTACCTGAGCCCTGCTTCCCGCAGGGCTTTGTTCCTTCCATCACAACTCCACGCCGCCGTCCGGTCGGCGGCCAGCGAATATAATCTCCCGAGAACGCTGGACGCGACGCCCGTGCGTTCGAAGGTGTTTCCATCTTGCCAGGAGTTTTGGATACAACGAGGCCTTTCCATGACAGAGCAAGCAGCAATCTCATCGACCGGCGGACCGTTGATCCGCAACATCTCGGACACGGCCCTCTGGGTGGCCGTCTATCGCGCTCGTGAGACCGAACGTCCCGACGCGCTGTTCCGTGACCCCTATGCGCGCAGGCTTGCCGGCAACCGCGGCGAAGAGATCGCCCGAAGCATGGAGTTCGGCGAACGCAATGCTTGGTCCTACGTCGCGCGGACCTTACGCGTGGACCAGATCGTGGATGCCCGAGTGAAGGACGGCGCCGACATGGTGATCAATCTTGCTGCGGGCCTGGACACGAGACCTTATCGCATGGCGCTGCCGCCGTCGCTGCATTGGGTCGAGGTCGACTTGCCGGGGATGATCGACTACAAAGAGGACATCCTGCACGAAGAGAAGCCTCGGTGCTCTCTCGAGCGCGTTCGTCTGGATCTAGCAAATACCGTTGCGCGCCGCGATTTGTTTTGCGAATTAGGCGGTAAAACCAACAAAGCCTTGGTAATCACCGAAGGCCTGCTGATCTATCTGAGCCGGGACGAAGTTCTCGGGCTAGGCCGCGATCTGGCTGCGCAAACCAAGTTTGCCGACTGGATCGTTGAGCTGGTATCGCCCGGCCTCTTGAAGATGCTCCAAAAGCAACTGGCCGGCCTTCAACGGGCGGGCAGTCCGTTCAAGTTTGCTCCCAGAGAAGGCCCGGGTTTCTTCACGGAATGCGGCTGGAAACCGGTGGAAGTCTATTCGTTGCTCAAGACCCCAGCTATTCTAAACAGGCTGCCGTGGATTGGCCGGCTGGCGGCACGACTGCCTCAATCAGATGGGCGCCAGGGTATACGGCCTTGGGGTGCTATCTGTCGCGTTAGGAGAATGTGAGGCCCGGATTTCGATTTGGCGCATCGCGCTCGCCCGCATGAAAGTCTTCCAACTAAACCGAGATCCTGACCAGGCAGAGATCGAGGAGCGTGTAGCGAAGCTGGCCGAGTAGCCGCACTGGTGAATCAAATAATGGGAGTGCCCCGCGCATGCGGGTTTTTGCGTTAGCAGACGAATCCTCTCAGCGGAAGATACAATCAAACTGAGCGATGTTTATCGATGAAGCGGTAATCCGCGTAAAAGCAGGAGACGGCGGCAACGGCTGCATGGCCTTTCGCCGCGAAAAGTTTGTTCCCCGGGGAGGTCCCTCGGGCGGAGACGGCGGCCGCGGCGGCGACATCGTGATGGAGTCGAGCGAGCGCCACAACACGCTGGTCCATTTCCGCTTCAATCCTGAATACAACGCCGAGCGCGGGCGCCACGGTGAAGGGTCCAACTGCACCGGTCGCGACGGCGAGAGCGTGGTGCTCAAGGTCCCGGTGGGCACGATCGTCTATGACAAAGATACCGGCGACAAGGTGCACGATTTCTCTCATGCCGACGAAAGGATGGTGGTAGCCCACGGCGGCCGGGGCGGCCGCGGCAACCAGCATTTCGCCACCAGCACTCACCAGGCGCCGCGCGAGCATGAGCCTGGACTGCCCGGTGAAGAGAAGGTCTTGCGCCTGGAGTTGAAGCTGCTGGCCGATATCGGTCTTGTGGGCTATCCCAACGTCGGCAAGTCCACGCTCATCTCGCGCATCTCCGCGGCGCGCCCCAAGATCGCCGACTATCCGTTCACCACGCTGCAGCCGAACCTGGGCGTGGTCACGATCGGCGACCCGCCCCATGAAGACAGTTACCTCGTCGCCGACATTCCTGGATTGATAGAGGGTGCCCACACCGGCAGCGGGCTGGGAACACAGTTTCTTCGCCACATCGAGCGCACGCGCGCGCTGGCCCACCTGATTGACGTGTCTGACGCGAGTGGTCGCTCCAATCCGGTGAGCGACTTCAACGTGATCATGAAGGAGCTTGCCAGCTTTGGCGCCGGACTGGAACGCAAACCGATGGTGCTGGTGGCGACGAAGATGGACGTGGCCAACCCAGAAAAGCTGGCCAAGCTCCGCAAGCATGCCAAGAAACTCAAACTCGACTTCTACGAGATTTCAGCGGTGACAGGTCAAGGCGTTGCTGAACTTAAGTACGCGTTGGGCAAGCGTGTGGCGCGCCTTCGAGCCGGAGCGTCTCTCGATGATCAGCCGGCCCATAAGAAGCCCGTGTCGCGGCGCAAAGCCAAGAAAAGAACCGAACGCTTGAAACGCCCGTCCAAGCAGGCGGCCTTCAAGAAGAGGCAGAACCGATAAGTGAAGATCGCTCTTTTTGGTGGCACCTTCGATCCCGTGCATCGCGGCCATCTGGCTGTAGCCGGCGCCGCCGCTGGCATATTTGATCTCGACTTGGTTTACTTTGCACCTGCCGATATTCCGCCACACAAGCAGAAGCGCGAGCTTACCGATTTTCGACATCGGTTTGCGATGCTGGCACTGGCCACGGCCAGCGACAAACGTTTTGTCCCTTCGTTGATTGACGCTCCGACCGGACGACCGAACTATTCGGTGGATACCGTGCGCCGTCTAAAAGCGACGCTGAACAAATCGGACAAACTGTACTTTCTCATTGGTATGGACGCCTTTGAGGAAATCGCCACCTGGCGCAAACCGGTCGAGTTGCTAGGAGAGTGCGAGTTCATCGTGGCCGCGCGCCCCGGATATTCTCTAGGCAAGGCTGCCCGGGCGTTGCCCGACGCCTTGCGTCCGCCGGAATCTCTGCTTGGGGAGCTGGGCAAGGCGACTAGCGGGACCATCGCAGTGCCCGGGGCCAAGATCCATCTGCTCAGCAGCGTTTCCTCGAGGGTCTCCTCGACTGGGATTCGCCGCGCCGACGGCAAGTCAGCCGCGCAGCTCAGTCGGTTAGTGCCGCCCGCGGTCGCCGAGTACATCAGGAAAGAGCATCTATACAACAGAGCGATTCGGGCAAAGATCGCTAGAAGCGTCTAGGCAACATGCTATCTTTGCACCGGAACCTCACCAGGAGCCAGGGGTACGAATGAACGCAGGAATAGACAACGACACCCGACGCCAGGTCGCACGAGCTGTCCAAGGCGTGGAGAGCAAGAAGGGTGAAGACATAGCCATTCTGGAGATGGACCGCGCATCAGGAGCGTTCACGGATTATTTTGTCGTGTGCTCTGGAACCAACCCTAGGCAGATTCAGGCCATCTCGGACGAGGTAGAGAAGCAGCTTGCCGAAGTCGGAGTACACGCCAACAGTCTGGAGGGCTACAACCAGGCGGAGTGGGTGCTGCTCGACTACGTGGACTTTGTGATCCACATTTTCTCCGAGCGGGCGCGGAGGTTCTACGATCTGGAGCGGCTGTGGAAGTCGGCGCGGCGCCTGAAACCTGCCGACTTGGCCCGAAAGGCGACAGCGAAAGCAACGTCGACGAAGAAAGCCTCGCGAAAGACTGCTTCGGCTCGCCCAGCCAGGAGGGCGAAGAAACGGTCATCGCCCGCGGCCCGCGGTCGAGCCGGCAAACCTGCCAGGCGATCTAAGAGTTCCAAGAAGAGGATGGAATGAAAAGTTTATCTCATGAATAAACTTGACCATATCCTGCTCCCGCGTAGTCTCAGATCGACAGCGTTCTAGCATCATTGCAGGCAGTGGCTGGACGCGTTTCCGATAAAAATTCATGAGACTTATAGGTTGATATATTATTTTCTTCCGGTGAAACTCCAGATAGCATGGTTCGGTAAAACGAAAGAGGTATCTTTTCGCGCGCTTACCGCGGAATATCTCGCGAAAATCTCCCGATACTGGGAAGCGGAAGCTCACGAGATGACGAGCGAAGAAGCCTTGCTGGAACTGGCGGGGGGCAAGGGGGGACGCACGCGGCCGGTGCTGGTGCTGCTCGACGCCCGAGGACGCCAGTTCACTTCTGAAGAATTTGCCGAGCTGTTGCGGGATCAGCAGGACCGCGGAACACAGCACTTGTTCTTTGCGGTCGGGCCGGCGGATGGCTTCAGTGACAAAGCTCGAGCCGCTGCCGACCTGGTGCTCTCCTTCGGCAAGATGACACTGGCGCATGAGCTGGCCAGGATCGTACTTTTAGAGCAGGTTTATCGTGCATTGACCATTCTAAAGGGGCACCCTTACCACACAGGTCATTAGGTCGTCGCGAGTTGGGATCGAGGGACGAGTTCGAGTCATGAGCGACATACGGCGGGGCTTGATCATCGTCAATACCGGGCCGGGGAAGGGCAAGACTACTGCGGCCATGGGCACCGCTCTGCGCGCAGTGGGCAACGGCATGAAAGTGTTGATGCTGCAGTTCCTGAAAGGCTCATGGCACTACGGCGAACTGGACGCTGTCAAAGCCTTTGGCGACAGCTTTGTGATGAAGCAGATGGGGCGCGGCTTCGTGAAAGTTGGCGGCGCTGAGACCGATCCTAAGGACATTCGTCTGGTGGAGGCCGCTTGGTCCGAGGGCAGGGAAGCGATCCTCTCCGGAAAGTGGGACCTGGTGATCCTGGACGAGATCAACTACGCCATCAGCTACGGCATGCTGGACCCTGTCCAGGTGGCCGAGACCCTGAAGCATAAACCCGAGCCGGTCCACGTGATCTTGACGGGAAGGAACGCGCATCCGACAATCATTGAACTGGCCGATACGGTCACGGAAATGAAACAAATCAAGCACGCCTACGAAAAGGGCGTCATGGCCCAGCGCGGCATCGAGTATTGAAGGAGAGCCTTTGACCTGGTTTAAGCGGCAATCGGAAAAGATCCAGGCTTCCGACGAGAAGCGCGTACGCACCGAGGGCCTGTGGGTGAAGTGTGAGGGCTGCCGCCAAATCATCTGGAAGAAGGAACTTGAAGACAACCTCAACGTCTGCCCCAAGTGCGAATATCACTTCCGCATGGATTCCGGCGAACGCCTCCTGCTGCTGCTCGACGAGGGGTCGATCGAAACCGCTTACGAAAACCTTGCCTCGACCGATCCTCTGAACTTCACCGACACGCGTCCCTACAAAGAGCGCCTCGAAAAAAGCGAATCCGCCACCGGGCTGAAAGACGCCATCATTAGCGCCTCCGGCACGCTGAACGGCCGTCGGGTCATCGTAAGTTCGATGGAATATTCTTTCATCGGCGGTAGCATGGGCGCGGTGGTCGGAGAATCCATCACGCGCGCCATCGAGCGAGCGTGCGAGGAGAAGAAGCCCATCATCGTGGTCTCGGCTTCGGCCGGAGCCCGCATGATGGAAGGCGTGGTCAGTCTGATGCAGATGGCCAAGATCTCTGCAGCGCTGGCTAGACTGGACGCGGCAAAAGTGCCTTACATCTCTGTGCTCACCGATCCTACGACTGGCGGCGTAACGGCGTCCTACGCTATGCTGGGCGATCTCAACATCGCCGAACCCGGTGCTCTGATTGGTTTCGCCGGGCCTCGCGTGATTGAGCAAACCATTCGTCAGAAGCTTCCCGAGGGCTTTCAACGGAGCGAGTTCCTCCTGCAGCACGGCGTGCTCGATGCCGTGGTCCATCGCAAAGAGATGAAGAACTATATCGCCCGTGCCCTAGACTTCATGAGCCCCAAGGCTGCCTAGCTGAGATTCCGAGGAAAGCGTGGAAAAGCCGCTAACTGGCTGAAAAGGAGCTCGTCCGAGCAGATCAACGCCCTTCTGGTTGGTGGCCACTGGCTGGCTCAAATACGGAAACCAAGTCATTCGATCCGTCTAAACTCTCGCTCGTGCTCGTTTCACTTTAAACTGGATGGGTGCCCGTCACGTACGAAACCGCCGTCTCCCGCTTGCTGCAGCTCGGCCATGAGCTAACCTCGACTCAGAAGTTTGACTTGGTTCACATGCGCCGGCTGGCTGAGGCCTTGGGCAATCCCCAGAGGCGGACGCCCAGTGTTCTGATTGCCGGCACCAACGGCAAAGGATCCACGGCCGCGACGCTGGCTTCGATTGTGCAAGCCTCCGGCAGCCGCACCGGTCTTTATACGTCGCCGCACCTGGTGCGCGTGAACGAGCGCATTCAGGTGAACCGCGAGCCCATCAGCGACGCCGAGTTTGCCTTGATTTATGAACGCGTAGAGGCCACCGCGCGGCGGTTGGTTTCCTGTGCCGATCTCCCCTGGCATCCCAGCTTCTTTGAGATGCTCACCGCCATGATGTTTGAATACTTCGCGAGCGCCGGCGTCGAGCTCGCGGTGCTCGAAGTCGGGATGGGAGGCAGGCTCGATGCAACCAACATCGCTGATCCATGCCTCTCCGTGATCACCGATATCGATTACGACCACCAGAAGTTTCTCGGCAACACGCTGGTAGAGATCGCTCACGAAAAGGCTGGGATCATGCGCCCTGGGAGCATGGTGATCCTGCTTCCGCAGCATCCGCAAGTGAATGACACGCTGGGACGCGAGATTATGGAACGCAATGCGCGACCAGTGAGCGCCGTGAAGAACATGCCTCCCCTTACGCCGGACGCCGGCAACGACGCTGGCAGTGTTGCTGCGGGCATCAACCGCTTTCCGCTCGAAGTCATGGGGCGAGAGATTCTGGTCGATTTTCCTCTCCCCGGCCGGCATCAGGTGCGCAATCTGGCTCTGGCCATCACCACTGCGGAGCAGCTAAACCATTGTGGTTTTCGCATTCTCCCGGAGCACGTGGAGGAAGGTATTCGGGGTACGCGTTGGCCGGGACGGTTTCAAGTTGTCAATGCAGCGCCGGAGCCGGGCTGCCCGGAGATCGTGCTCGACGTCGCGCACAATCCCGCGGGCGCCTGGGCCTTGCGCTCCACTCTCTCGGCCCGCTACGAGGGCCGGCGTTTGACTATGGTATTTGGCGCCATGCGGGACAAGGCGATCGTGGAAATGGCGGGGATCCTGTTTCCGTTGGCGGATCGGGTCATAGCGACCCGGGCCGATAATCCGCGGGCTGCGACGCCGCGCGAGATCGCCGAGATGGGCCGCCCCACGGCAGCCGAGGTCTTGGAAGAAGAAACTGTTTCTGTCGCGCTCACCCGGGCGCGTACTCTCGCTGGTAGCAAAGGCGTGGTGGTAATCACAGGTTCGATTTACATTGTAGGAGAGGCCTTGCGGCTGCTGAGCGAAGTCCGGCAGAGTGCTTGAGACGGCGTGTTACCGACGACACAAGTTCAACTCCAATCTTCGGAAGAGACGGCAGGCCTGGGGCACTGGCTCTCGCGCCTGCGCTCGTATTTCATCTGGGACCCGCTGATCTGGCTCTACACTGTGATTCTGGGTTCGCTGTCGCTGATGTCGTCATTATTCGACCGCTCGGGACGCGTCCAGCATAGCTTTGCACGGCTGTGGTCCAAGATGATCCTGGGCACCATCGGCGCGCCGGTCACCGTTTCGGGTCTTGAGTCGATCGACACATCGTGCGCCCACGTCTACGTGGTTAATCATCTTTCCGCGGTCGACATTCCGCTCCTCTACATGTACCTGCCGTTTCAATTCCGCATTCTGGCCAAGCGCGAGCTGTTTCGCTATCCGTTCATGGGCTGGCATCTGCGCCGCTCCGGCCAGATTCCCGTTGATCTCGAGAACCCTAAGAAATCGATTCGGAGCCTGAATCGCGCCGTGGAGGTTTTGAGGAACGGAATGCCGCTGGTGATCTTCCCCGAAGGAGGCCGGTCGGAGGATGGCCAGCTTCAGCCCTTCATGGGCGGTGCTTTTTTTTCGGCCATCAAGGCGCACGTCGACGTCGTGCCCATGGCAATCATCGGTACCTACGAAGTCTTGAAGATGAACACCTGGCACATCAAACCGCGTCCCGTGCGCCTTCTTTTAGGCCACCCGGTCTCGACGGATGGTCTGACGGTTCGCGATACTGAGACTCTGACAGCCAAAGTGCGCCAGATCATCAGGGATCTCATCGAGGCAAATGCTACGGCCGGCACCCCCACATCGAACCAGCCGGGGCAAGAATCAGGCATGTAACAAGTGGGAGGGAACGAGGTTGTCTAGAGCGAAAATGGCTGCCACTAAGCAAGACTCCGCAGGGAACAAGCCTCGGATCGCGATTCCCGAGCCATCAGCGAAAGATCCTGCCTATAGCGCGCGATCGCTGACACCTTACGTCAGCGCCATCGAGTCATGTGGCGGGGAGCCCGTCGTGATTCCCCTGGGATTGCCACCGGAGGATCTGGCCAGACGTATCAGCGGTTGCTATGCCGTGCTGCTGCCAGGAAGCAATGCCGACGTAGACCCGCAAAAGTTCAACGCGGAACGTCATCCCCAGACCGCGGCCGCCGATCCCCTCCGCGACGCCGCCGACGAACTGCTGCTTCAGGACGCGTTCAACCTGCGTAAGCCCATCTTCGGCATTTGTTACGGACTGCAATCATTGAATGTCTGGCGCAGCGGCTCGCTAGTGCAGCACATTGAGTCAAAGGTCCAGCATTCGGTGCGTGGGGGGGAGATCGCTCACCAGGTAGTTGTTGAGCCGAATTCGCTTTTGGCACAGGAGATCGGACGCGGACCCTGCCCTTGCTCCATTGGCGTGAACTCCAGTCATCATCAGTCGGCCGATGTCGTCGGTGACGGCCTGCGCGTTGTCGCGCGCTGTCCAGAAGACGGTGTGATTGAAGCCATCGAAGGTGTTCAGCCCGGACACAGTGTACTTGCCGTGCAGTGGCATCCGGAGCGCGATTTCCAAACTGACGACTCATCACGCAAGCTGTTTGAAGCCTTCATTGCGGCCGCGCGCGAATGGCGAGAAACGACGCAAAACGCGGGTTGATGAGGTTCCCTAGCACAGGTCGGGGTTGGCGTGCGGGAGCACGCGCTCTGGGCAAGAACGCTGCCGATTGGAGTATCGTAATTTCCATGCTTAAAAAGGGAGTGTTGCTGTCGCTCGACGATCGGGTAGCGGTGGTGACGGGAGGATCGCGCGGCATCGGCGCCGCCATCGTGCGCGTGTTTGGCGAGGCAGGTGGGCGCGTCCTCTTCAACTACCGCACCGCGAAAGCTGAGGCCGATCGCCTAGTAGAAGAGCGCGGCGGGAGCGAGAGATGCGTAGCTGTGGCGGCCGATCTTGCCTCCGCGAACGCCGCTCAAGCGATGGTCAACGCCGCAGTGAAGGCCTTCGGACGCGTAGACATCGTGGTCGGCAATCATGGGGTGTGGCCGCCGCGGGATGCGCCCGTGGATCAGATGTCCGATGAGCAGTGGCGATCTACGCTGGCCATCAATCTTGACAGCATGTTCGGTCTCGTGAAGCACGGTGTGGCGCAGATGAAGAAACAAGGCTCGGGAGGTCACGTTGTCTTGATAAGCTCCACTGCCGGCCAGCGGGGCGAAGCCTTTCACTGCGACTACGCGGCTAGCAAGGGCGCCGTGATCAGCATGGTGAAGGGACTATCCACGGAGCTCGCCTACGACCGCATCTACGTGAACTGCGTGGCCCCGGGATGGGTGGACACCGACATGGCCGCGCCCGCGCTGCACGATCCTGAGATCAGCCGGCGAGTGCTGGCGACCATTCCCCTGGGGCGTGCAGGAACGCCCAACGAGATCGCGGCGACCGTACTGTTCTTGTGCACGCCCGGCGCGGGATTCATCACCGGGGAGATCGTCAACGTGAACGGAGGCGCGGTCCTCGCCGGCTGAGGTCAAGCAGCAACTCTGGGGTGAGTAAGCATCTAAAGAAAGCACAGCAGAAATGAGAATCCTCGCCATCGTTTTTTTGACGCTCAGCAGTCTCAGCGGCCAGCCTCCCTCTCCGTTGCAGGGCGGGAATGAAGCGCAAAGCAACCAGCAGAAAGCCCGCGCCGTTCTCGACAAGATGATCGCCACCATGGGTGGCCAGAACTATCTGACCCTGCAGGATTCTTATTCAGAAGGGCGCTACGGGCGCTTCCATAACAACGCTCAAGTTGGCGGTGCGGAGTTTTTTCGTTTCTGGGAGTGGCCGGACAAGGACCGCTGGGAACTTACCAAGGAGCGCGACGTCGTTCAGCTATATCTCGGTGACACCGCCTGGGAGGTCACTTATCGCGGTGCCCATGAGATGGATCCCAAGAAGGACGATAACGTGAGGTTGGCTCTACTACGTCGTCGCTACTCCCTGGAAACTATCCTGCGCAGCTGGTTGAACGCCCCGGGTACGTTATTGCTCGATGAGGGGCCGACGCTGGCCGAGAATCGCATGGCCGAGAAGATCACCATTATCAACGCTCAGGACGATGCGGTGAGCATCCTGGTCAATAGCGATACTCATTTGCCTGCGGCGAAGGTCTATACCATTCGTGACCCCCAGAGCCGCGAGCGGGATACCGAGATGGAGGTCTACGACAACTGGCGAATGGTGCAGGGAATCAACACTCCCTACAGCACTGCGCTCAAACATAATGGCGACATCGTCCGGCAGCAGTTCCTCTCTGCGATTACCTACAACAACCATCCCCCGGAAAATACCTTTACTCCCAAGTTGATTACACATAAGTGACCCCCATTTTCCCAGGAGCCACGATCTGTGGCTAAAATACAACAGTCGCAGGAATGGGATTCGTTGTAATCTATTCATCTGAAACCACTTGCCATTTGAACAGACAATACGTCAAGCCGTCTGTTGCCGTGGAGTCGGGCTGCACAGCGGGGCTCCCGTCAATCTTCGCATTCTGCCCGCCTCGGCGGGAACCGGCATCGTCTTTCGGCGCGTTGATCTCGATGGTTTTGAGATTGAAGCTGTGGGTCGCAACCTAGCGCGCGTCAGTTACGCCACCAGCCTGCAAAAAAAGGGCGTGTTGATTTCGACCACGGAACACTTGCTCTCGGCGTTCATCGGCATCGGCTTGGATAACGCGATTGTCGAGCTCGACAACCTCGAGCTACCCATCCTCGACGGCAGCGCCCAACCCTTCGTCAACATGCTGCTGCAAGCCGGATTGAAACAGCAGAGGAAGAAGCGCTCGTATCTGCGTATTTTGCGGGAGATCGAAGTCCGGGAAGGCAACAAGTCGATTGCGGTTTATCCGTCTTCCGGGTACACAGTTTCCTACAACATCCAATTTGCGGCGCCCATCGGCGAGCAATCGTTTGAAATCGATCTCTCTCGCGATTTCTACCGCAAAGAACTAAGCCCGGCGCGGACCTTTGGTTTTCTGCGCGAAGAGAAAGCCATGCGCAACATGGGACTTATCCGTGGCGCGACCGAGGCCAACGTGATCGTTCTCACCGAGGACGGAGTCAAGAATGGTCCGCTGCGTTTTCCAGACGAATTTGTCCGTCACAAAGTGCTCGATCTGATTGGCGATCTGGCGCTGCTGGGAAAGCAGATCATCGGCCGCATCGTAGCCGATCGCGCGGGTCACGCCATGCACACGGCGCTGGTTTCAAGGCTGCTACGCGATCGTACCCTCTGGGAAGAGACCACGGAGATCGTGCCTTCCCAAGATCGTTCAGAGAACCGCGAGGTTCACGTTACAGTTCCCCGTGAGATTTAGAGCATGGCATTGATGAACATGGCGCCATTGCCCATGGGGTGAGTGCGCCTTTCGAGCCAGGTGTCCAGTTCCTTCTTGGCCTCCAATGAGAGCACCTGGAAACGAATCCCCGCGTGGCCTTCCGAGTTCGACCACATGACCTCGCCCTTTATTTCGAACGACTTCTTGGTTCCCGGCAGAAGAAACTTGAGACGCGCGGCTCCGCCTTGATCAAGCTGACGCGCGCATTCGATGGATATGCCACCTTGGCTGATGTTGGTAATGGAGACCGGTAGTTCCGCGCCGGAGTCGACGAGGATAGCACCCTTGGCCTGCAACAAATGTCGGTGATACCGGCGGCGCTCGCGCATGATCAGGCCTCGCGCCGCTCGCACGCTGCGAGCTGCCCGCTCAGGCGAGATCGGCTTATCGAGTACGAAATTGGCGCCAAACTCAAATGCCTGTTGCACCGTGGTCTTGCCGTTCACCAGGGCAAACGAAATACAACTCTTGTTGGATTTTCCCTTGCGTACCTCTCGTAGGATGTCAGCGCCGCGCTCGGTGTCATCGCAGTCTACGAGGAGAGCGTCATATTTCTTGCGGCCGAGAGCCGCGCGCGCGTGCTCGGGTGAAAGCGAGAGTTCGACGTCGATGTTGGCTGCATCCAGGACGCGGCGAAGCGTACGCTGGACATCACGATCGCGACTTAGGAGAAGCGCTTGGAGAGCCATACTGGTGCACAACGTTATCGTTATCGGGACGAAAGGCCAAGTAACGAACGTAACGGGAGGTCAATGGCCGGACGGAGCAAGGATCCCACGCAGTTAGAATAGGCGCGAGTGGCCATCCGGTGAAAAAGACCGCCTACCTGTCGCTTGGTTCCAATATGGGAAACCGCGCGGAAAACCTCCGCCAAGTGATCATCTGTCTGAAAGAAATAGGCGCGGTCACCGCAGTTTCCTCATTTTATGAGACGGAACCGGTTGAGGTTGAGGGTCAGCAGCCGTGGTTCCTGAACAGCGTGGTAGCTCTCGAGACTGAATTGACGCCACAGCAGCTGGTCGCGCGGACCTTAGCCATAGAAATCGCCATGGGCCGCCGGCGCAATGCCCCCAAGGGGCCGCGTACTGTCGATGTCGATATCGTATTGTTCGGCGACACCGTGGTCGAGGATGACAGCCTGAAGATTCCCCATCCCGCCATGCATCGGCGACGCTTCGTGCTCGAACCGCTGGCTGAAATAGCGCCCGGAGTCGAGCACCCGGTCCTGCAGCGGAACGCTGCAGAATTGTTGCGCGCGCTGCCTGCGGGCGAAGGCCAAGTCCGCAAGTTGCGTGAACGCTGATTTAGGATTGGACGGTGGAGAGCGCAACCATCGCTGGACTGTTGAAGGCATACGCTGCCGTGAGCGCGGCGCAAGTGGAGCAGGTTTCCGCTTACGTGGATATTCTTCTCAAGTGGAATGCGCGCATCAACCTGACCGCCTTGCGCGACCCCGCGGAGGTTGTCGTTAGACATTTTGGCGAATCGTTCTTCGTGGCGGAGCGTCTGGCGCAAACGATGCAGCCGATGACGGTGATCGATCTTGGGTCCGGCGCAGGCTTTCCCGGACTACCGTTCGCGATCTTTGCTCCTTGGGCTCAAATCACTTTGATTGAATCCAATGGGAAGAAAGCGACGTTTTTGAGTGAGGTGATTTCCGCCCTCAAACTGGGCAATGCCAAGGTGTTTGCAGAGCGGGCGGAGTCCCATCCAGGGAAGGCTGACCTGGTGACGATGAGAGGGGTAGAAAAGTTTACTGATTCCCTGCCCCTTGCACAGCAGCTAGTGCAATCTGGCGGGAGGATTGCGCTCATGATCGGTGCTTCGCAGATGGAGGCGGCCAGGGCCCTAGCTGCTGACGTCCGATGGCAACAGCCATTACCAATCCCAGGGGGGCATTCTCGGGTGTTGGCCGTAGGAACCAAGTCGGTAATAGTGGAGCAGTGACCCGCTATGGAGCTCTCAGGCAAGACAGTTAATCACCGTGTTTCGCGATTTGGTTGCATGAAGTGGGCGAGAGTCGAAATCACCTTAGAGCCGCAGAACCAGGATGGTAAACACTGTTCCACGTGGAACATTCCCCGGCCACCACCGTGAAGTGTTCCACGTGGAACGCTTCGCCTGAAATCCCGATGAAATCCCGAGCCCAGCCCGGGATCTTGATCGCCTCAACATCCTTTTAAGTTTCGCAAGGGCGGGCGATATCAATGCCACCCGTGCAAGGAATTCCTATCGCGTTTGGCTTGCGATCATGAGAAGCCTGTAGGGATCCTCACTTCGTTCGCGATTTCATGAGGCAGCGATCGCCTGGCTCAATGGCCGGGGATTTTCAAAAAAGCTTCTTTTTCCACACTCTCCACAGAATTCGCACATTGCACATCGTGCAGCTCTCGGCTACATTCAGAAAGCTGGCTCTCCAAAGACTCCCCATGGGACGTGTAATCGCCGTCGCCAACCAGAAAGGCGGAGTAGGCAAGACCACCACCGCCATCAACCTTGCTGCCTCCTTCGCCGCAGCTGAGGTTCGATCGCTCTTGGTGGACTGTGATCCGCAATCGAATTCCACCAGCGGCCTGGGTTTTGTCCGGGATCCCAACCGCCTGAACACCTACCACCTGCTGATGGGTGAGGCTACGCCCTACCAGGCGCTCCTCGCTACCGAGCTCGAAGGACTGAGCCTGGTTCCCGCTCACAGGAACCTGATCGGAGCCAATCTGGAGCTGGTGAACGCCGAAGAGCGTGAGTTTCGTCTGCGGCACGCGCTGGAGCCGATTCGCGAGAGTTTCGATTTCATTGTGCTCGACTGCCCGCCTGCTCTGGATCTGCTGACCCTCAACGCCCTGGTTGCGGCTGATTCCGTTCTGATTCCCATGCAGGCCGAATACTTCGCGCTCGAGGGGGTAAGCGAGCTGTTGGATACGATCGAGCGCCTGCGCCAGAGCTTCAATCCCGCGTTAGCCATCGAGGGTGTGGTGCTCACCATGTATGACGAGCGCACCATCCTGGCCCAGCAAGTAACTGAGGAGCTCAAGAAACACTTCGCGGAAAAGCTACTCGAAACCGTGATCCCGAGAAACATCCGCCTGGCTGAGGCGCCTAGCTACGGCAAGCCGGCGCTGCTCTATGACGTACATTCCCGGGGCGCGGAGAGCTACATCCGCCTGGCCAAAGAACTGATGCAACGCATGCCTAAACCGGTGCAAACCGATACTCAGGAACTCACCGCCTAGCTTGTTGGATCGGACAGGCGACGCGGTACAAACGATTCTCGGAGAACCATGATCAAGTTGAATGACAAGCGCAGAGCTCTTGGACGCGGACTCGATTCGCTGCTGCCCGGACGTACGGCGACTGCCGCCGTTCCCATGCCGGCCCCGTCCGTTGGCGGCGCCGAAGAAATCGCGGTGGATCTGATCGACCCCAATCCTTACCAGACGCGCCGTCATATCAGCGAAGAGTCTCTGAACGAGCTTGCGGATTCCATTCGATCGAGCGGCGTGGTGCAGCCGGTGGTGCTGCGTCCGGGGCCGAACGGCAGATTCCAAATGGTCGCTGGCGAGCGGCGCTGGTTGGCCTCCAAACGCGCGGGCAAGGCCACTATTCCCAGCGTGCTGCGCCAGGTCTCCAACGAACAGGCTATGGAGATTACCATCATCGAGAACCTGCAGCGCGAAGACCTCAATCCCATGGAGCAGGCCCGGGCCTTTGATCGCCTAAGCGGTGAGTTTGGGCTCACCCAGGAGCAAATTGCCACACGCACAGGCAAAGACCGGGCCAGCATCGCCAACTTCATCCGCCTCATCAAGCTGCCGCTGCCGGTTCAGGAGGCGTTGGAAAGAGGCGAACTCAGTTTTGGCCACGGCAAAGTGCTAGCCGGACTGAGCGGCTTTCCTGAG